>SKSJ01000197.1 GCA_007123055.1 Wenzhouxiangella sp. | reverse complement strand
GCCCAGCCGGGGATGATGGCCAGGGATACGCCGGTGAAGGCGCGATCAAAATTCGACTCGCCGCCGAACATGCCGGCGAAGAAGTTGACCACCAGGCTGAGCACCGTGACGCTGATGGCCGCACCGACCAGTGCCAGGATCAGCGACAGGACCGGGCCGTGGCCGTAGCCGTAATAGAAAAAGCCGCCCAGAATGACCGACAGCAGCCAGCCGAGCAGGATGGCGGCGACGGCCAGGGGAACGGTCAACTCCATGGCCGTCCTTTGCCAGCCCGGGTTTTCTCCCAGATACGACTCCCAGGTGGCCTGCGGATTGGTCAGGCCGCCGGTGGTCAGTTCGATGGTCTTTTGTGGGTTCAGCATGGTGTTGTCCTTGTCGTGTTCCCCGAGGCCACGATTATGGACGAGATGGCAATGCTTTGCAGTAGATGAGGGTGCTAGTAACGAAAAGGCCCCGCCGGAAGCGGGGCCTTCGTCTTTTTGTTGTTGAAGCGTTGTGCTTCAGGCGGGCTGCACGTTAGCGGCCTGCGGGCCCTTGGGGCCGTCCTGGATGTCGAAGGTCACTTGCTGACCTTCGGCCAGCGTCCTGAAGCCGGAGCCCTGGATGGCGGAGAAGTGGACGAAAACATCCTTGCCGCCGTCATCCTGGCTGATGAATCCGAATCCCTTGGCTTCGTTGAACCACTTGACTGAACCTGTTGCCATGATACTTGTTACCTGTATAAAAAATGAAACAATATAAGTCGCTTGCAGCTCATGGGGGGATGGGGTTTGCGGTGGGAACCTTGTTGGAGGGACAACCTAAACTCTATCTGCCATAGGTCACAAGCACCTGCATTGTGCCACCACTGCCACATAAATTCCAGAAAAACATGATCCTCGCCCTACACCCCCTCGCGAAGTCGCTCGAGTTGACGGCATAGTCGCTTGACAGCGCGCCGGCGCTCTTCGTTGCCGCGGTGGTTTGCGTTGAGGGATGACCACTCGGGATAGTAGCGCGCCTGGCGCAGTGTGCGCGGCAGGCGACGCTCGGGCCAGAGGTCACGGCCGCTGGCACGCATCGGGGTCTGGCTGGCGTGGCCGCGACGAATCAGGGCGCCGAGCAGTTCGATCTGGCGCGACGCCAGCAGCCGCAGGGTGGCGTCGTCGATCATCAGAACCACCTTGCCCCGAATACGGGCAGTCAGCGACTTGCCGAAGCTTCGCAGCAGGCCGGCACTGGTACCGATCAGCGCACCGGCCAGAGTGCCGGTGCCGAGCGTCAGGCCGCCGGTCCCGACATCCACCGCCGCCCCCGTGCCGGCTCCGATGCCGGTCCAGGTGCCCGTCCGGATGCCGTAGTGCCTGAGCGTTTCAGTGTCGAACGGGTCGTCTTCCCATCGCCCGCCGCTGGTCGGCAGTTCCTCGTCCTCCCGGTCTTCGCGGCCGAATCTGTACAGGTCGAGCAGGGTATCGACACAGGCCTGCTCGCGCTGGCGCACGCGTTCCTGCATCTTCTCCCAGACGATATCCTGGCCCGCTTCGGGTGCCGTGCTGCGGAACGCAGCCAGGTCGATCAGCATGTCGGCGATGGTGTCCAGCGCCGCCTGGGCCCGGTTGGCTTCCTCGTTGCGGCGGTGTTCGAGCCAGCGAGTGATCAGGGCATCGAACTCGTCGAGCAGACCGGCCAGCTTCTCGAACAGTCGGGTTTCGGTGGCCGGGTCGCGGACCACGGCATCGAAAGTCAGCACACTGTGCAGCCTGACCCGGGCCAGCGCATCGCGCCACTGGGCTTGCCGACTGGCCGGCGAGGCGGTGAAGTTGAGCACGGCGATCATCGGCTTGCCGCACTGCCCGAGGATGTCGAGTTCATCCTGGTACTTTTCCAGCACCGGTTCGCGGGCGTCGATCACGTACAGGGCGACGTCTGCCTGCAGCATCAGCTCGAGTACGCGGGATTCGTGGTCGAAACGCTCGCGCAAGTCCTCGTCGTCGAGCAGGCGGGCGATTCGTTCCGGACCATCGTGGCGGGCGCCGGGCAACGCCTCGAGCGTGTCGATCAGTTCCGGGGCATTCTCCAGGCCGGGCGAATCGAACAGCTCGATCAGTACATCCTCGCCCACGGCCAGTGTCGAGGAGGTGACCTGGCGCGTGGTGCCGCCGCGGTCGGCCACCCGGCCGAACTCGCTGCTTCTGAGCAGCGTGCGCACCAGCGAAGTCTTGCCGGTGTTGGTGTGGCCGACCACCGCCAGTTTCAGGGGGCGGGGAGTCACTCGAACACTCCTTGCGACATTCGTTTCAGCCGCGCCAGGGCGGCCGCGTCGGGTGCCTCGGGGTCGTATTGCAGGCAATGACCGCCGACCTGTTCGGCCAGCGCCTGCCAGTCGGCCAGGCGACTGGCCAGCCGGTCACCACGCTCGGCCAGCCGGTCGGCGTCGAGCAATAGCAGTACTGGAATGGTGCCGGCGCGGTCGGCGGCCTGATCGATGAAGCGCGCGTGGGCAGCATCCGGCGTGCGCAGCAGGGAGCAGGCCACCAGCAGTAGCGGCGGTGGGGCCGGCAAGGCGTCAAGAGCCGCCAGGACAGCCTTGCGTCCGGCACGTCCATCGGCCTGGCCGAGCGCACGGGTCTCGATGCCCGGCATGACAGGTGGCCAGTCGTCCCGTTCCAGTTCCAGGCCGATCAATACCGGATGGCCCCGGGCATTGGACGGCGGCTGGCGCCGACGCGGCGGCCTGCTTCGCGGGGCCTGGCCGTGTTCGGTCACCGCGGGCTTCTCGGGCCGCAGGACACCGCTTAATCGCAGGTAGCCCGGTTGCGCGGTATCCAGCGGCAGCCGCTTGCGCTTCGACCAGGCCAGCGCGGCGCAGCCGGCCAGCAGCAAGAGGCGCGGCAGCAAGCCGTAGACGAATACCATCGCGAGCAGGAACCGGGCCCAGAGGGCGCGGGCTTCGGGGGTGAGAGTTCCCTCGCGACCGCCCAGGATCCACCCGGCCTGCGGTTCCGGAATCAGTCCCAGCCAGGCCGGCGGTGCGGCCAGGCCGTTGACCAGCGCGACGACCTGCTCGTCGGTCAGCAAGGTGGTGCCCCAGGTCAGGTCATACTGGGCCACGAGGAAGAAGAAGGCCAGCAGGCCGAGGGCGCACAACAGGTAAACGGTCCAGAAGGCATGGGCCAATGCGCTGAGCAGCCAGCGACCAAAGGAAGTGCCCAGGGCGCGTCCGCCGGCGACGGTGACCTCGGCGGCAAGATTTCCGGGCAGCATGCGTGGTCCCAGCCAGCCCAGCGTTCGGCGCAGCAAGTGCCCGACCAGGCTGCCGGATCCACCATGATGCCTGCCGGGTAGCATGAGCACCATCCACACCACCAGCATCAGGGATGGCAATGCCAGCAGCGTCGCGGCAGCCAGCAGGATGTCGACTTCACGCTGTGCGATACTGGCTCGGGCAGCGAGAAGGCCCGTCAAGGCGGCCAGCACCAGGATGACAAGCACGAGCTTTCGCAGCAACCTGAACAGGTTACCGATGTCGTTCTGGATTCCGGCAGCGGCCGGGAGCGCGCGGGCGCGCGCCGCCAGGCGATCGCTGAAACCGCCTGCAGCCGTTCGCGCCAGGGCATTCGCCGCTTCATCGTCGGGACTGCGCCCAACATGCTCTTCGTGCAAGCGGATCGCCTCGGTCAGGATCCAGTCGCTGGCCGCGAGTGTATTTGCTTTCACCGTCGGGTTGCGTGGCCTACGTCGATTCGGTCCCATGATAAGGGCACTGCAAACGAGTCGATGCCGGTTTTTTGATTACGGTCAATTCCGGGCCCATCGGCGAACGAGGATAATACTGCCGGAATCGTCATACCGGCATCTCACAGGGAGCCATCAATGAGTCAAACCACCACCTATAACGACAAGGTCGTGAGGCAATTTGCCTTCATGACCGTGATCTGGGGCATTGTCGGCATGGTCGTCGGCGTGTTCATTGCCGCCCAGCTGATCTGGCCTGGGCTGGGATGGGAGATCCCATGGCTGAGTTACGGTCGCCTGCGGCCGCTGCATACCAATGCTGTGATCTT
>SKSJ01000018.1 GCA_007123055.1 Wenzhouxiangella sp. | reverse complement strand
GTACAGGAGGCTGCTCCAGCAATTGATCGACGACGCCGACCTGCGAGCCAGATTCTCGCACAACGCTCGGAAGTCGATGGAGCGATTCGAAGCGGGTGTGGTGATGGACAAACTGGAGGGGATGATTGAGGAAGTGATCGACGGCAAACGGGTTAACGGGTTTTCATTTTCCGACTGACTTATTCGTCCATTTACCCTTTCGCTCATTCGCCGATTTTTCCATGCGCATATTGATCAACACTTCGATGCTGCGTTTCGGCGGCGCTGTACAGGTGGCACTTTCATTTATCCATGAGTGTCGTCAGCACCGCCGACATGAATATCACGTGGTAATGGGGCCCGGCGTCGGGGCCGTGCTAGATCCAGAAGATTTTCCGGCAAACTTTCATTTCCATCACAAGGCTTTCGGAGTAATGAAGCTGCACAAGCTGCCGAGAGTGCAGCGGGAGATGGCTGCTCTCGAAGCCAGCATCCAGCCTGATTGCGTAGTGACAACCGCAGGGCCAGCGTACTGGCGCAGTCGTGCACCGCATCTGATCGGGTTCAATCGGCCGCTTTTCATCTATCCGGAGTCCCCCTTCATTGCGCGAATGAACTGGCCAGGCAGATTGGCCCTTGCTGCTCAGAAGCGCCTGCACTGCCATCTGTACCGGCGCGATGCCGATGCACTGATCGTGCAGACCGGTGATGTGAACCAGCGTGTACGCCGCCTACTGAAAACTCACAAGGTCCACACGGTCACCAACAACCACAACGGCTGGTACGACGATCCGGCCGAGCATGCACCGCGGCTGCCGGAGCGACGGGGCGACATATTCCGCTTTCTGACTCTGACCAGCTACTACCCGCACAAGAACCTGGAACTGATCCCGCAGGTACTCAAAGCGTTACCTGAAGAGTTGCGCTCACGGGTGGAATTCGTGCTCACGCTGACTGAATCCCAGTACCGAGATCGCATCGGAGCCGAGATCCCGGCCCAGGTGAAACTCACCGGGCCGGTGCCGCCGCCTGAATGCCCGTCCTTGTACCAGGAATGCGATGCCATGTTCCTCCCTACCCTGGCCGAATGCTTTTCAGCTTCCTATCCAGAGGCCATGAGGATGGAAACACCCATTGTCACGACGGATCTGGGCTTTGCCCGCAGCATTTGCCAGGATGCCGCGCTTTACTTCACGCCCTGTGATGCTCGAAGTGCTGCCGTGGCAATCAGCCGACTGGTGGCGGATGAGCCGCTGCAAGCTCACCTGAAAGAAAGAGGTCTGCATCGCCTCAACAGTTTTGACAGTGCTGCCCAGCGTGCGGAGAAAATCGTCATGCTATGCGAGCAACTGGCACAGGAATCAAGGCCAGCAATGCTCTTGGAGAAAAGGAGCTAAAACGAAATGAAATTTACCATTCTCAGTCATGCAGGCCTGCTGGTTGAACATCAGGGAATCTCGCTGGTAACCGATCCCTGGCTGATCGGCTCGTGTTACTGGAGAAGTTGGTGGAATTTCCCTGAACCACCACCGGAGCTGATCGAAGGCCTGAAGGCAGATTATGTCTACCTCACCCATCTTCATTGGGACCATTACCACGGCCCCTCGCTCAGGAAATTCTTCCCGACCGATACGACGTTTTTGCTGCCAAAGGTCTGTACTACCCGAATGATGGATGACCTCAGGTCCATGGGGTACTCGCGCTTCATAGAGATTCCGCACGGCGGCACCTACGAAATGGCTTCAGATTTTACGCTTTGTTCTTACCAGTTCGGTGTCAGCGTGGACTCTGCTGCGTTCATCAAGGGCGGCGGTGTTTCAATTCTGAACGCCAACGACTGCAAGTTGTTCGGACAGCCATTGCGCCATCTGCTGCGCAAGCAGGGCCGCCCTGATTTTGCCCTGCGCAGTCACTCCAGCGCTTCGCCCATTCCTTACTGTGTCGATAACTACAAGCAGGATTTCGGAAATTTGCGAACACAGGCAGATTACATCGAGGAATTTGCGCGTTTCGCCATTTCCGTGGGAGCCCGGCATGCAATCCCGTTCGCCAGCAACCACTGCTTTCTGCATCGGGATACCTTCCATTTCAACGACACGGCAGTATCACCGAACCTGGTGGAACGTTACTGCAACAAGCTGGCGGCCGAGGTAGGTGCCGATACCGAGTGTGTGGTAATGAGTCCCGGCAGCAGTTGGAGCGAGGAAAAGGGGTTCAAGCTGGTAGATTTCGACTTCGAACGTCGCCCCGAGGTCATCACTGAAATGGCAGAAAAATATGCCCCGAAGCTGCAGGCCTTCTATGCGGAGGAAGAACAGGAACTCGCGGATTTCGATGCATTCCGCACCTATTTTGAAGACTTCCTGGCTACCGTGCCCAGGTGGGTCCGCAAACGCTGGAAGCCCGGCCTGCTGTTTCGCGTCCCCGATGCCCGCCAGACCCATTACTGGCATGTCGATCCCGCGACGCGCACCGTCAAGGCCCTGGAGTCCGGTATGGAAGGCGTGGCCGTCATCGAGGTTCCTGCGCGGGTGATCAACGACTGCTCGACCCTCCGGATGTTCTCTGCCTGGACCCCGTCAAAACGGCTCAAGATCGAGCTGCCGGCTCCTGGAGCCCTCAAGAGTGTCAAGCGATTCTTCACGTTGGTCGATGCCTATGAACTGGACAACCTGCCTTTGCGAAGGAATCTCCGCCCGCGCCACCTGGGTGTCATCATGCGCAGATGGCGTGAGGGAATGGAAGCGGCTAGATTGTTTGTCAGGCACAAGCTGTTTCGGAAGCCGTTCGATATTCCCAGACTGTATCCATTGCCAGGCGTCCTGGATGACCAGCCCCTGACCCGACCTGAAGTACCGACAGCCGCTAATCTGGCATCCATGCCGGCTACAACCGGCCGGATAGATAATGGGCGTTCGATGGAAGACAACTTGGCCCAATCCTTGACCTGGGTGAGTGTTGCGCGGCTGGAAGAGATCGAGGCAGGAAGAATGCTGGCTGTGGCGCATGAGGGGAGTCGAATCGCACTGTTTCGGATTGATGACCGCTTTTTCGCCATCGAGGATCGCTGCAGCCATCGGGGTGCCCGGCTTTCCGATGGCGAACTGAAAGGCTGCGAAATCGAGTGCCCCCTACATGGGGCGCGCTTCGACGTTCGGGACGGCATGCCACTTTGTCCACCGGCCAAGGCCCCGGTCAAATGCCACGAGGTTCGAGTGGATGGTGAGTACCTTCAGGTGGCGTTACCGGAAGCGACCGAGTCCGCTACCTCTTGTGAAGAAACCGAGGACGTCGCGTCTTGAAGCCCGGCCAGAGCGCGGATGGACGGCACCTTGTCATACTCAACCAGGCCGCCAACTACCTGACCGTCGGCTTCGCCAACGCTTTCAACCGGAGATTCGATTCGGTTACCCTGATCACCGGCAGCGTACATGTGCAGGGCGAAACCCTCGATGACGACATCAGGGCTCACACCATCAATCGCTGGCATGAGCGCCCGGCCCGGAAGAAGGCGCTGTCCTATGCGCTGGGGCTGATGCGTATGTGGTGGCTGTTGATGACCCGTTACCGGCGCCACGAGGTGCTGTTCGTTTCCGTCCCGCCCATGGGCTACCTGCTCAACCTGCTTCTGCCGCATCGTTTCAGCATGGTGATCTGGGATATCTATCCCGACACATTGAAAGTCACGGGCATGCGGGAATCCCACCCAGTCTACCGTACCTGGGCCTGGCTTAACCGGAAGTCGTTCCGCAAGGCCTACCGGTTGTTCACCATCAGCGAGGTGATGGCCGATGCACTGTCGAAGTACGTCGATCGCGAGCGGCTGATCGTCCAACCGATCTGGTCGATTTTCCAGGGCGACGAGCGGGTTCCCAGGGGGGATAATCGTTTCCTCGAGGAGCACGACCTCGCCGGCTGTTTCATCGTGCAGTACTCGGGCAACATCGGCCTCACGCACAACGTCGAGCTATTGATCGATATCGCTGAGCGGCTTCAGGACCAGACCGGCATCCTGTTTCAGATCATCGGCAGAGGCCCGCGTGAGCCCTACATCCGGCGACTGGTGGACGAGC
>SKSJ01000025.1 GCA_007123055.1 Wenzhouxiangella sp. | reverse complement strand
TGAAAGGTGAAAGGTGAAAGGTGAAAGGTGAAAGGTGAAAGGTGAAAGGTGAAAGGTGAAAGGATGTTGCGGAAACCGGAAACCGGAAACCGGAAATCGGAAATCGCGTGCCCCTAAACACCACCCGTCAAAGCCGAAACTCCTTCCCCAAGTACACATTGCGCACATTTTCGTCGGCCATGACGTCGGCCGGGGCGCCGGCGGTGAGGACCTTGCCCTGGCTGATGATGTAGGCGCGGTCGCAGATACCCAGCGTTTCCCGAACGTTGTGGTCGGTGATCAGTATCCCGATGTCGCGGGCGGCCAGTTGCTGGACGATGCGCTGGATTTCGCCGACCGATATCGGGTCGACGCCGGCGAAGGGTTCGTCGAGCAGGATAAAAGACGGACTTGCGGCCAGGGCGCGGGCAATTTCCACGCGCCTGCGTTCGCCGCCCGACAGACTGATGCCGGACTGGTCGGCCAGGTGGGAGACGTGGAACTCCTCCATCAGTTGCGCCAGCTCGGTGCGTCGTCCGTCGCGATCGAGGTCACGGCGCAGTTCGAGTATGGCCATGATGTTGTCGGCCACGCTCAGGCGTCGGAAAATCGATGCCTCCTGCGGCAGGTAGCCGAGTCCACGCTGCGCACGCTGATGCATGCTGGCGCGGGTAAGATCACGCTTGTCGATACGAATGCTGCCCGCATCCGGCGCGATCAGTCCCACGACCATGTAGAAGCAGGTGGTCTTGCCGGCCCCGTTGGGACCGAGCAGGCCGACCACTTCACCGGTGTCGACGTTGAGGGTGACGCCGTCGACCACGGCTCGTCCCCGGTAGGACTTGGAGAGTTGCTCTGCAATCAGCACGGCAATCAGTCTCCGCCCTGGCCGTTGTCCGGCTCGTCGATGGCTTCCGGATCGATGATCATGTGAATGCCGCCTTCGCCTTCTGTGGACTGGGTGCGCAGGTCGTAGACCAGGCGTTGGCCGGAGAAAGAGCCGCGCGGTTCGCGCACGTGCGCGTTGCCATCCATGGTGACCCGTTCATTGAGCAGGTCGTGGCTGACGCGATCGGATTGGCCTTCGACCCGTCGCCCTTCATCGGTCACTGTGTGCCAGCGCGCCGGGCTGCCGTCGAGTTCGATGCGCTCGTATCGTCCGTCGGCCTGCAGGGCCTGTCCGGTGTCGGCTTCCACGACGAGTTCGTCGCGCTCGATACGCACGCCATCGGACAACACGACTCGATTGCTCGCCACCTCGAACACAATGCGCCCGGCCCGACCACGAACCTCCTCGCCTTCCTCGTCGATGGCCCGCCAGGTCGCCGGGTCACCTTCGAGTTCAAAGCGTTCGTAACTGCGGTCGCTGCCCTGGAAAGCGTAGCCCTCGTCGGCGCGGACCTCCATCTCGCCACGCGCGATGCGGATATTTCCGCTCAGTCGAGTGGCACCCTGGCTGCCGTCGAATCGGCCACTGTCGGCCCGGATTTCGATCGGCTCTTCGCCGGGAGATTCAGCCGCGATCGGCAGAGATGTCATCAATGCCGTGGTGAACAGCAGGCTTGAGAGTGCCCTGTACATGGTTGGTCAGCTCGATGGTGTTGTCGTCCAGCCGGATGATGAGGCCACCGGCGCGTAGCCAGGATCCTGCCTGGTGAATCTCCACCGGCGTGTCGGAGGTGATTGTACGCTCGGTGCGATGATGGTGCAGAGTCTCGGCGAGTATCCGGATTTCACCATCGGGGTGGGCATGGACCAGTTCCACGTCGTTCTCCAGCACCAGTTCCTCGTTTTCGCGCAGGATCAGCCCGGTGCGGGCGCGGCCGCGCCAGTCGGCGCCGTGGGGCTCGATATGGAAACGGGGCTCGCTCAGACGACCCACGCGCGCTTCGGCCTCGTGTTCCAGTCGCGGACCGGAGATTTCCAGTTCGACCTGGTCGTTGCGGTCACGGAAGCTGGCGGAAAAATCGGTCAGCGAATAGTTGAAGCGGGTGTCGGGCGCGGTGATCTCGGGCGGGGCAACGCTGTCGACCGGGATACAGGTACGCAGGACGGTTGCCACGATAAGGGCCAGGCAGGCGGCAATGATGATGCGCCAGCTCACCGGAAGCTGTCGCGCCAGGTCTCTAGCCGACCCTGCGCGGCCAGGATGAACTCGCATACCTCGCGTACCGCGCCCCGACCTCCGGGCTTGCCGGTGACGAAATCAGCCTGTTCGCGGATCCATTCGTCGGCATCGGCAGGCGCGCACTTGAGGCCGCAGCGTCCCATGGCTGGCCAGTCGACGAGGTCGTCACCGGTGTAGCAGACTGAAGCCGGCGACAGCGCCTCGGCGGCGAGCAGCCGATCCAGTGCGGTGGCCTTGTCCTGGTGCCCCTGCATGACCCGATCGATCCCGAGTTCGGTCATGCGCCGCTTGAGTGCACCGGAGCTGCGTGCCGTGATCACGGCCACGCGGATACCGCATTTCATCAGTGCCTTGAGACCGAGGCCGTCGCGGACGTGAAAGGCCTTGATCTGTTCGCCCGAGTCAGTGAAGTACAGGCGTCCGTCGGTCATTACGCCATCGATATCGAACACTGCCAGTTCGACATTCCGGGCCAGCTCGACCGGGATCTGCGCGCTCATACGACGCCGGCCTGGAGCAGGTCCTGGAAGTTGAGTGCGCCGACCAGCTGCCCGTCGCGATCGGTGACCAGCACGCCCTGGATTCGGTGGCTCTGCATCAGTTCGACAGCGGCGGCGGCGAGTTCGTCGGCCGGGATGGTGCGCGGGTTGGATGACATGATCGAGGCGACAGTGCTGCTGCGGATGTCGCCCATGTCGTCGAGGTGGCGTCTGAGATCGCCGTCGGTGACGATACCGACCAGTTCTTCGCCGTCGACGACGGCGCACATGCCCAGCCGGCTGCGGGTCATCTGTACGATGGCATCGGCGATGGTCGCGCCGCTGCCGATGGTCGGCAGTTCGTCGCCACTGTGCATGATGTCGCTGATCTTGAGCAGCAGCCGCCGGCCCAGTGCTCCGGCCGGGTGCGAACGGGCGAAATCCTCGGCGGTAAAGCCACGGGCATCGAGCAGGGCGATGGCGAGCGCATCACCCAGCGCGAGCTGGGCCGAGGTCGATGCCGTCGGTGCCAGTCCCAGCGGGCAGGCTTCGCGGTCGACGCTGGTGTCGAGATGGACATCGGCGTAGCGCGCCAGGGTCGAATCGGGGTTGCCCGTCATCGCCACCAGTTTTACACCCAGGCGCTTGAGCCCGGGCAACAGGCGCAGCAACTCTTCGGTCTCTCCGGAGTTCGACAGCGCCAGCACCAGGTCGTCGCTGCGAATCATCCCCAAATCGCCGTGGCTGGCTTCCGCCGGATGTACGAAAAAGGCCGGTGTGCCGGTCGAGGCCAGGGTGGCGGCCAGCTTGTGACCGATGTGGCCCGACTTGCCCATGCCGGTGACGATGAGGTGGCCGGGGCAGGCGAGTACGTGTCGGCAGGCCGCTATGAAGTGGTCATCGATTCGTCTTGCCAGCGCCGATATCGCGCGGGCTTCCGTCTCGAGGACTTCGGTGGCGGCCCGGTGAATGCGTTGCGGATCAACCATGGTGGAATAGTTTACCCCGTTACCCGGCGATTGCCTGACTGATGACCGTCGACTGGTATGCGATGTAGCCGGCGAACAGCAGGAAGGCGGCCGGCCGGCCGATCAGGCCGGGTCCGCTGCGTCGCCAGACCAGGACGAAAAGCAGGATGGTGAGGACGAACATGACCAGCACGTCCCGATTGAGCAGGACGGCCTCGATCTGCATCGGGTGGATGAGGGCGGCGATCCCCAGCACACCGAGCAGATTGAACATGTTCGAACCGAGGATATTGCCGATGGCCAGGTCATCTTCCTTGCGAAATGCACAGGCCGCGGCCGCGGCCAGTTCCGGCAGGCTGGTACCCAGCGCCACGATGGTCAGGCCGACGACGGCTTCCGAGACGCCCACGATCAGGGACAGTCCCACCGCACCGTTGACGAGTATGTGTGCGCTCAAGGGCAGCAGGATGAGGCCGAGACCGGTCCACATCACCGCGGTTCGGGTGGACATGTCCTGCGGCACTTCGTCGACCAGGGTGGCCGTGACGGGATCGGAATTGCCCTGGGTCATGCCCAGCAACACCATGGCGCCGACCAGCAACGCCAAGCCAGCGATCAGGATCAGTCCATCGATGCGGCTGAAATTGAGATTCCACATCAGGGCCAGGGTGATCAGCATGATCACGCCGAGTACGGGAAACTCTCGCTTGAGGGTGATGCGTTCGACTTTCAGTGGATAGATCAGGGCCGTCAGGCCCAGAATCAGCCCGACGTTGGCAATGTTCGAGCCGACGGCATTGCCGATGGCCAGCGATGGGTTGCCGCGCAGCGAGGCCATGGCCGAGACCAGCATTTCGGGCGCCGAGGTGCCAAAACCGACGATGGTCAGCCCGACGATGAGCGTGGACACGCCGAAGTTGCGTGCCAGCGCCGATGCACCGCTGACCAGGCGGTCGGCGGCCCATATCAGCAGCACGAAGCCGGCTGCGAGTTCGAGCAGGGCAATGGTCAGGGTCATCGGTCGGTTCTTTTTACGTGCTCGCTGGTGAAGAGAAGGTCAGTGATGCAGTAAACTGGAAAAGGGCTCGCACAAACCCAATACACTGTCCTCACCCGATGCCGGACAGCTTCTGATAATGGATCCATCTGCAATCAAACAGGTTATTTTACAGGCAATGCCGGGCGCCGATGTGCGTGTCGACTCCGACGACAACGTTCATTACGTGGCCCGGGTCGTCAGCGACGAGTTTGCCGGCTTGAGTCGCATACAGCGGCATCGCCGGGTCCACGAGGCGCTGGGATCCTCTCTGGGTCGCGAAATTCACGCGCTTAGCCTGGATCTCAAGACACCCGACGAGGTCACGGACTGACCACCACTCCCACTTCCGGAAACTTTCCCGATGGCCAGAATCCAGATTGCCGGCGGCCGCCCCCTCGACGGTACGGTCGAGGTCTCCGGCGCCAAGAATGCCGTGTTGCCCATTCTCATGGCTTCCTTGCTGACCGACCAGCCCTGCGGGCTCAGCGGCGTGCCCCACCTCAAGGACGTGACCACGACCATGGAGCTGCTCGGCCAGATGGGCGTCGAGATCTCGCTGGGTGATTGTTTCCGCGTCGAGATGTGTGCTCGCGAACTGGCCGGGGATACGGCACCCTACGAGCTGGTCAAGACCATGCGTGCGTCCATTCTCGTGCTCGGCCCCTTGCTGGCGCGGCAGGGCGTGGCAAAAGTGTCGCTGCCCGGCGGTTGCGCGATCGGCGCGCGGCCGGTCGACCTGCATCTCAAGGGTCTCAAGGCAATGGGTGCCGACATCCACGTCGATGCGGGTTATATCGTTGCCCGTGCCGAGCGCCTGAAAGGTGCGCGCGTGGTGCTCGACACCGCCACGGTCACGGGTACCGAGAACATCATGATGGCGGCGACCCTCGCCGATGGCACAACGGTGATCGACAACGCCGCCCAGGAACCCGAAGTGGTCGATCTGGCCGAGTGCCTGATCACCATGGGGGCAGACATCTCCGGTCATGGCACGAACACCATCACCATTACCGGCCGCCAGCGTCTCGATGGTTACGACTACAAAGTGCTGCCCGATCGCATCGAGGCGGGCACGTTCCTGGTGGCCGCGGCCATGACCGGTGGCCGGGTCCGAACGACCAACGCGCGTCCCGATACGCTTGACGCCGTGCTGGGCAAGCTTGAAGAGGCCGGGGCCGAGATCTCCATCGGCGAGGACTGGATCGAGCTGGACATGGGAGGGCGGCGACCGAAAGCGGTCGATGTCACGACAGCGCCGTACCCGGGTTTTCCCACCGACATGCAGGCCCAGTTCACGGCGCTCAACGCCATTGCCGAAGGGACCGGGGTGGTGCGTGAGACGGTGTTCGAGAACCGGTTCATGCACGTGCAGGAGTTACAGCGACTGGGTGCCGACATTCGACTGCAGGGCAATGCCGTGATCATCCGCGGCGTGGAAAAGCTGACTGGTGCTCCGCTGATGGCTACCGACCTGCGCGCCTCGGCCTGCCTGGTGCTGGCCGGCCTGGTGGCGGAGGGCATGACGATCGTCGACCGGGTCTACCACATCGATCGTGGCTACGAGAATATCGAGGAAAAGTTGCGCCAGCTTGGTGCCGATATCCGGCGGTTGACGAGATAGGCTTCGTTTTTTGGTTTTTTGGTTTTTTCGTTGCTCGAATTACGTGAAGCTGCTTTGCAAGCCATAGGAGGCGCAGGCGCCTTCGCCACCCAAAACACCAAAACACCAAAACACCAAAAAACGAAATAGCGAACTAGCAATCCCGCGAAAACCCCAGCTTCTGCCCCGGCACCACACCGGTCAGGAGGCCGTCACGCCAGACCAGGTGGCCGTTGACCCAGGTGGCGGCGACGGTGGCCGGCAGCTTGCGACCGGCAAACGGTGTCCATCCGCATTGCGAGAGCATGGGTTGGTTGTCGACGATCGTGCGCCTGTGCTCGTCGATCATGACCAGGTCGGCCCAGTATCCCTCCCGGACGAAACCGCGCTCGGCCAGCTGAAAACGAATGGCCGGGTTGTGGGCCGTTTTTTCGACCAGGCGTTCGGGGGTGAGGACGCGCGACGCCACCAGCGACCAGGCCGCCGGCAGGGCATATTGCACCAGCGGCAGTCCGGCTGCCGCGGCTTCGTAGCTGCCGGTCTTCTCGTTGAGAAGGTGAGGGGCATGGTCGGTGGCAATGAGGTCCATGCGATCGTCGCGCAGCGCCCGCCGCAGGGCCCTGCGATCGGCGGCGGTCTTGATCGAAGGGTTGCACTTGATCAGGTTGCCCAGCGCCTCGTAATCCTCGTCGATGAAATAGAGGTGGTGGATACAGACCTCGCCGGTGATCTGCTTTCCGGCAACCGGCCCCGAATCGAAAAGCGCCATTTCCTCTGCCGTGGTCAGGTGCAGCACGTGCAGTCGGGTGCCGTGCCTCCTCGCCAGCTCCAGGGCCAGCGTGGTCGATTTCAGGCAGGCGTCGTGCGAGCGGATCTCGGCATGGGCAAGGGCGGGAATGTCCTTGCCGTACCTGGCGATCGCGGCTGCCAGGTTGCGTTCGATGGTCGGGGTATCCTCGCAGTGAGTCACCACCATCAGCGGTGAGTGCTCGAAAATGCCGGCGAGGGTTTCGGGTTTGTCGATCAGCAGGTCGCCAGCCGATGAACCCATGAAGACCTTGAGCGCGCAGGCCTCGCGTGCGTTCGTGGCACGAACCTCTTCGAGGTTGTCCTTGCTCGCTCCCAGGTAGAAACTGTAGTTGGCTGTCGAGCGTCCGGCGGCGCGGCTGAACTTGTCAGCCAGTCCCTGCCGGGTCGTGGTCGGGGGCGAGGTGTCGGGCATTTCCATGTAGCTGGTGATGCCGCCGGCTACGGCTGCCCGCGATTCGGACGCGATGTTTCCCTTGCGCGTCAGGCCGGGCTCACGGAAATGCACCTGGCTGTCGATCATTCCCGGCATGACGTACCGCCCCCCGGCATCGATCATTGTCTCGCCGGCCCGGGTCGTCAGCTCGGAATCGATGCGTTCGATGCGCCCGTGCCGTATGCGAATGTCGGTCTCCACCACCCGGCCCTCATTGACCAGGCGTGCGTTGGCGATCAGCCAGCGGTTCATGAAGCCTGCTGATCCTCGTTGCCGGGGACCGGGTCCTTGCCGCCGTCGCAGAGGGGATGGCAGCGCATCAGGCGCTTGAAGGCCATCCAGCTGCCGCGCATGGCACCGTACATCTCGATGGCCTGCATGGCGTAGACCGAGCAGGTCGGATCGAATCGGCACTGACCACCGATCCAGGGCGAGAGCACGTATCGGTAGGCCCGGATGAGAAAAATGAGTACGGTTTGCATGGGGGGTTGCCCTTGAGTCACCACTAGGATATATAATCGGCGGTTTTGCAACAACCTGCGTAGAGGCTGCGAGTTCATGCCCAGCAAGATCGTGGAATTGCCGAAAGGCTACAAGCCCTCGGAAGACGAGGAATACATGTGCCAGGAGCATATGGAATACTTTCGCCAGATGCTGCTCAAGTGGCGCGAAGACCTGATCGAGGAGTCGCAGGAGACGATCAACAATCTCCGCGGCGAGGTGCGTGATGTCGGCGACGAAGCCGAGCGCGCCAGTCGGGAAACGGAAAACAGCCTGGAGCTGAGGACGCGGGATCGCTACCGCAAGCTGCTGGGCAAGATCGACCAGGCGTTGGCTCGCGTCGACGACGGCACCTATGGCTACTGCGAGGAAACCGGCGAGGAGATTGGCCTGGCCCGGCTCGAGGCGCGTCCCATTGCCACGTTGTGTCTCGATGCCCAGGAGCGCTGGGAGTTGAGACAGAAGCAGATGCGCGACAACCGCTGAGGGCGTTGCGGCTGCATTCAATGAAACGACCAGACATCGCCCCGGCATGCGCGCGGGGCGATGTCGTCTTCAGCCGTCTGCCATCGCCTGTGCCAGTTCGGCCTGCCGTCGAATCTCGCCGAGCATGGCATTGAGCCCATTGGCCCGGGTCGGAGACAGGTGATGGCTCAGGCCGATCTCGCGCACGAACTCTGGTTCCGAGTCCAGGATTTCCGCGGCGCTGCGACCGGAGTAGACGCGCAGAATCAGCGCAATCAGGCCTGAAACGATGGCGGCATCGGAATTGGCCCGGAACTCCAGGTGCTCGGCATCGCCCTCTGCAATCAGCCAGACCTGCGATTGGCAACCGTCGAGCAGGCGGTCGTCGGTCTTTTCCTCTTCGGGCAGATCGGGCAGCTTGCGACCCAGGTCGATCAGGTACTGGTAGCGATCCATCCAGTCGTCGAACAGGCTGAACTCGTCGACGATCTCGCGCTGGGCCCGTTCGATGCTCATTGCGTGGCCACCTCCCAGCTGGTGCCTTCCGGTCCGTCCTTGAGCACGATACCGCGTTCGGACAACTCATCGCGAATGCGATCGGCGGTGGCGAAATCCCGATTGGACCGCGCCTGGTTGCGTTGCCGGATCATTGCCTCGATCTCGTTTTCGTCGATGTCGACATCCGCCTGGCGGCGGGCAAACCAGGTCTCGGGTGCTTCCTGCAGCAGTCCCAACAGTCCGGCCGAGGCGCGCAGGCGCTTGGCCAGTCGAGATGTCTCGTCACCATTGGCCGAGGCCAGTTCGCGGGCCAGCCGGTTGATCTCCGCAAGCGCCGTTGGTGTGTTGAGATCGTCTTCCAGTGCCGCGATCACCGATGCGTCGGCATCGGTGCCGTCGTCGCCTGCCGGCGGGTGGTCGCGCAGCAGGCCGTAGAGACGGTCCAGCGTGGCCTGTGCCTGCTCCAGTGCTTTCTCCGACCAGTCCAGCGGCTGGCGGTAGTGGGCCGAAAGCAGTACGTAGCGCAATACCTCGCCGGGCCAGTGCTTGAGAAGTTCGTGGATGATCAGGGTATTGCCGAGCGATTTCGACATCTTGCGTTTCTCGACCGTGACGAAACCGTTGTGCATCCAGTAGCGGGCGAAGGTGTCCGTGCCGTGGGCACAGCGGCTCTGGGCAATCTCGTTCTCGTGGTGGGGAAAGACCAGATCCTGCCCGCCGGCATGGATGTCGATGACCTCGCCGAGATGCCTGGCACTCATCGCAGAGCATTCGATGTGCCAGCCGGGGCGGCCACGGCCCCAGGGGCTTTCCCAGCCCGGCTGGTCGTCGCTGGAGGGCTTCCAGAGGACGAAGTCGCCGGGGTGTTTCTTGTACGGTGCGACATCGACGCGAGCCCCGGCAATGAGTTCGCGCATATCGCGCTTCGACAACTTTCCGTAGTCGTCGAAGCTCTCGACATTGAACAGCACGTGACCCTCGGCGGCATAGGCGCAGCCACGCCCGATCAACTTCTCGATCATGGCGATGATGTCGCCAATGTGATCGGTGGCGCGCGGCTCCACCGTCGGCCGAGACACGCCGAGCGCGGCCATGTCCTCGTGGTAGATGGCGGCGAAGCGCTGCGTGATCACGTCGATGTCCACGCCCTGCTCGGCGGCCGCGGCATTGATCTTGTCGTCAACGTCGGTGATGTTGCGGGCGTAGATCACCTTTCGGTAGCGTCGCGACAGAACCCGGTGGAGCAGGTCGAAAATGACCGCTGGCCGGGCATTGCCGATATGAGCGTAGTTGTAGACTGTCGGGCCGCAGGCATAGACCGTCACGCGCTCCGGATCGAGCGGCACGAAGTCTTCCTTGCGGCGGGTCAGTGTGTTGTGGATGCGAATCGTCATCAGGGAAAAGTTTGGGCCTGCGCGCTACAATCAAGGGACAACCCACGAGTTTAACCGATCAGGAAATCACCATGCCCAATCCCGATGCCCTGCTGTATGCCCGTCACATCGAGCATCGCCGCGAGGAAATCGACGAAACGCTTACCGAACTGGGCTACGACGGCCTGCTGATCCATTCCGGCCGGCCCGAGAACCGGTTGTTCGACGACCAGCATCCACCGTTTCGTGCCCATGCCCCGTTCGTATCCTGGGTTCCGGAGCCGTTCACGCCCGATTGTCTGCTGGAGCTGCGGCCCGGTCGCAAGCCGAAGCTGTGGTATTGCCAGCCGGACGATTTCTGGCACCTGTCGCCCGAAGGTCCGGCCTCCTGGTGGGCCGACAGCCTGGATATCGAGATCGTGACCGCCCCCGAAGGTTGGCACGAGCGCTTTGCCGAGCAACGTGCGCTGGCGGTCATTGGCGACGAACGCGCCGTGGGTCATCTGCTCGATGGCGCTGATCTCAACGCACCGGAACTGATGTGGCGTCTTGACGAGGCGCGCACTCGCAAGACGGCATGGGAGCGCGAATGCCTGGCGCGTGCCAACCAGCGTGCCGTGGCCGGCCACATGGCTGCCGCCCGTGCATTTCGCGAAGGTTGCAGCGAACTGGAAATCCATCTGGCCTACGTTGCCGCGGTGGGCCAGGACCAGGACCAATTGCCCTACAACGCCATTTGCGCGGTCAACGAACATGCCGCCGTGCTCCACTACCAGCACCGCAATCCCGGCCGCCCCGTGGAGTCACGGAGCTTTCTGCTGGATGCCGGCGCCGACTCGCTCGGCTACGCCGCCGATATCACGCGCACCTGGACCGGCGAGGAAAACGCAGAGTTCGCAGCCCTGATCGAGGCGGTCGATCGCGCTCAGCGCCAGCTATGCGAGGAGGTCCGTGCGGGTGTGTCCTTCGTCGATCTGCACCTGCGCAGCCACCTGGCCATTGCCGGCATTCTCGAGCAAGTCGGCATCGTCAGGATGTCGCCCGAGGAACAGCTCGAAGCCGGCGTATCCAGCCGCTTCTTCCCGCATGGCCTGGGGCATTTCATCGGCGCACAGGTTCACGATGTCGCCGGCCTGGTCGATGCCGAAGGCCAGCCGGTACCAGCGCCCGGGCAGCATCCGGCACTGCGTCTGACTCGTGAACTGGAGCCGGGCAATATAGTGACCATCGAGCCGGGGCTGTATTTCATACCATCGCTGCTCGAGGACCTGCGTGCCAGTGAATATGCTGACCGGGTTGACTGGACGCAGATCGATGCACTGCGGCCATTCGGCGGGATCCGTATCGAGGACAACGTGCTGGTCAGCGAGGGCGATCCAGTCAACTTCACCCGCCAGGCATTCGCTGCCTAGTGGCCCACTAGTGGCCCACTAGCCCGGCTGCTTCTGGAGTTCCGGGGTGGAGAACTCGTGCTTCTCGAACCAGGTGGCCGCGCGCGCTGGAAAACGCTGCTGCACAAATTGTCGCAGCGGTTCCGCGGCGGCCTGGTCAGCGAAGTGTTCCTCGAGCATTCGGGCGGCATCGAGACAGGCTTCCGGCAAGCGACCGTATCGCGGATCCGTCTTGGGCAGGCTCAGGAGCAGGCGCACGGCCGTACGATGATCACCGCGGGCCTCGAGTTCCAGCGCCATGCGGTGGCGGGTGGCGCTGATCCGCGGCTCCCAGCCGTCGAGTGAGTCACGATGCTGCTGCCAGTGGTCGACCGCACCGGCGACATCGCCGTCGGCCACCTTGCGGTGCAGCACGCGCTCGACGTGATTCTTCAGTTCGGTAATCCGCCCTTCGGCGGCAAGCAGTTTCTCGAAGCGTCGATTGAGCTCCCGGTTGCGCGGGTAGCGTGTCAGCGCCTCACCGATGGTGACCCTGGCCTGGTCAGATCGCTGCTCGGCCATCTGTACGCGGGCGTCGGCCAGCGCCTGGACGGGTTCGTGCACTGCCGGTTTGGGGGGCAGTGGCCGGTCGATCGGATCCTCGCCGGCGCCGAATTCCAGTTCTCGCCGGTACCGGAACAGTTCTCGACCGACCGCGTGAGCCAGCGACAGGCAGGCCCAGCCATAAACCAGGGTGAGTAGCGTCGCGTGGACGAAGGTCGGCAGCAGCAGCCCGGGCAGGTGGAACACCACTGCCGGTGTCGCCCCGACGACAAGCGCGGCGGCAGCCAGCAGGTTGTAGTCCATGCCCAGTCGCCTGGCGATCGTTGTCAGGCGAGGATAGTCGAAAGCAGCCTTGAATTTCCCGTCCATGGCAACGGCCATCAGGCTGGCGGGCAGTGCCATGGCCGCCAGCAGAATGGCCACGGCCAGTATCAGCGGCGAGCCGCTCATCCCCGCGGCAAGTAGCGCCCCGGCGTAGACGAATCCGGTCTTGACCCATTCCAATCTGGCGTCGATGCGCGACCGGTCGGCCAGGTCTGCGGTATCGGGTGCGGCGTTGGAGCCACAGGCGCTGCGGTCGATGATCACCGCCACGTAGTAGAGAAAGATCGCCAGTACGGGCAAGCCGGCCAGCAGCGTGGACAGGCCGGCCGGCGTGACCAGTTGTACCAGTCCCGCCAGTCCAACGATAACAAGCGCCGTTCGTTCGATCGGGTAGTGCAGGATCTCGCGCCAGTCATGCCAGAAGGGCGTTCCGGCCTCGAGATCGATCATGGCCGTTTGGCATAGCGGACACGGGACATCGTGGGGCAAGCGGTTGGCCAGGGGCTTGCAGTCACCGCAGAGGGTCAGGTCACAATCCGGGCAATGCCACTTTCCGGAATGCGTTCGGTGATAGCGGCACCGCGCCGTGTTCGAGTTGTCCATCTGTCTTCTCCCTAGACAACCCCCTTGGCTTCAGTGGTATTTCAGCGATATCAGGTAGATACTAAAGCCCTGCGCCGGCGCTGGCAAATCGGGTGACCGGGATTCGTCAGAGTGTGTCGGGCGTCTCGAATCCGGCTTCATCATTCGAATCCGATATCCTCATGCCACAACTCTGGCGAACCGGCGGTGAACTCGCGCATCAGTGAAACGCAGTCATCGTCATCGACCACCGTCACGCTGACGCCGCGTTCGAGCAGCAATGCTTCCTCGCCGCGAAAGCTCTGGTTCTCGCCGATGACCACGCTGGGAATGCCGTACAGCAGGATGGCCCCGCTGCACATGGAGCACGGCGAGAGCGTGGTGTAGAGCGTGCAGCGGCGGTAGACCGCCGCCGGCTGCCGGCCGGCGTTCTCCAAAGCGTCCATCTCGGCATGCAGCACCACGCTGCCGGATTGCACCCGGCGGTTGTGGCCGCGGCCGATGATGCGCCCGTCGCAGACCAGCACCGATCCGATGGGGATGCCGCCCTCGGCCAGTCCCTGTCGGGCTTCGGCAATGGCGGCTTGCAGGAAAGCGTCCTGCTTCACCGGTTCAGTCGTCATGGCGCTCGAACCACTCGAGAATCAGCTCCAGCCGTTTGACTAGGTTGACCGGCGTGCCGGCGCGGGACAGACCATGACCTTCACCCTCGAACACGGCCAGTTCGGTGTCGACGTTGTTGTTGATCAGCGCGTAGAACCATTCCTGGCCCTGGCCGACGGGTGTGATCTGGTCGTCGGTGGAATGGATGATCAGCGTTGGCGTGCGCACACGATCGGCGTACTTCAGCGGCGAGCGGCCCCAGTAGTAGTCGAAGTTCTCCCAGATCGTTCCACCGAACTCGGCGTTCATCATGGTCGGCACATAGGCCTGGGTGCCGGCCTCGGAAATCCAGTTGGAGACGCTGCGCTGGGTCACCGCGGCGCGGAAGCGGTCGGTCTG
>SKSJ01000192.1 GCA_007123055.1 Wenzhouxiangella sp. | reverse complement strand
GTGGGTCGGGCAGCAGTAGGCGAAGGGTGGGACACCCCCGGCTCTGACAAAATCGTGGAAGTTCTCCTGGATGATGACCCACGACCGGTTTGGCTACAGGCATGGGGCGGACTTAACAATATTGCACAGGCACTTTACCGCATAAGGGAATCGCACCCTGATCAACTGGAAAAAGCATTGGACAAAGCCTGGATTTATGCCATTGCCGAGCAGGATGACCTGAAAGAATGGATGCACCAAGAGTTTCCACAAGTAAACTATATATTGAATGCCCAACAATTCTGGCGTGTAATCGCCTATGCCTGGGATAGGCTGAATCCTTATGCAGATCATAAGATATATACCAAAGAGTGGACTACCAAAAATATAAAGAATGTTAGCCCACTTGGTGCAATCTACGACCGCGAAGAGTTGGAAGAAGGCGATTCGCCGGCATTTTTCCATGTGATCAACACCGGTTTGCGCAGCCACGAGCATCCTTCATGGGGTGGTTGGGGCGGCCGCTTTGAAAAAGTTGGACCTGGCAATTTCTGGATTGACGCTGAAGATGATGGTGACCATCTAAAACCTTTATGGCGTTTCATTATAACCATTCAGGAAGATTTTGCCGCACGTATGCAATGGACTGCTGCATCAAACTTTGAAGATGCCAATCATGCACCCGTGGTTAAACTGGCTCATGCCGAAAAGATCATTGCTAAGCCTGGCAATGTTATAGAGCTGGATGCTTCGCCCACTTATGATCCCGATGATGATAAACTTACCGTCCTGTGGTGGGTCTATGCCGAAGCGGGAACCTATGGTGAGTCCGTTGAAATTCAAAACTATGACAATCTTACGGCAAAATTGTCTGTTCCGGCAGAGGCATCCGGGAAAACCATACATGTGATTTGTGAAGTGCAGGATGATGCTGTATTTCCCATGACCCGTTACAGGAGAGTGATCGTTTCCGTTGAATAACAGAAACATGATAGCCTCCGAATTGCTCATTATCAACCCTTTAAATTTCAATAAAATATATTTTTTTATAGAAATACATATAAGAAATTCTTAATAAAAAAATAAATTATAGTACCCAGTTCCTAAATATTTTGAAGCATCGATGATTATTCTAAAATTTACACGAGAATGATTATTTGGAAGTCCTACGTCATTCAACTGGAAAAACTCAATTATGATGTTCCATATGGCCATAATGAATCAAATTATAAACTGATGAACCGAGCCAAGTCAATACCTTTAACACACAAGGGCATGGATAATATCACCTCAACCTAAGACAGCTGTTAACAGTGGCGTTGGCGTGCTCTCTCGCTATAAGAGTAAGACAAGTTATCTGACCAAATAAAAAAATATAAAAAAATGAAAACAAAAAAAAGTCCTTTATTGATCGCACTTATCACCGTAATGTTTTACCTTGCCAGTTGCTCAGCCGATCAAACTCACTGGCAGGTTGCTTCACCCGATGGCAGTATTTTGGTTTATGTGTCTCTGGATGAAAACTCTGGAGTTGTAACCTATCATGCTGACCTTATTAATGAAGAGACCGTAATCCACGCCCTTGACAGATCAACCCTCGGGCTTGTAAGGGAGGACATGGATTTCTCTAAAAACCTTCGTTATCATTCATTCCGAAAACAATCCATTTACGAGCCGTATACTCTTATCAGCGGTAAACGGATCAACGACATAAATCACTGCAACGAAATCACCATAGCATTTAAGAATCAGGAGGATGAAATTATTGAGATGTCCTTCAGGGCCTACGACGAGGGGATGGCATTTCGTTACCATTTTCCTGCAAAAGATACTGCTTTGTTTATGGTGATTGATGAATTATCATCATTCAACCTCAACACCACCGGAGGAAAGGCCTGGATGCAAACCTATGACACCATCAGGCACTGGAGCCTGGGGTATGAAATCCCCTACCATCGAGAAATCCCAATTGGTACCTCGGCTCCGGTAAGTTATGGTTGGGCGTTGCCTTTGCTTTTTGAGAAAGAGGACGGCACATGGGTGTTTGTTTCCGAGGCTGACCTTGATGAGCATTATGCAGGGATGCACGTGAGGCAACATGCACCAGGAGGCAATTACATGCTTGAGTTCCCGGAAGAATACGAGTGCTATGGCATGTTTAGCCGCTTTCCTTCAAGCAAACTGCCCTGGACAACACCCTGGCGATTTGCGATCATTACACAAAACCTTGGCGATATTGTAGAATCCAATATCGTAGACCACCTGAGCCGCCCCACTGAAATTGAAGATACCGATTGGATAAAACCCGGTATTTCGTCCTGGAGTTGGTGGCACGACCCGGCCAGTAGCAGCGATTATATTCCCCTTGCCGACCATGTGGACCTTTCGGCTGAGATGGGATGGAAATACTCTCTTGTGGATGCCGATTGGGATATTATGAGAAACGGAGACATTGATCAGCTTATAGAATATGCACATCAACAAGGTGTAGAGCTGTTTATCTGGTACAACTCCGGGGGGCCTAACAATAGAGTAAAGTGGTATTTTAATCTCACAGACCAGATAGTGAAGGGTCTGCTAGATGAAGGGGTACCTCAAAGTGTACTCAACAAGCTCCGTCCCATTTACAACAAAGGTTTTTTCCCCGAAGAAGAGTATTATGAGGCGGTGCATTACCATCTTGGCGATAAGGACTTTCACAGCTGGGGTGAGCAAATAATTATGGCAGCTCGTAACCGCAATGCCAGACCGCGCGATCGTTTTTATGAAGAAGAAGCCCGGGTAAAGGAGTTCCAACTATTGCGAGAAAGAGGTGTTCGGGGTATAAAACTTGATTTCTTTGCCAGTGATAAGCAAGAGATCATACAAATGTATATCAATATTTTCCGGGAAGCCGCCAAAAATGAAATTCTCATCAATACCCACGGCTCAACAATACCTCGTGGTTGGACCAAAACCTTCCCCAACCTACTTACCATGGAGTCTGTAATGGGTGCTGAGTTTTATGGTACTCCCGAATGGCCTGAGCTTGCTCCCATTCAGAATACAGTTTATCCTTTTATCCGCGATGTGGTAGGCCCTACCGATTATACACCTTTTACCTTATCAACTCGTAGAGGTGGATACCCAAGAATTACCAGTAACGCCCACGAACTGGCCCTTACCGTTCATTATGAAACCGGGCTTCTTCATATTGCTGAATGGGCTGACTATCTTCGCGAACAGCCCGAATTCATCATTGAGTTTTTAAAGAATGTTCCCGTGGTGTGGGATGATATACATTTTATTTCCGGTTATCCCGGTGATTATTCCGTACTGGCACGCCGGTCAGGTTCAGATTATTATATTTCTGGTATCAATGGAAAAAAGGATAATAGAACCGTATCCTTTACCCCTGACTTCCTGGAACCCGGTGATTACAAAGCTATGTATTACCTGGATGGGGAAGAATTTCAGACCTTCCGACTCGAAACAGGCAAAGCAAGCCCGGAAGAAAGTATTTCCATCGATATGATACCGCAGGGTGGGTTTGTGGTAGTGCTGACTCCAGTTTAATTAGTAAATAAAACTTTTAAAATTAGTGCAAAAATGAAATTACATTTCCAGTATATTTATACATTTTTTTCAGGATTAGTTTTTATAGTCTATAGTTTTACTGCATTTGGGGATATAGCTGAAAATACAGCTACTCATCTTCGTAATACCACGATCACCATTAAAGGGGAGAAATTTTATATCAATGGTTCTCCTACCTACGAGGGACGAACCTGGACAACTTCTTATGGAGGAGAGTACCCTGTTGAGGGGCTGTTGATGAATGCCCGGCTTGTGCAAGGAATTTTTGACGATCTGAACCAAAGAACCCAGGGCCAATGGGCCTACCCTGACACCCAAAAATGGGACCCCGACCGCAATACGGATGAATTTATTCAGGCCATGTCATCCTGGAAGGAAAATGGTCTGCTTGCATTCACCCTTAACTTACAGGGCGGCTGTCCATATGGTTATTGTAGTGGTTTTCCCTGGGACAATTCGGCATTTGCTCCCAATGGTTCACTTAGGGAGTCCTTCATGCAACGGGCAGAAAGAATTATTGACCGTGCAGATGAACTGGGCATGGTGG
>SKSJ01000114.1 GCA_007123055.1 Wenzhouxiangella sp. | reverse complement strand
TGATTGGCGTATCGACACTGACTGCTGTACGGTGACTCGGACCAGCCGCCTGCCATCAATACAAGGGGATACCATGCATCTGTCGCAACGGTCGCACCTGCGTGCATCGGCCAGGCGATGCTGTGTGTTCCGAAGAAAGTCATATCCGCATGAGACTGTTTGCACTGATCTGCTGCAGTCAGTAGAGAGATGAGCTTTTTCCAGCAACACAACCGGCAAGCAAACGCTGCGGCCCGGCGTGGCAGATCCGTGAGCCTGCGCTGCGGGTCAACAGCACTGCTGTGCCTCTTGCTCCTCCACTCGAGCAATACACTGGCAGACAGCTCGCAGGTGTTCCCCCTGCTCCACTGCATCGACGTCATCGAAGAGCACGACATGCTCGTCGCCCACATGAGCTATGCCAATCGCAACTCCGACCAGATCACGGAAATCGAAGCCGGGGAAGAGAACCGTGTCTCACCCGGGCCGCTTGATCAGGGCCAGCAAACACGCTTTTTCGGCGGCTATCATCTCTGGTCAGGCACGGCGCTGGCCTTTTTCCGCTCCGAGCAGGACTCGATGAGGTGGAACATCGGTGGCAACTCCGTCACTTTCCAGGACAACCCTTCCATCCATTGTCGCTCCACCCCCCAATGCGTCTGCCCGCCAAGACCGCGGGGACCGGAGGGTGAGCCCGGCCCAGCCGGACCGCCCGGCCCGCCCGGCATGGAGGGATCACAGGGCCCCAGGGGTGAAGACGGCCCCGAGGGCCCGCGTGGCGCCGATGCCCTGTCAGCCTGTCAATGGATCAGCGCGTCTTCTGGCGAGGCGAGCGCCATTGCATCCTGCGGTGAAGACCAGCACGCCCTGTCCGGTGCCGGAAGCTGTGAGAACGATCCGCCGCTGCAACCCGAACAGTGGACGGCCGGCGTGATCCAGAGCAGCCTGCCGGTCGACGACCGGGGCTGGGCGGTCAACTGCCGTATCGGCCGGGCCACCGCCCGCGCGCTGTGCTGCGGAGAGCCGAACTCATGAAGCAGATACTTTGGATGCCCTGTCACGTCCTGATTGCCATCGCAGCGCTGTGTGCTGGCCTGGTGCCGGCGCATGCCATAGATCCCATCCATCCCGGGGTGGAATGTGTCGATTTCGACGAGGAAGCCGGCGAAGCCACGGCGCGATTCTTCTACTACAGCGAGAACGATTTCGTCGTCAATCTGCCACCAGGCGGAGACAACTTCTTCTCGCCGCCGCCGGGCAATCGACGCCAGGAAAGTCGCTTCGTTCCCGGATTGACCTGGCGGTCCTTCGAGGTGACCTGGAGCGTTTCATCGGCTAAGAGCTTGACCTGGAACCTGCTGGGACAAGAAGCCGTGGCACATGCCACCGACAGCCCGCGCTGCACCGGCATCACCGAATGTCGCACCGACCCCGGCCCGCAAGGCCTGGACGGGCCTGAGGGACCGGAAGGACCACAGGGGCCGCAAGGATTTGACGGACCACAGGGACCGCAGGGCGAACCGGGCCCGACCGGCGAACCCGCCGCATCCGCCGTGACCGGCTGCCATACCGTCGTGGCACAGACCGATGACAAGACGGCCGTGGCTGCCTGCGGCGCCGATGAGCTGGTCATGGGCGGGGGCGGAGAATGTGATGACCGACTGCTGGCCGATACCGAGGCCTGGTCGGCGGGGCAACTCAAGGCCAGTTATCCCGATACGGCCGGATCATGGACGGCGGTCTGCGCCCTGGGCCGGGCCAGCGCACGGGCGATCTGCTGCCCGGCAGCCACGCAGGAGATGTCGGAATGAGCCGTCAACTTTCAAAGAGCAGCTGGCTGTTGCTGATCGCCCTGCTGCTCCCGGCCTGCCTGCTGCTGGCGCCGGCCGAAAGCCGGGCCCAACTGGTCTTTCCGTTTATCGATTGCGTCGACCACGACGAAGAACTCGAAACGGCCACCGCCTACTTCGGCTACATCAGCCTGGAAAGCAGTTCTCGAACGATCAACCTGGGCACCAATAACCAGGTCTTTCCTGGTTCGCTCAATCAAGGTCAGCCGACCTTTTTCTCCCCCATGACCTTCTATGCGGTTTTCTCGTCCACCTGGGACCTCAATGAGCACGACACGCTGACCTGGCGAATTCGCGGCCGGGATGCCGTGGCCTCGCTCGACTCCGAACCCTGCCCGATACGCTGCCCGCAACTGGTCGGTTTCGCCGGGCCGGAAGGCCCAACCGGCGATCCCGGCCCCGAAGGGCCGAGAGGCGAGACCGGCGCGGAAGGGCCCATGGGTGACCCCGGACCGCAGGGCCCCGGTGGCAGGGCTGCCACCAGTGGTTGTCACCGGATTGAAGCCACAGCCGAAACCTCCCAGGCCACGGCAAGCTGTTCGGCCGGAGAGTTCGTGGTGACCGGCGGCGGGCAATGCACCGCCGGCACTGGGAATGATCCCGGTGCCGGCACGGGGCAACTGCAATCCAGCGGGCCGGACGGCGACGATGCCTGGACTGTGCACTGCCGCACCGGCCAGGCCTCGGCTACGGCCGTCTGTTGTCCGGCCGGAACGCCATGAACAGGGCGCCGGCATGAGTTCAGGTGCCTTTCGTGATCTGCGGCTGGCCGGGATGATCGCGGCAATCCTTGTCGCCCTGCCTTTCCAGCTCGTCGCCGAGCAGGTTTTTCCGGATCTGGAATGCGACCGGATCGGCCTGGATGGCGATGCACCAGACGCCAGGTCGCTTGTTGCCACCGACCTTGGCGATGCCCTGTTGCTGGACGTGGAACTGACCGACCCCGACATGGCCGCCGAACTGACCGGGCTGATCGAAATCGATACCAGCGCCGGCCTTGAGGACCCGGCATCCGAGGCACTCGGTGCGGCATCTCGCATTTCACTGCTTTGCCCGAAGCCGACCGGCCTGGCCGTGAACCGGACGCTCGACCTGTTCTCCCGCAACGGAGCCGAAGTACCCGTACGCGACAGTCAAGACGAGATCATCGGACTGGCGCACTGGGAGGAAACCAGTACCGGTTTTGCACTGACCCTCGACAAACACCTGATCGGGGTTGAAGTCGGCCTGATCGAAATGGCCCTGGTCGTCGGAACGCCGGAAGCAGCCAGCGACTGCATTCCCGATGGCGGCGAATTCACACTGGCCAGAATCGATCTTCACCGCGTCATCGTTGAAGCCGCGACAGGGCCGGATGGCATGATCGAGCCGGCGGGCTCGATCGTTGCGGAAGTTGACCAGACCATGAGCTTCGACCTGATCCCGGATAGCGGGTATGAGATCACCTCGGTCGCCGGTTCGTGCGGAGGAACCCTGGACGTGGACGATCTGACCTTCACGACGGACCCCATTACCGAGGCATGCAACGTCGAGGCCAGTTTCGCCATCAAGGGGCATACCGTTTCGACCGAAGCGAACAACGGCAAGATCACCTCCGACATTGATCCGGTCATCGAGCACGGCCAGAACACCGTCGTGACCGGAACGGCCGATGTCGGCCATCATTTCAATGCCGTGTCCGGCTGCGGGGGCACACCCCAATCCAACACCGACCAGACGGTGACCGAATTCAGCTACACCACCGGCGAGATCGTTGCCGACTGCACGGTTGCCGCTGAGTTCGCCATTAACACGTATCGGTTGGGGGGCACAGTCAGCGGCCTGTCAGGCAATGGACTGAAGCTGGAACTGGATGCAGGCGAGTTGATTGCCATCGACGACGACGGCGCCTTCATGTTCGACACCCGGCTCGAACACGGAACACCATGGTCTGTCAGCGTGGCCGAGCAGCCGACAGACCCCGACCAGACATGCACTGTCGTCAATGGCTCGGGCACCATTGCCGGCGCCACTATCGACAATATAATCGTCGACTGCACGACAATCGCGCTTGACCTGGGCATTGACGATGTTCGGTTTGGCGAACTGCAGCTCGACGACAGTGCCGAGCAGGCCGTTGTGATCACCAATGTCGGTGGCACCGACCTGGTGATCGAGGAGTTTGCGGCACCCGCGTTACCTTTTGGATTCGAGCCCGGCAGCTGCACCGCGCTACCCCGCACACTCGGCCCTGGCGACTCGTGCACGGTCATGCTGCACTTCTCGCCGTTGACCGAAGGCACTTTCGAGGACCAGTTGCTGGTCGTCTCCAGCACCCCGGCCTCACCGCATGGCATCGCGCTGACTGGCAGAGGCGTTCAGCGTGCCATTCCGGTGCCGACCCTTGGTCCACTGGCGTTGCTGATCCTGATGCTTGGCATCCTGGTGGTAACCGCAAGATCGCGGCCCCGGAGCCGGTTGACCACGCCTGAGTGAGGCCTGCCGGCTGAGCCGATCCCTTGCCGCGGAAAGCTGTAGGAAATTTCCTACACAAAGCCGAGCGATTTACTCATGGGAGGTGAGGCGCAAATCCCATTTCACCCTTGCACCCGCGCGTTCCATCATGGTCGACACCATCGGGAAGGGAGTCGCACCATGAGCCGCAAGGATGACATCCTGCATACACTTTCGAACAGTCTTCGCAGGGCCCGTCAGCGCGCGGCCGAGCAACCGGAAGCCATGCGCCACGAAATGTACGCCAAGTCGCTGCGCATGCTCTACGAGGAACTTGAGGAGTTGCCGGAAGACCATCGCCTGTTCGAGAGTTTCGAACGCGAGTCGCCGCGGCCGTAAGGATTCGGAACATCGCACCATGGCACCGCCTTGCAGGCGGAAAGCCGGCAGGATTCAGTTACCGGCGAACGTATCCCTGAACATGGTGTCTCCTTCACGCTCCACGTTGAAGTGCCAGTTGATGAGCGAGCTTGAAGCCATACGAATATTGGCGCCACTGACCGCCCAGTGATTGGGCGCAATCTCGCCTCCGCTGATACTGCAATAGGCAAAGGTGTCCCCCCCCATCTTGACGTTGATATCGCAACTGGACGACTCGCCGACGAACACCAGCTTGAGATCGTAGTCGGTGTCGGTGCCGGCAGTCCGGTCGGTGCCCGCCATCCCCAGGCGAATCATCGCTACATCATCATGCCCGAGCCCGCAGCGCTTCTCGCCGTAATGAATACCCTGGTGCATGACCGCCTCGCTGCGATCCAGGCCGCGGCCATGCGAGACCTGTGAACCCGCCACCGTGGCGAACTGGTGCCCCGAAGGCAGGTCGGCGAGATCGTTGCTGTAGGTCGTGGCGTCGACGGTCGAGGCGATCGTGAACGGATCATTGTTGCTCTTGCGGAACCAGTGCAGGTTGACGTCATCGCCACGATCATCGGCTTCGGTTGCAATAATGCCGTCCGTGCCGGAATTCAGGGTGTAGCCGTTGTTCGGGCCAGTGCCGGACAATGCCTTGGCAAACCGGCGATCATCGCCTCGCAGGCCCGATTCCGAAGCCAGGTTGGGATGACCAAGCCCGATGCAGTGCCCCAGTTCGTGCAGCAACACCGATTCGGCATCGACCTTGTTGTCGGGCACGCCGGAGTCTGGTGACAATCTGGTGTTGCCGTGTTCAGGCTCGAGCCCGTTCCAGAGGCGAATGCTGTTGTGGATGGCCACTTCCAGCTCGCTCTTGTTCTCGCTGGCCGGATCGATGCAGACCGTCACCTCGAGCAAACCGGCCTGACCGTTATACCCGCTGGGATGCGTAATCGTCGCCGGTTCCCCCAGCAACTCGGCAAAGGCAAACACGCCGGAATGAGCCACCGGGCTGGAAAGCACCAGAAGCGGCAGCAACAGTGCAAAAATCGAAGATGTAAAGAAGGCGATCCGGTTCATCGTGGCTGCATTTGGCTGCCAGGCACACGGCATGGAATGACACGTTTCCGAAACTCGAAATCACGGTCGGAAAACCGCTCATTCCCCCTTTACCACACCGCACCTACATTGCCAGTAAGTGACTGATTATTATTGTATTGGCCGGGACCCAGGCGACGAAAGCAAAACCTGCGCGTGGCCTGTCACGCAACTCTGGCGGGAGAGAGAAGTACCTCTCGTTTTGCACGTGATCGGCGTTGAGGAAGGGTAAAAAGCGGCTGAAACCGCATTTTGTCGCGTCAATCAGCGCTGCTTGCGGGCATGCTCCATGATCCACCCCATCATCAGCCGATCCATGTCGGCGATGCTGCCCAAGTCTTCCTGTTGCGGGTAGACCCTGGCCCAGTGCTCGGGTACGGTGATTTCGACATTCACGGGGTGGCGACTGTCGGGATGCGTTCGAATGCGAACGATATCCGCATCGAAGGTCTGTCGAACTTCCTGACGGTTAAGCGCATTGATTTCGGCGGGCGCCGCATGAAGGACGGACTGGAGCTCATCCGCGGTGTCCAGCACCTGTTCGAGCCCATCGAGATCATAGTCACCGATATCGAGCTCGTAACGCCCGGCATGACGTGCATAAGGCGGTACTTCGATCTCCACGCGGCCATCGGTCCACCAGCGCATCACGAATCGGTTGTTCTCTCCCGGCGCCATCGGCTGGTAGCGCTCGTACTCGAGGAACGGTGCCTCGGCGCTCGCCACGGCCGAAGTCATCAGCAGCAGCACCACCGCAAGGAGCTTGATCCTGGTAAAACCGGGCACTGTGTATGTCATGGGCGCGATACTTCCTTGGCCTGCTCCGCATTCGGGCAAGCCGACACGAAACGGGAATTCGTTGATCTACAAGGAATATTTTAGGTATCGGCAGGGCGAGCAGAAAGCAAAACCTGCGGCTATCGCGTCACACAATCGGCGAAGCAAACGCGAGATCGATCGCAAATCCGAGAATCCGAAACCGAAGATCATGCGATTTCGACCGATTCGGCCCCGACCAGCCAACCATTTTTGCTGACGCCCGATCAGCCCCCACCCCGCTTCCCGAAGTCCTCGTTCGCGAATCCTGCAGCCCCCTCGCCCCGGGACACGAACCGGAATCCGTGATGCAAGCCACCCCTGGAATCCCAAGAGACAAGGCATTGGCCGGCCTCTTCCCCACACTCAGCGGCGTTGCATATCTCACATTTGAGTCTAAAAACAGCTAATAATCTCTTTTAGGCTATTGCATTGTGATGGAGATCACATTATTATCAGCGATCACTGCTGCCGGATTCGTGGGCAGTGAGGCGACCAGGCCTGTCGCGTACAAGCCGGTCCACCCGAGTTTCAAGTCCAATAAAGGGAGACTCCAACGTGAACACGCATTCCCCGACTGGCACGCCCAACCCGGTGTGTGCCGCCAACCATCCGCGGCTCACCTCGCTCCCGTCGAACCCTGGCCCCGCACGGCCCGTGTCGTCGGTCGGGTACGGCCACCGCTTTGGCAACCGGCTGGCTCAGCTCGTCAGCCTGGTGGTGTTGTTCTTCCTGCTTTCAACCGCGGCGGTCGCCAACGGCACCGGCCAGGTCGGCAATTTCTGCGCCGGACAGTTCGTCAACCCGGCCAACTGCACGGCCAACGACGTCCTTTTCGAGGAATTCGATGTCGTCGAGGTGGTCGAGAGTTGCACACAGGGGGTTCCCGGCGAGGCCGAGGTGATCTTCGATGCCATCGTCGTGTCAAACGCCCCCAACCGCTACGGAATCGGCATGTTCATCAACCTCGAGGGCACCAGTGCCATCAGCGGTGATTTGTGCCTCCACGACTTTCTCTCCCCCGTCAATTCAAGCACCGATCCGGCGGACTGGCCGACAGAAATCGTCAACGGCGGGTCCGCCTTTGTTGCACCCTTCCCCAACATCAACGCCGACCAGTGCGGTGACATTCCCGGCAACAGCCGCGTACTCAAGCGCCTGCAGCAGGTCCGCATCCAGTGCGCCGACCAGAACAACGACGGGTTCGTTGACCTGTCGGCCTGTGCCAGTTGGGAGAACAACGCCAATGCCCAGTGCAATAGCCTGAACCAGGCCGTGCCCGGTACACCTTCGAAGTGCGGCTGCACGACGGTGACGACCGAACTGGCAATGCCCGCCCAGCTCACCATCCGCAAGGAAACAACCGACGGGGACGACACGTTCGAGTTCGAAACGACCAGCGACCCGATGATCGACCAGACTTTTTCGCTGCCCTCGAGCTTTTCCATTACCACCAGCGGCGGCGAAGGTTCTGAAGATTTCGGCGGGTTTGTCGAGCCCGGCACCTACACCATCGACGAGATCGTGCCGGCTGGCTGGAACCTGGCTTCGGCCAACTGCACCAACGGCGACGATCCACAAGCCGCCGGCGGCGGTGTCACCCTGGCCCCCGGCGACGACGTGACCTGTACATTCGTCAATTCTCCGGTGTCACCTGGAACGATCACGATCACCAAGAGCACCCTCGGCGATGACGGCACCTTCCAGTTCACCGGGGATCTCGGCTCGTTCCAGATTGCCACCACGAGCGGAAGCGGCAGCAGCAGCTTCACCGATCTGACGCCGGGTACCTATGCTGTGACCGAAACCGTTCCGAGCGGCTGGACGCTGACCAACATCTCCTGCCAGAGTGATGCCGGATCCGGCACCAACATCTCGGGCGCCACGGCGACGATTGACCTGGCAGAGGGCGGCAACGTGTCATGCACGTTCACCAATGCCCGGCACGGCACCATCGTGGTCGAGAAGACCGCCACTCCGGACGACACGGATCAACTGTTCAGCTTCAGCTCGAATTTCGCCGGTGACTTCAACCTGGGGGCCGGAGAGAATCTGGCCACGCACAATCTCCAACCCAGCTTCATTGCCGGCGCCTACTCGGTGTCCGAGTCGGTGCCTGACGGCTGGACCCTGGTCTCGGCCACCTGCGATGGCGGTAACAGTCCGGACAATATCAACCTCCAGCCCGGGCAGACCGTCACCTGCACATTCGACAATGCCATCGACCGCGGCACCATCGTGGTCCAAAAGACCGCCGACCCGAGTGATACCGACCAGCAGTTCAGCTTCAGCTCGAACTTTGCCGGCGATTTCACCATCGGCGCCGGTGAGAACCTGAGCACCGGTGACCTGCTGCCCAGCTCCGAGGCCGGCACCTACTCGGTCTCCGAAACGGTCCCCGACGGCTGGACCCTGGTCTCGGCCACCTGCGACGGCGGCCACTCACCCGAAAACATCGACCTGCAGGCCGGCGAAACGGTCACCTGCACATTCGACAACGCCATCGACCGCGGCACCATCGTGGTCGAGAAGATCGCCGATCCGAGTGATTCCGACCAGCAGTTCAGCTTCAGCTCGAACTTTGCCGGCGACTTCACCATCGGCGCAGGCGGGAGCCTGAGCACCGGCAACCTGTTGCCGAGCTCCGAGGCCGGCACCTACTCGGTATCCGAAACGGTTCCGGACGGCTGGGACCTGGTCTCGGCCACCTGCGACGGCGGAAACAATCCCCAGAGCATCGATCTGCAGGCCGGAGAGACGGTGACGTGCACCTTCACCAATGTCGAGCGCGCCAGCCTCACCGTGCGCAAGATCGCCATCGGTGGCGACGATGTGTTCGACTTCAGCAGCGACGCTCTGGGTGACGGCACGGACCCGCTGCTGTTCAGCATCGACACAGCCATGGACGATCCCCCCGAGGCCACGTTCGGCAATCTCGAGGCCGGCACCTACGACGTCACCGAACATCTCGGCGAATCCGACTGGATCCTCCTGGATTCCTTCTGCAACATTGGTCAGGAACAGATCGTGGTGAATGAAGACGGCACCATCATCGTCGACATCCTGCCCGGCCAGCACGTCACCTGCACCTTCGAGAATGCCCTGCCTGGCACGGTGAGCCTGACCAAGAGCACCATCGGCGGTGACGGCGAGTTCGAGTTCACCTTCGAGGACGAGGGCGCACTGATCGAGTTGTTCACGCTGATCACCGATGGTGGCAGCGCCAGTACGGAATTCACCGGCATCGAACCGGGCGTCTACACCTTCACGGAAACCGATCTGCCGGAGCGCTGGGAACTGACCGATCTCTACTGCACGCAGATCGACGCCAAAGGCAACGAGACCACCATTACCGGCGATCTCGAACTGGGAACGGTAACCTTCGAACTGGCTTTCGGCGACACCATCGGCTGCCTGTTCGAGAACACGCGTGACGGCGAAATCGTCGTACGCAAGGTCACTGTCCCTTCGGGCAGTAACCAGTTGTTCGAATTCGTGGGTCCGGAAGACAGTGCCCTGAACACTCTACTGGGCGATGGCGACGAAGCATCTGACCACTTCCAGCCCGGCTCCTACACCATCAGTGAAGTCGTGCCGGAAGGCTGGGCGAACCCGACCATCAACTGCGATGGTGGTGTAGCCAGCAGCAGCCAGTGGATCGACGGCAGCGCACTCGAACAAGCGCAGCCGGTCATCGGAGAGACCGTGAACCTGGCAGCCGGCGAAACGGTGATCTGCACATTCACCAATACGCAGTTGAGCAGTATCGCGGTGGTCAAGCAGACGATCCCCGAAGGTTCGCCGCAATTGTTTGAATTCACGGGCGACCTGTCCGGCACCATCGGCGACGGCGAAATGATCATGGAGATCGACGTACCCGCCGGCATCTACACTTCCACCGAACTGGTGCCCGACGGCTGGGCCCTGGACGCCATCGAGTGCGAGGGCACCGACCCGGCCAATGTCACGCTGATTGACGGTGGAGACGGCGTGAGCGTGGCACTGGGCGAAGGCGAGAACGTGACCTGTACGTTCACCAACCGCGAACTTGAGCCCGGCATCGAGCTGACCAAGACCGACGGCGGCATCATCGTCGGCCAGGGACTGCCGCTGGTTTACACGCTGAACTACAGCAACACCGGCGAGCTTGACCTGACCGACGTGGTCATCACCGAGACCGTCCCGGAAAACACGACCTTCGATGCTGCCGGTTCGACAGCGGGCTGGACCTGCGCCGACGGCAGCGAGGCCGGCACGATCTGCGAGCTGTCGATTGATGACCTGGCAACCGGTGCAAGCGGTTCGGTCGAGTTCGGACTGATCGTTGGCGAGCTGTGGGCCCCGGATCCGGAAACCGGCCTTTGCGGCCCACCGCCGGAGAGCCCACAGGTCGACAACACGGCCAGCATTGTCGGTACTTCGGTCAATGGCGATGCCGATGACGAAGACTCCGACACGACACCGGTAACGGTGGACTGCGATGATGTGACCGGCCTGCTCACGATAGAGAAAGTCGTCTCATCGGGCGACCAGATGCAGACGTTCGAGTTCACCGGCTCCGATGCCACCGACGGCTTCGACAGCTTCAGTCTCGCTCATGGCGAGTCGCAAAGCTTCTCGCTGCCAGGCGGCACCTACTCGGTCAGTGAAAGCGTGCCGGACGGATGGGCACTGGAGTCGACCGAGTGTACCGGTGACAACACCATCGACAACATCGAGCTCGGCCCGCAAGGCAACGTCACCTGCACGTTCACCAACCGAGAGCTCGAACCGGGCATCTCGATCGTCAAGTCCTACACATCGAGCACCGTCATCCAGGGCGGCAGCCTGGTGTTCCTGTTGACCTACCAGAACACCGGCAACGTGGATCTTACGGACGTGAGCATACTGGAGACGATACCGGCGAACACCTCGTTCAACGCAGCCACGCCCTACTCGGGTGCCTGGGCCTGCTCGGGTGATGACTGCCTGCACGAGGTGGGTGACCTGGCTGCCGGAGAATCCGGTGAAGTCCGCTTCCCGCTCACCGTCGACATGGTATGGATACCCGACCCAATCACCGGCCTGTGCGGACCGGCTCCGCAGGATCCGCGGGTCGACAACACCGCCGACATCATCGGTACCTCGAGCGTGGGAGATGTCAGCGACAGTGACGACCTCTCCATTGCCATCTCCGCGATCTGCCAGGATCAACCCGATGAACCGGAGATCGAACCGATCCCCGTGCCGGTCACAACCCCGACCGGACTGGCGGCACTGGCCCTGCTGATGATGGTCATGGCCCAACTGGTCCTGTACCGCCGTCGCAAGCAGGTCCGTCGAAACTGACTGACCGTCGGGTTCGGCCCCTGACCGGTATTGGCGGGACTTCGGTCCCGCCTTTTTTTTGCCTTGACGGCCGGGCTATTCGGCCAGTGTCAGTCGGGTCACCTTCTGGAAGCCTCTGGGCAGCTTGCGGCCACGCTGGGCACGCTCACCCCAGTAGTTTTCAGTGTCGTTCCAGCTCAGTCTGAGATAGCGCTGACCAGCCCAGACCAGGCAATCCTCGCCATGGGCGATGACGATGGCGCCGGCCATCTGCTCACCGGCCTTGCGCGCCTTGGGCGGGATGTTGATGAGCTTGTTGCCCTTGCCGCGGGCCAGCTCCGGCAGGTCGCAGACGTAGTAGGCCAGCAGGTAGCCCTCGGTGGTCGCACACACGATCACCCCGTCTTCTGAATCATTGACCGGGCAGACGGGCAGGACGTCCGATCCATCGGGAACAGTCAGCGCCTGCTTGCCGGCCTTTTGCCGCGTATGCAGGTTGGACAGTTGGGTGACAAAACCGTAACCGGCGGTACTGGCCAGCAGCACGCGGTCTTCGGCAGCACCGACGGCAAGGCTGCGGAACACCGCGCCGGCCGGTGGCGAGAAACGCCCGGTCAGTGGCTCGCCCAGGCTGCGCGCGCTTGGTAATTCATGAGCTATCAGCGAATAACTGCGCCCGGTGGAGTCGAGGAAACAGGCCGTCTGTGTACTACGGCCCCGCGCGGCGGCAAGGAAGCCGTCGCCAGCGCGATAGTTGAGCTCCTCCGGCTTGATGTCGTGGCCCTTGGCCGAACGCACCCAGCCGTTGTCGCTCAGGACCACGGTCACCGGCTCGGAAGGCACCAGGTCGGTTTCCTTCAGCGCCTGTGCCGCACCGCGCACGACAATAAGTGAGCGGCGCTCGTCGCCATACTTCTCCGCATCCTCCATCAGTTCGTCGCGAATCAGGCGGGTCAGCTTCTTCGGCGAGGCCAGAATGGACTCGATCTGCTTGCGCTCGGCCTCGAGTTCGTCCTTTTCACCCTGGATCTTCATTTCCTCGAGCCTGGCCAGGTGCCTGAGCTTCAGTTCGAGGATGGCCTCGGCCTGGGTGCCGGTCAGGCCGAAGCGTTCCATCAGCACCGGCTTGGGCTCGTCCTCGGTGCGGATAATGTGGATGACCTCGTCGATGTTGAGATAGGCGATCAGCAAGCCGTCGAGAATGTGCAGGCGATCGACGACCTGGTCCAGGCGATGCTCAAGGCGTCGGGTGACAGTCTGGCGACGATAATCCAGCCACTCGGTCAGCAGCTCCTTGAGATTGCGCACGCCCGGGCGACCGTTGTTGCCGATGACATTGAGGTTGACGCGTGCGTTCTTCTCGAGATCCGTGGTGGCGAACAGGTGGTCCATGAGCTGGTCGAGGTCGACCCGGTTGCTCCGCGGCACGATCACCAGCCGTGTCGGATGCTCGTGGTCCGATTCGTCGCGCAGGTCGGTGACCAGCGGCAGCTTCTTGGCCTGCATCTGGGCGGCGATCTGCTCGAGCACCTTGGCCGGGGAGACCTGGTGCGGCAGTGCGGTGATGATGACCTCGCCATTCTCGCGCTCCCATTTCGCGCGCTGGCGCACCGCGCCGTTGCCGGTCTCGTAGACGCGCATCAACTCTTCGCGCGAACTGACAATCTCGGCACCACCGGGGAAATCAGGTGCGGGAATGTGCTCGCACAGCTCAGCCACGGTGGTTCGCTTCGGTGCCTCGAGCAGCCGGATGCAGGCCGAAACGACTTCCTTCAGGTTGTGCGGCGGAATATCGGTGGCCATGCCCACGGCAATGCCCTGCCCGCCGTTGAGCAGAACATTCGGCAGGCGCGCCGGCAACAGTTTCGGTTCCTTGAGCGTGCCATCGAAGTTGGGCACCCAGTTGACCGTGCCCTGCCCGAGTTCAGCCAGCAGGGTTCTGGCATACGGCGCCAGCCGCGACTCGGTGTAGCGCATCGCGGCAAAGGATTTCGGATCGTCGGGCGAGCCGAAGTTGCCCTGCCCGTCGACCAGCGGATAGCGATAGGAAAACGGCTGCGCCATCAGCACCATGGCCTCGTAGCAGGCCGAGTCGCCATGCGGATGGAACTTGCCGATCACGTCACCGACCGTACGCGCCGATTTCTTGTGCTTGGACGCGGCACTCAGGCCCAGCTCGCTCATGGCGTAGACGATGCGCCGCTGTACGGGCTTCAAGCCGTCGCCCACGTTGGGAAGGGCGCGGTCGAGTACCACGTACATGGCATAGTCGAGGTAGGCGCGCTCGGCGTAGGTGCGCAGGGGTTGCTGTTCGAATTCGCCGGAAATCGTCTTGGTTTCAGTCATGGTGC
>SKSJ01000059.1 GCA_007123055.1 Wenzhouxiangella sp. | reverse complement strand
TGCGTGGTGTTCTACTCGACCATCTTCCCGTTTCGCACCTTTGCAATCGATTATTTCCAGCAGGCCCACGGCATGACGCGCAATGCAGCCGGGCTGCTCTCCAGCCTGCTGCCCATGGCCGCCATCATTGCCACGCCGATCTTCGGTCTGATGGTCGACAAGGTCGGCAAGCGCTCGCTGTTCATGGTCGTCGGCTCGCTGGCGATGCTGCCGCTTTTCCTGGCCGTGACCTACCTGCCGCCCGGGCCCGAGGTGCGCCTGGTCATCCCATTCATCGGCTCGGGCCAGGTACCGCTGACCCTGCTCATCGTGATGACCCTGCTTGGCGGCGTGTTTTCTCTGATTCCCGCGGTGATGTGGCCATCGGTGGCCTATATCGTCGACGAACGCCGCCTGGGGTCGGCCTATGCCATGATGACACTGTGCCAGCAACTGGGCTGGGCCGTCGTGCCGGTGGTCATCGGCTGGCTCAACGACTGGTTCGATGCCTCGCCGGACAACCCGGAAGGCTACGGTGTCGGCATGTGGTTCTACACCGCCCTGGTCGCCATCGGCCTGTTCTTCGCCTGGCTGCTGTACCGCGTTGAACGCGGCCCGAATGCCCACGGCCTGGAAACCATCACCGCCCACGCCGACAGCGCCCGCGGCGATCCCGAGCACGACGAACACGCACAAACCCGGATCTAGCTGGTCTCACCACAGAGGCACGGAAAAAGCGAAAGGGTTTCTTCCTCTGTACCTCAGTCTGTTAACCGCATGCATCCGCAGCTTCAGAGCTGCTCCAGCTGCTCGCGCACCGTCACCGTGCGAGCATGATCCGCGCCAAAGTGCTCGATATTCAGCACTAGGGCCAACTCCAGTTCCTCGCGCGCTTCGTCGGTTCGATCCATGGCGATCAGCGCCCCGGCGAAGTTGCCCCGGGCAACGCCCTCCAGCGGTGACTCGTTGACGACAGTGACCCGAACGGCTTCGCGAAACCAGGGTTCACTGTCGACCAACCGCCCGGACTCCCGCATGGCCATGGCCATGCCGTTGGCGATGTAGGCCATCTGGATGGCATCGTCGTCAACCACGCGCCGGGTCAGTTCGAGATTCCGCTGATAGACCTCGATGGCCTCGTCGTACTCGCCGGCGCGCTGCAGGATCGCGGCCAGGTTAGACGTCATGCTCAGGGTCTGGGGATGAGTTTCACCCCAGGCCGCAGCATGCAACTCGCTGGCACGCCGGATCAGCGCGATGGCCTCGTCCATGTCACCATGACGCAGCACCTCCAGGGCCAGGTCGTTCTTTCGGCGCGCGACCATGCCGTGATCTTCGCCCAAAGCTACCCGGGACATGTCCAGCCCCTCGCGCATATAGTCGATACCGCGTGTACGGTCCGAATGAGTCAGGCCAAGAAAATGCAGCCCGCGCGCCAGGTCTTCATGTGGCGGATCATAGACCGCTCGCCAGATTTCCAGGGCCCGGGCGAACTGCTCCTCGAGATCCTGCCTGCGCGGATCAGCAGTCGGCAGACGAATCTGGTAGAGATAGGCCCGAGCAAAGATGACCTCCGCTACACGAACATCGTTCACGCCGTATGTGCGCAGGTAAAACGCCTCCAGTTCGTCCAGCAGGGATTCCGCTCGATCCCAGTCACCGACCGACGCTGCGGCCTGTGCCAGCTGGGCCTGCAGAGTCAACGTGCGTTCATCGGTTGCACCCAGCAGTGACTGGGCCAGCAGCCAGGCTTCTTCGAATACATCGGCTGCAGGCGGCCAGTCGCGCAGTTTCTCGTAGGCCTCGCCGATCACTTCCAGCAGGTGCAGGCGAGTCTCCGGCTCGTCGGCCAGTTCGGTTCTGACATGATCGAGGTACTGCGCCAGCCGGTCACCCACCGTGGTGATCTGCTCGACGCCGGGGGCATCGACATTGGCAATCTGCACCATGCCGGTTAGCACTTCGGTCAGGCGCGCATTCTGCTCGGCACTGGCCAGTGCGCGGTTGCGTTCATCGGCCAGGTTGACCGCCTGCACGGCTATGGTGACCAGGCCCGCGCTGATCACGGAAAAGATCACCGTCGCCGTAACCACTGCAGCCCGGTAGCGTCGGATGAACTTGCCCAGACGATAGCGCCGGGTGCCCGCACGCGCGCGAACCGGCCGATGCTCGCGGTGCCGGCGCACGTCTTCTGCGAAATCGGCAATACCGGCATAACGGGCGCCGGGATCCTTGGCCAGGGCGGTCAGCACAATGTTGTCAAGGTCACCCTGCAACCGTCGCGGCATCTGCTCGACACGGTGAGGATACCCCCCGGCGCGATCGGAATCATCGCTGGCCGATCGCCACTGCTGGCTGGGAGGCACCGGCTCCTGCTCGCAGATGGTCTGCATCATCTCGAGCACATTGTCCCGGTGCACCTTGTACGGCGGTCGATCGCAAAGCAACCGGTAGAGCAGCAGGCCCATCTGATAGACATCGGATGCCACCGTGATCTCCTCGCCGCGGATCTGCTCGGGGCTGGCGTAATCAGGCGTCATCCAGCGCGCAACGGTTTGCGTGGGCAAGGTGTTCTCGCCAAGTTCGGGCTCAACCAGCGCCTGTCCCAGCCCGAAATCCACTAGCTTGACCTGGCCCTCGGGCGTGACCAGGATGTTCGATGGCTTGATGTCGCGGTGCAACACCAGACGGCCGTGGGCGTACTCCAGCGCCGAACAGACCTGCACGAAAAGTGCCAGCCGCTGGTCGACGCCGAGCCGCTGCTCTCGTGCATGCCGGTCGATGGAAACCCCGTTGATGAACTCCATGGCGAACCACGGCCGCCAGTCTTCGGTCATGCCGCCGTCGATCAGGTGGGCAATGCCCGGGTGCGACAGCCGCGACAACAGCTGCCGCTCGCGCTGGAATTGCCGGAAGCTGTCCGGGCCCGGACGCGATCCGGCCAGCACCTTCAGCGCCACGACCTGGTCGAACCCGCCTTCCACGCGGTGGGCGCGGTAGACCGCGCCCATGCCTCCGGCGCCAATGGCGTGCTCGATCTCGAAAGGACCGACCCTGGCTCCCGGGCCGACATGACCGGATTCGGCCAATGCGGCCGCCACGCCACCGATCCAGTCCGGGTCGGCAAGTGGCGGCACCTCGAATGCATCGGACTGCTCGCGGGCAAACGCCTCCAGGCGCCTGGCGCGCTCCTCGTCCACGGGCAGGGCGTCGCGATCACCGGTCAGTACACCGGACAGCCACTTGTCCAGCGCCAGAAGGTCCTCCATGGATGGTTTCATCGCGAAATACCCCAACCCGGCTGAAATCCCTCAACGGCACGTTCAGGCGCCGCTCCTCGTTATCAGTATACTTTCAACAATCTGAGGAACAAGCCGGCCACCATGAGCAACGCGCTGACCATTACCCGCATGCTGCACGAATGCCGGGAAGCGGACGATCCCGAAGTCGTATTCAGCAGCCTGATGCCTCTGGTCTACGACGACCTGAAACAGATCGCCCGCCAGCAACTCAGACGGCTCAGACCGGGACAGACCCTCAACACCACCGCCCTGGTCAACGAAAGCTACGCCAAACTGCAGCCCAGCGCCAACCTCGACTGGGCTGATCGCCAGCACTTCTTCGCCATCGCGGCGCGCGCCATGCGCCAGATCGTCGTCGACCATGCCCGCAGCCTGATGACTTACAAGAGAAGCGGGCAGCGAGTCGACCTCGACCTCGAGCGCGTCCCAGATGCGATGACCGACCGTGCCGACCAGATCGTGCATATCGATCAGCTTCTCGACCAGCTCGAGACCATCAACCCGGATCTCGCCCGCACCTTCGAATGCCTCTACTTCGCCGGCTACAGCCAGGAAGAAACCGCCGAATTGCTCGATGTCTCCCTGCGCACCGTACAACGCCGCTGGGCCCAGGCCTGCGCCTGGCTGCGAGAACTGTCCACGGTTGAGCTGTAAGCCGCAGCTTCCGCAATCCTGAGCGGCGATTTTTGAGTCGCCTTTCCGCATAGATGGACTAGTGAGCCATGCGGTTAATTAGGTAACGCTCAGAGCCACTGTGCTGGCGCGAATCAAGGCGCGTTTCGCAGGGAATGGCAGCGTCCTTGCCAAGAAACGCAACGCCGAGTCGCGCCAGCACAGTGG
>SKSJ01000023.1 GCA_007123055.1 Wenzhouxiangella sp. | reverse complement strand
TTGGCGCTGGCGGGGCTGACGTTATGGCTGCTGGCTGTAGCAACAGCGGTCGGACAGGTCTCGCTTACCGAACGTGAGGCGCTGATTGATCTCTACCAGGCCACCGGCGGCGATGAGTGGCACAACAACGAGGGATGGCTGGGCGAGGAAGGCAGTGAGTGTGACTGGCATGGCGTCCACTGCTGGGGCGAGGCCGACAACGACGCTTACGTGAGTAACCTGCTTCTGCCCGGCAACGGGCTTAGCGGCGAACTACCTGAGTCACTCGCCGGCCTCGAGCGCGTCCGGAGGATCAACTTGCACGCCAACCAGATCGGTGGCCCGGTGCCGCCGTCGCTGGCCGAACTGCCCGACCTGGACTGGCTGGACCTGGGCGGTAACCGCCTGACCGGGCCGGTGCCCGGAGCGCTGCTCGACAGCCCGGGTGTAAGCATCAACTTGAGAGATAACCAGCTCGACGGCTACACCGACCCCATTGAAACCCCGCAGGGGTCGATCAGTCTCGATCTGAGCGGCAACCCGATCGGCAGCCTGCCGCCGGCAAGCTGGCGCGACTCCGGTGCCCTGAGCGCACTGGAACTCAATCGCACCGCACTGAGCGGAGAGATCGATTTCGGCGATCACCCCTGGCCGGGGCTGAGCCTCCTGTCTCTCGAGGGCAACACCATTAGCAGCGTGACCCCTGGGATACTGCCAGACCTGCGCCACCTCTACCTTGCCGACAATGACATCACGGGACCGTGGCCGGTCGACGGCCTGGAGATTCCCGAACTGCAAGTACTGGACTTGACGGGCAACGGCCTTGAGTCGTCGCCGATCGGCCTTTCCGGACACCCCGCACTGGAGGAGGTGTACCTGGGCCGAAACACACTGCACGGGCAGGACCTAGCGCCGCTGTTTGCCATCGAGACCCTGCGCACGGTCGAGCTGCACAACAATCCGTTGCAGGCGCTGCCGAGCAACCTGCCGGGAGAGGTTTCCCCGCTGCTGCGCTTGAAGCTCGCCAGTGCCGAACTCGCCGGTGACCCGCCTGAGTGGTTCGGCGAATTGTCATTGCGCAACCTGGATCTGTCCGGCAATCACCTGGCCGGTGACCTCGAACCGTGGCTGACTGCAGTGCAAGACGAGCGCTGGGTAAGACTCGACCTGTCACGCAACGGTTTCGAGGGCCCGGTACCCCAAGCCCTGATGGAGATCGATTTTGCCCACCGGAACCTGTCGTCCGGTCCGGGGCTGAACCTGTGCTGGAATCATTTCGACCAGCCCTTCGAGGCCGATATCGACGAGTTTCTGACGCAGGTTCACATTGCCGGTAACCCGTCGGACTGCAATGACCGGGAGTTGGCCGACATCGACCTCTCCATCAGCGGCAGCTGGTACAACCCGGAGCGATCCGGCAAGGGCTACACGGTCATGCTGCTCGACAACGGCGAACTGTTGCACTACTGGTTCGGCTATCCACCGGGTATCGACTTGAGCGTCGACCAGCAAATGTGGTCGTTCCAGGTTATCGAGCCGGTGGCCGGGGCCGCCATCCATCCGCCCTCGCTGGTCCCGTACGGCGGTCGCTTTGGCCACGGCGTGGGCGCGGGCAGCATCTGGCCCTACGGACAGCGAAAACTTGAGATGGTCCGCCGGACCGACGACTCCCTCAGCATATTTTCTGGCTGGCATGCCCAGGGACGGCACATCATTGTCGATCCCCCGCTGCCGCCCATTCAGGAGCGTCTCGAACACGTTCGGCTGACCGAACTCGCCGGCACCACCTGCAACAACCAAAGCCCCTTCCAGGAATACTCCGGTGCCTGGTACAACCCGGACACCCCCGGGGAGGGGTTCATACTCGAAGTACTGCCCGACGATCGCGGCCTGGTCTACTGGTTCACTTACGCGGCCGATGGCTCCGGCCGCCAGGCCTGGATGATCGGTGACGGCCACTTCGAACCGAATTCCGACCCCATTATCGGTGTGCCGCCGCCGGGCACACCACTGGCCCGGCTCGAGATCGAGGAACTCATCCAGCCTGTCGGCACCGTATTGGGACCGAACTTCGACGGTTATGAGATCGACTACATCGACTGGGGAAGCCTGGTACTGGAGTTCGTTGTCGGCGGCACCGCCCATGTCGGCTGGAGCAGCGAGATCCAAGAGTATGGCAGCGGTGGCTACCCGCTCGAACGCCTGGCCCGGCCCATGCTGGCAGAATGTGAGTAAGTGGTTGCTTCGTTAGATTGTGTTTTGGTTTTTTCGTTGGGGGTTGGAGGCAAGAGTGATGGTGATATGCAGATGGAGTCGCTTCTTCGGGTTGGCGCTGGCGGGGCTGACGTTATGGATGCTGCCCGCGGCCGCGGCACTCGGACAGGTATCAGAAGCCGAGCGCAAGGCGCTGATCGATTTCTATCACGCCACCGGCGGAGATGAGTGGAAGCGCAATTTTCGCTGGCTGGGTCCTGAAGGAACCGAGTGCGAGTGGGTCGGCATCACCTGTGACGGGCCATTTGATGGCACTCGGCGTGTGCTTAGCATCGCTCTCCCCGATAACGGATTGAGGGGCCACTTGCCCAGTTCCCTGGCCGGCCTGGAACACCTGACCGGCCTGGCGCTGCCGCGCAACGGATTGATGGGCACGATACCGCGCAACCTGTGGCACCTGAATCAACTGCAGGCGCTCATCCTCGCCGACAATCGGTTGATCGGGCAGGTGCCGGGAAGCGTACTCAGCCACCCGATGGAAAACCTGGACCTGAGCGGCAACCGGATGAACGGCTACAGCGCACTGGACACTACCCCTCACTGGCCGGAAGCGCCCCGCCGCATCTACCTGGCCGGCAATGAGCTGCCGACACTGCCGCCGGCTGCCTGGTTGGAGGCGGGGCGATTCGAGTTGCTCGATCTGTCACACAATCCGCTCGAGCCGGTACTGGAGTTGGATCATACCGGTTGGGGTGAACTCGAAACCCTGCGCCTTTCGGGCGTCGGACTTGCCGAGGTAAGCGGCTTGAGTCCAACCACGTTGCCTGATCTGCGTGTACTGGATCTTTCCGGCAATCGACTCGTGCTGTGGCCACTGTCCGGGCAACCCTTTCCCGGACTGCAGCAGATCAACCTGTCAGGCAACCGGCTGACCGAACTGCCCCCATCACTGACCGAACTTGATGAACTGCAGGTGCTCGAGCTGGGCAACAACCGGCTCGCCGGTGAGTTGCCTGAATGGTTCGAAGAACTGACGCTGCGCGAACTCGGGCTCGGCAACAACGATCTTGAGGCACCGATTGAACGCTTGATCAGCGCCCTGGATACCGACAGCATCATCGTTCCGGACGAGGATTCGCAAGTTCCTTTCGCCTATCCGCGACTGCGACTGCACGCCCAGGACAACCACTTCAGCGGCAGTCTCCCTGACGACCTGGACTACCGCAAGTTCAACACACCCTATGGACTGTCGCGGTCAGGCGAATTTGGCCTGGATCTGTGCTTCAACGACATCGACCCGCCATCACCGGACATTCAGGAAGCCTTGGTGCCGGTGCATCGGGGTCTGGATCTGGCCGCTTGCCTGGAGCGCTCGCGAGACGCGCTGGACCTGACCCGAAGCGGTTCGTGGTTTCATCCCGAACGCCAGGGAGAAGGACTCACCCAGATGCTGCTGACCGATGGCCAGATACTGAGCTACTGGTTCACCTATTACCCGCGGCAGGCCAGCAGCACCGATCCGCAAGGCCAGATGTGGCTGTTCGATGTCACCCCGCCTGAGGATCGGCACATTGAACAATCCGACTGGATGATCCCCACCGGTGGACGCTTCGGGCACGGATTTCCGGCAAGCGGCGCTGAACGGCAACGCTGGCGGCTGACCACGCGTCAAGACGCGCTCGAGAACGGCAACCTGCATTTCTCCTACCAGCTCAATCACGGCGGCCTTTGCATCACCGGCGGATGCTTTTATGCCGTCAAGCCCGGCCGACACGACCTGACGCCACTGTCCCGCCTGGCCGGCACCACTTGCGACAGCCAGCAACCCAACCAGTGGATCTCGGGAGCGTGGTACAACCGCGATGCTGATGGCGAGGGGTTCGTGGTCGAGATCATCGAGGATGGTCGGGGCGTGGTCTACTGGTTTACCTA
>SKSJ01000200.1 GCA_007123055.1 Wenzhouxiangella sp. | reverse complement strand
TTAGGTAACGCTCAGAGCCACTGTGCTGGCGCGAATCAAGGCGCGTTTCGCAGGGAATGGCAGCGTCCTTGCCAAGAAACGCAACGCCGAGTCGCGCCAGCACAGTGGCTCCCGAAGGGTCGCCGCACAAGCGCCGTGGGCAGGGCAGGCGAAACCGCATGGCGACTTTCACGTAGCGAATGAAGCCTTGCGAGTGAAGCCGTTGCACGTGTTCCGCTCGCTTGAATTGGCGACGGCGAGTCCTGCGCTCGCGCGCCTTGCCCACGAGGCTTGTGCGACGGCTGAGCGTTACCTAATAACCGCATGGCCCACTAGCGCCTTCTGAGTCGTTCCTGTTCGGCCAGTAGTCGCAGCCAGGCTTCGTGCCGAAAGGCGGGGATGGTCCCGTTTTCCGAGGCCGCGCGGATGGCACAACCGGGCTCGTCGCGGTGACGACAGTTGCGGAAGCGACAGCTTCCCGAATGCCTGGCGAACTCGGGAAAGCCGTGCTGCAACGTTGCGGTCTCCATGGCCCACAATCCATATTCCCAGACACCCGGGGTGTCGACCACCCAGCCACCCTCCACCAGGCGGTGCAGGGTGGCGGATGTGGTGGTGTGCGTGCCCTTGCCCGTAACTCGTGACAAGGCCCCGGTCTGTATGGCGAGGTCGGGAATCAGGGTATTGAGCAGAGATGACTTGCCGACGCCGGATTGACCGGCCAGCAGGCTTGTTCTGCCGGCGACACGTTCAGGCAGGCAACCCAGTGAAGTGCCGTCGGTGCAGCGCGTCCATATGACCTCGTAGCCCAGTGACCCCAGGTCTTCGAGTTCATTGAAAGGGGCGCTGTCGGGAAGTGTGAGATCCCATTTGTTGACGACGACAAGTGGCTGGATTCCCTGAATGTTGGCCGCGGCGAGATAGCGATGCAGTAGATCCCGGCTGGGCGCCGGTTCGGCCGCGATGACGATGATGACCTGGTCGAGGTTGGCGGCGATGGGCTTTAGTCGCCCGCGGGCGTCACCGCGGCCGAAGATGTTGTCCCGTGATGCGATGGTATCGAGCGCGCCGGCCGCATCCAGGCTGATTCGATCGCCGGGCAAAGGTCGGCCACTGCGCCGACGAAAGGGGAATCCGACCAGCTCACCGTCGCGTCTTGCGGCCACGCCTCGGTTCGACGAGGCCTGGATGACCAGCAGTCGCTCTTGGGTGGATTCCTCGCTTGACGCTGGTATAGTCACGACCCTTCGTTTCCGAACTGGCGGTGTCCATCATGCACGAAAACAATCTCGTCTGGATCGATCTCGAAATGACTGGCCTGGATCCGGCCAGTGATGCCATTATCGAGATCGCGACCATCGTCACCAATGCCCAGCTCGAGGAAATCGCAACTGGCCCGGAGATCGCTATCGCCACGCCGCCCGGTGTGCTCGACGGTATGGACGAATGGAATACCCGTACTCATACCGAGTCCGGCCTGGTGCGACGTTGCCTGGAAAGCGAAATCGACACCCGGGAAGCGGAGCTGCGAACGCTGACCTTCCTGGCCGAACACGTGCCGTCCGGCGCTTCGCCGATGTGCGGTAATTCGATCTGCCAGGATCGACGTTTCATGGCGCGATTGATGCCCGAACTCGAGGCGTTTTTCCACTACCGCAACCTCGATGTCAGCACCGTCAAGGAACTGGCCCGGCGCTGGGCGCCGGAAATTGCCGAAGGCTTTACCAAGGAGTCCTCGCATCAGGCGCTTGAGGATATCAGGGATTCCATCGACGAGCTCCGGTATTACCGGCGTTTCATGGGCGAATTGGGGGGCGTGAAGCCTGGGAGTGTTAAGTGTTAAGAATCAGAGGGTTGCGGCTTGTTTTGTGGGTGACTTCTCGGTTGGGGCTTCGATTTACCTAGAACCTCGAACCTCGAACCATCCCGTCAACCGAAGCCACACCGCTCCTGATCTCCCGCTACGGTCCGCCATGCCCGGCCCTTCACACTTAACACTTCACACTCCCAGACTTCATTTCGCCAGCTTGCGCCAGGTATCGACGACCGTGTCGGGGTTGAGTGACATGCTCTCGATACCCTGGTCGAGCAGCCATTGGGCGAGGTCGGGGTAGTCCGACGGGCCCTGGCCGCAGATGCCGATGTACTTGCCCTGCTTGCGGCAGGCCTCGATGGCCATGGCCAGCATGGCCTTGACGGCCGGGTCGCGTTCGTCGAAGCGGTGGGCGACCAGGCTGGAGTCGCGGTCCAAGCCCAGGGTGAGCTGGGTCATGTCGTTGGAGCCGATCGAGAAACCATCGAAGTGTTCGAGGAAGGCTTCGGCATTGATGGCGTTGGACGGCAGCTCGCACATCATGATGAGCTTGAGGCCGTTTTCCCCGCGCTTGAGGCCGAATTCCTCCATGACCGCCACCACGTCCCTGGCTTCATCGACGGTGCGCACGAACGGAACCATGGCCCAGACGTGATCGAGGCCCATGTCTTCGCGTACTTTCTTCATCGCCCGACATTCGAGTTCGAAGGCGGGCTTGAAGCGCTCGTCGACGTAGCGCGAGGCGCCGCGCCAGCCGATCATGGGATTCTCCTCGTCGGGTTCGAAGTGCTCGCCGCCGATGAGGTTGGCGTACTCGTTGCTCTTGAAGTCCGACAGCCGCACGATGACCGGGTTGGGTCCGAAGGGAGCCGCAATCGTGGCGATGCCCTCGGCGAGCTTGTCGACGTAGAAGCTGACCGGGTCGTCGTAGCCGGCGATGCGGCGATCGATTTCCGCGCGCAGTTCCTCGGGCTGCTCGTCGTAGCCGAGCAGGGCCAGCGGGTGGATGCCGATCATGCGGTTGATGATGAATTCCAGTCGCGCCAGGCCGATGCCATGGTTGGGAATCATGGCGAAGTCGAAGGCCCGGTCGGGGTTGGCGACGTTCATCATGATCTTCAGTGGCGCTTCGGGCATGTCGTCCATCGAGTCCTCGCTGACGCTGAACTTCAGATGGCCTTCGTAGATTCGCCCGGTGTCGCCCTCGCTGCAAGACACGGTGACCTCGGTGTCGTGCGGCACCCTCTCGGTGGCGTCACCACAGCCGACAACGGCCGGAATGCCCAGCTCGCGGGCGATGATGGCCGCATGACAGGTGCGCCCGCCCCGGTTGGTGACAATGGCCGAGGCACGCTTCATGATCGGTTCCCAGTCCGGATCGGTCATGTCGGTGACCAGTACATCGCCGGACACGACATCGTGGATCTGGTCAAGCGATTCGATGACCTTCGCCTTGCCCTGTCCGATGCGCTGGCCGATGGCGCGGCCTTCGACCACGACCTTGCCGGAATCCTCGAGCTTGAAGCGCTCCATGGCCTGGCCGGAACGGCTCTTGACGGTCTCCGGGCGGGCCTGGAGGATGAACAACTCACCGGTCTCGCCGTCCTTGCCCCACTCGATGTCCATGGGACGACCGTAGTGCTCCTCGATGGTCAGTGCCATCCCTGCCAGGCGGGTGGCCTCGTCATCGCTGATGGAAAAGCGCCGGCGATCGGCTTCGGGGGTGTCCTCGGTATGAACGCCGCCGTTGCCGCTGCCGTAGATCATGCGCGTGGCCTTGCTGCCTATGGTGCGGCGCAGCACTGCCGGCCGGTCGGCGCGCACGTTGGCCTTGAAAAGGTAGAATTCGTCGGGGTTGACCGCGCCCTGAACGACCGACTCGCCCAGCCCATAGCTTGACGTGATGAACACCACCTCGCGGTACCCGGACTCGGTATCCAGGGTGAAGATGACGCCGGCCGCACCGGTGCCGGCACGGACCATCAACTGGATGCCGGCCGAAAGCGCCACGTGTTCATGCTCGAAACCGTGGTGTACGCGATAGGCGATAGCGCGGTCGTTGTAGAGGCTGGCGAAGACGGCGTGGATCTTTTCCAGTACGCTGTCGATGCCGCAGACATTGAGAAAGGTTTCCTGCTGGCCGGCGAACGAGGCATCCGGCAGATCCTCGGCCGTGGCCGAGGAGCGCACCGCCACGGCCAGGTCGTCGCCGTGTTCGGCCTGCATTTTCTTGTAGGCGTCTCGCACGGCCTGTTCGAGCTCGGACTGCAGTGGCGTGTCCATGATCCACTGGCGGATTTCCTGGCCGGTCTGGGCCAGGGCGCGTGTATCCTCGGGATCCAGGGTGGAAAGCCGCTCCTTGATTCGGGCGGCCAGGCCGGACTGGTCGAGAAAGTCGCGGTAAGCCTGGGCGGTGGTGGCAAAACCGCCGGGGACGTTGACGCCGGCCTCGCTCAGGTGGGAGATCATTTCCCCCAGTGAAGCGTTCTTGCCGCCGACCTTTTCCAGGTCCCCCATTCCAAGTTCGTCAAGCCAAAGGATATACTCCGACACCTGAGAAGATTCCTCGATAGATGGATTTGCGTAAACCCTTATTGTAACCCCCCGGACTTTTGATGAAACGTACAGTTTTCTTCGTATCCGACGGCACCGCGATCACTGCCGAAACCTTTGGTCACAGCCTGCTGACCCAGTTTTCCGGGATCGAGTTTCGCCAGGTGCGTTTGCCCTTCGTCGACACCCCGAGCAAGGCGCGTGATGCTGTTTCCCTGATCGAGCGAGCCGCCGACAGCCGCGACAGGCCGATTGTGTTCAGCACCATCGTCGACCCCGAAGTCGGCAGCATCGTTGCCGAGGCCGAGGCCAACGTCTTCGATATGTTTCGCACCTTCATCGGCCCACTGGAGGAAGTCCTGGGTGTCAGCCGTTCGGCCCAGGTGGGTCAGGCCCACGGCATGGGCGACAGCAGTTCCTACGAGGACCGCATGGAGGCGACCAACTACGCGCTCACCCACGATGACGGCATTTCCAAGCGTCTCGAGAGTGCCGACGTCATTCTGGTGGGCGTCTCGCGTTCGGGAAAGACGCCCACCTGCCTCTACCTGGCGCTCCACTACGGCGTGAAGGCGGCGAACTACCCGCTGACCGAGGAGGACCTGGAACAGAACCGCCTGCCGGGTTTTCTGCGCGAGCACAAGAACAAGTTGTTCGGGTTGACCATCAATCCCGATCGCCTGTCGCAGATTCGCGAGAATCGCCGGCCGGGTTCGCGCTACGCCTCGCTCAAGCAGTGCCGTTACGAGGTCGAGGCGGCCGAGGCCATGCTGCGCACCGAGGGGGTGCGCATGCTGTCGTCGACGGATTCCTCGATCGAGGAACTGGCCAGCCGCATCCTGCTCGATCTCGGGCTGGAACGCGATCACCGCTGAAGCGGTCAGAGGTCTGGTGATTCCAGGAACCGGATGCTATTCTCTGCCGCCATGCTGACTGCGACCCGCCAACTGCAGCCGTCCAGCCGGATTCTGGCACGACGGCTCCCGGAGCTTCATAGCGCCCTGTACCGGGCGCTGAACGTCTTGCTGCCCGATGGGTTGGCAATGAATGATTTGCTGTATTCGCGGGTTGGTGACAGCCCCGAACTCTACCTGGAAGTGATCGAGCGGCACGCCTACACCACCTTCGTGCGTCTGTCGCACGTCATCGGTGATGATCGGCAGCACAACCCCAACGCCCACGTGCGTATCTACCACGATGCAGCCATGGCCGAAGCGACTGCTTTCAGTCCAGAGCAGGGGATACGTCGCTTCGCCGGGCCCGATCTTTCGGTCAGCGGGCTGGTGGTCCGGAGCTGGCGCCTCAACCGGGCCCTGCTCAAGTGGCTGGACTACCTGATTGCCCAGGGCCATGGACCGGACACCATGGTGCCGGCACCGGTTTGCGGCCAGGGCGGGGAACTGACCGGACGCCCGTAGCCGGCATGCAGGTGCGTCCTTGATTTGACGGCCGGCAATTCGCCTTCTCCGGCGCACGGACCACTGGCCGGCGGGACCGGCTTGGTTTACAATCTCATTCCGGAAGCCGGACGTGGTTCGGCAAGAAATGCGGGCCATGCCGTTACACGGTTGGGCCCGCTTTTTGTACCCGGAGGAAGTGATCTTGTCCCAAATGCAGGCGATTCTGGCGCTGGAAGACGGCAGCACGTTTTCCGGACACGGCTTCGGCGCGCCCGGCTTCAGCGTCGGCGAGGTAGTGTTCAATACGGCCATGACCGGATACCAGGAAATACTGACCGATCCCAGCTATGCCGGTCAGCTGGTGACGTTGACAGCCTCCCACGTCGGTAATACCGGCATCAATCCGGTCGACGTCGAGTCGAAACAGGTGCATGCCGCCGGGCTGATCATTCGACACTATCCGCGTCGCCACAGCTCCTGGCGTGCCACCCGCTCGCTGGGCGAATGGCTGGCCGAGCAGGGGCGGGTGGCGATCGCCGGTATCGACACGCGCTCACTGACCGCCCTGCTGCGAGAAAAGGGTGCCCAGAACGGGTGCCTGATGGCCGGTGACGACGTCGATCCCGAGGAAGCCGTGCGCCGGGCCCGCGAGTGCGAACCAATGAGCGGACGCGACCTGGCCAGCACGGTCACCTGCGAAACCAGCCACGAGTTCACCGAGGGTACGTTCGATCTTTCGTCGGGAACGTACGGCGGCGGCAGTGCGCGTCATCATGTCGTTTGCTATGACTTCGGCGTCAAGACGAACATCCTGCGCCTGCTCACCGACAATGGGTGCCGTGTCACCGTCGTGCCGGCGACCACGCCGCTGGCCGATGTGCTGGCCATGCGGCCCGACGGCGTGATGCTTTCCAACGGTCCCGGCGACCCGGAGCCCTGTGATTACGCCATCAAGGCGATTCAGGGACTCCTGGACAAGGAGGTCCCGACTTTCGGCATCTGTCTGGGACACCAGTTGCTGGGTCTGGCTGCCGGCGCGCGAAGCGTGAAGATGAAGTTCGGCCACCATGGCGCAAACCACCCGGTCAAGGATCTGGGCACCGGCCAGGTCATGATCACCAGCCAGAACCATGGCTTTGCCGTCGACGAGGATTCGCTGCCCGGTCACGTGATTCCCACCCACCGCTCGCTGTTCGACGGCTCTCTTCAGGGCATCCGTATCAAGGACAAGCCGGCGATGGGCTTCCAGGGCCACCCCGAAGCCAGCCCCGGCCCCCACGACTTGCGGCCGCTGTTTGCACGCTTTGTCGAGATGATGGGAGCGGCCGGGTCGTGAAAGAAGTCAATAACACGAAGCACACGAAGAAGGCACGAAGAAAAAGAAGAGAATCAGAAAGTACCTCCGTGATCTTCGTGCCCTACTTCATGCTCTTCGTGTTCGAGATCTTTGTGAAAAAACGCCACGGAATCAACTCGCATGCCCAAACGCACTGACATCAAATCGATTCTCATCATTGGCGCCGGGCCGATTGTCATCGGTCAGGCCTGCGAGTTCGACTACTCGGGCGTGCAGGCGGTCAAGGCGCTCCGGGAGGAGGGCTTCAAGGTCATCCTGGTCAACTCCAACCCGGCCACCATCATGACCGACCCGGAGATCGCCGATGTGGTTTACATCGAGCCGATCCGCTGGGATGTCGTGCGCGACATCATCGAGAAGGAGCGGCCCGATGCACTGCTGCCGACCATGGGTGGGCAGACCGCATTGAACTGCGCCCTGGATCTCGACCGCGAAGGGGTGCTGGCAGAATTCGGCGTGGAGATGATCGGCGCCTCGAAGAAAGCCATCGACATGGCCGAGGACCGCGAGGAGTTCCGGGAGGCGATGCGTGACATCGGCCTGGAGTCGCCTGAAGCGGAGGTGGCTCACTCTCTCGAGGAAGCCATCGAGATCCAGAAGCGCATCGGCTTTCCGATTATCATCCGGCCTTCCTTCACGCTGGGCGGGTCTGGAGGCGGAATTGCCTACAACCGCGAGGAATTCGTCGAGATCGTCGAGCATGGGCTCGACCTGTCGCCGACCAACGAAGTGCTGCTCGACGAGTCGTTGCTGGGCTGGAAGGAATTCGAGCTCGAGGTGGTGCGTGACAAGGCCGACAACTGCATCATCATCTGCTCGATCGAGAATTTCGATCCCATGGGCGTACACACTGGTGACTCGGTCACCGTCGCGCCGGCGCAGACGCTGACCGACAAGGAGTACCAGGTGCTGCGTGACGCCGCCATTGCCGTGCTGCGCAAGATCGGTGTCGATACCGGCGGCTCCAACGTCCAGTTCGCCGTCAATCCCGAAGACGGTCGCGTGGTGGTGATCGAGATGAACCCGCGGGTTTCGCGCTCATCGGCACTGGCTTCCAAGGCGACCGGTTTCCCGATCGCCAAGGTCGCGGCCAAGCTGGCGGTCGGATACACCCTCGACGAGCTCGACAACGAGATCACCGGAGGCGCGACCCCGGCATCCTTCGAGCCGACCATCGACTACGTGGTCACCAAGATCCCGCGCTTCGCTTTCGAAAAATTCCCGGCGGCCAACGATCGCCTGACCACGCAGATGAAGTCGGTCGGGGAGGCGATGGCCTTCGGTCGTACCTTCCAGGAGTCCCTTCAGAAGGCCCTGAGGAGCCTGGAAACGGGGCTGACGGGTCTCGACCCCGTCGAGTTCGAGGCCGAGGAGGATGCGCCGACCCTGATCCAGCGCGAACTGCGAGAAGCCGGCTGTGACCGCATGCTCTACGTGGCCGAGGCTTTCCGCCGGGGCATGGAGTTCGAGGAGGTGCACCGACTGTCTCAGATCGATCCGTGGTTCCTCGACCAGGTGCAGGAACTGGTCGAGATCGAGCAGGCCATTCACGACGATGGTATCGCCGCGCTGGATCGTGATCGTCTGCTCGAGCTCAAGCGTTACGGCTTCGCCGATGCACGCATTGCCGAACTGGCGGGAGTCAGCGAGAAGTCGATTCGCAAGCTGCGCGACAGTCACGGTATCCGTCCGGGTTTCCGGCGCGTGGATACCTGTGCCGCGGAGTTCGCGACCACAACCGCCTACATGTACTCGACCTGGGGTGAGCAGTGCGAAGCGGCCGCCAGCGACAAGCGCAAGATCATGGTGCTCGGTGGCGGGCCGAACCGGATCGGGCAGGGCATCGAGTTCGACTATTGCTGTGTGCATGCGGCCATGGCCATGCGTGATCTCGGCTACGAGACCATCATGGTCAACTGCAACCCGGAAACGGTTTCGACCGACTATGACACCTCCGATCGTCTGTACTTCGAGCCGCTGACGCTGGAAAACGTGCTCTCCATCGTCGAGGTCGAGCAGCCGGAAGGGATCATCATCCAGTTCGGCGGCCAGACGCCGCTGAAGCTGGCACGCGATCTGGAAGCGGCCGGTGCGCCGATCATCGGCACCACGCCGGACTGCATCGACCTGGCCGAAGACCGCGAGCGCTTCCAGCGCCTGCTCAATGAACTGGGTCTGAAGCAGCCGCCCAACCGCACCGCGCGCGATCCCGACGAGGCCCTGGTGCTGGCACGCGAGATCGGGTATCCGCTGGTGGTGCGTCCTTCCTACGTGCTGGGCGGGCGTGCGATGGATATCGTTTACGGCGAGGACGAGCTCAACCGTTACATGCGCGAGGCGGTCAAGGTCTCCAACGATTCACCGGTTTTGCTCGACCATTTCCTCGACCACGCCATCGAGGTCGACGTCGATGCCGTCTGTGACGGTGAAAACGTCATCATTGGCGGCGTCATGGAGCATATCGAGGAAGCCGGCGTACATTCCGGCGATTCGTCCTGCAGCCTGCCGACATTTTCCCTGGAAGAAGACTGCATCGAGGAAATCAAGCGCCAGACCCGGCAGATGGCGCTGGGGCTGAACGTCGTCGGGCTGATGAACGTGCAGTTCGCCGTGCGCGAGGGCGAGATCTTCGTGATCGAGGTCAACCCGCGGGCATCGCGTACCGTGCCCTTCGTGTCCAAGGCCACCGGCGTACCGCTGGCCCAGGTCGCGGCCGGATGCATGGTTGGAAGATCACTTAAGGATCAGGGGATTACCAAAGACCTTTCATCTCCTTTCTACTCCATCAAGGAGCCGGTCTACCCGTTCATCAAATTCCCCGGCGTCGATCCGATCCTCGGTCCGGAAATGCGTTCGACCGGCGAAGCCATGGGCGTGGGCCGTTCCTTTGGTTCGGCCGTTGCCCGCGCCCAGCAGGGGGTGAATATCAACATCAAGCACTCCGGCCGTGTCTTTCTGAGCGTGCGCGACAATGACAAGGACCGTCTGCTGCCGGTGGCGAAGGAGCTCATCGAGCGAGGGTTTTCGCTGGTGGCCACCCAGGGAACTTGGAAGTTCCTCGTTGAAAACGGCATCGAGTGTGATTACGTCAACAAGGTGATACAGGGCCGGCCCCATATCGTTGACATGATCAAGAACGACGAGATCGACTATATTGTCAACACCACGGAGGGGCGCCAGGCGATTGCCGATTCATTCTCGATCCGGCGCGAGGCACTGCAGCGCAAGGTCAATTATTCGACCACCATTGCCGGTGCCCGTGCCACGCTGAGGGCGCTGGATCACTGGCATGAGCGGGGCGTGCGCAGCCTCGAAGAACTGCACCGAATCAAGGAGACGGAATGACGACCCAGACACCGCTGACCCGCGTGGGCGCCGAACGTCTGCGCGCGGAGCTCGATCGGCTCAAGAAGCAGGAGCGCCCGGCCGTCATCGAGGCGATCGCCGAGGCGCGGGCACATGGCGACCTGAAGGAGAACGCCGAGTACCATGCCGCGCGCGAACAGCAGGGGTTCATCGAAGGGCGTATCCAGGAACTGGAAGCGGCTCTGAGCAATTCCCGCGTCATCGACATCGCCCAGCTCAATCCGGGCAGCAAGGTCGTGTTCGGGGCGACGGTCACCTTGCTCGAGGAGGTCGACGATGCCGAGGAGGAGACCTGGCAGATCGTTGGAGACCTCGAGGCCGATGTCGGCCAGCGCCGGCTGGCCATCAGTGCGCCACTGGCTCGGGCACTGATCGGAAAGGAAGAGGGCGATGTCGTCGACTTCCAGGCGCCCAGCGGCCGCCGTACCTATGAAATTGTCGAGGTTCGCTACGAATCCTGATGACCGGCATGTGGTGTTCGTGCCCGGCCTTTGCGATCTGTTGCGCGAGGCCGCGCAGGTGCCGCGACCGATCCGTCTGTTGCTGGAGCGAGGCGACGGGCAGGACCTCGACCCCGCGACCTGCCATTCCCGGTTGTTGTTTGGTCAGGCACTCCCCGCGGCCGCGTTGAGCCGCTGCTTCGATCGGCCCGACGACACCTCCGGAACGTGGCTGCGCGCCGACCCGGTGGGTTTGACACCGGATCTTGGCGCTGTATGGCTCGAGTCGCAGGCAGGACTGCCCCCCGATTCGGCTGCTGCCCGTGAGCTGGTGGAGCGATTTGCCGAAGAAGGCATGAGGCTGGATCTGTGCGGCTCGGGCCGTGGTTACCTGGCCTTGCAGGACGAACCTGAATGCCGATTCTCTCCGCCCTGGCAGCTGGCCGGTGAAAGCATGGACCGGGTCTGGCCCGAAGGTCCCGATGCGCTTTACTGGCGGCACCTGCTCAACGAGACCCAGATGATTCTTCACCAGCACCGCCAGTCGAATACAGATCTGCCCGGCAGCCTGTGGTTCTGGGGCGCGGGAAGCCTGCCGGCTGCCGTTGTGCCCGGGCGTGTGCGAGGCGTGCATGCGACCAGTCCGGAATTACAGGGGGCGGCGCTCTGGGCAGGTCTCGAAGTCGTCCAGTCCTGCCCGGATGCCGGCCTGTCAGCGGGGGCGCTGGTGGAGTGGCGTCCCGATCATGCACTGAGTGCCGATGACAACCTGGCGCGACTGGCTGAACTGCTCGGTGCTGCCGTGAGGCGGTTGCGTTTCAGCCGCACTTTGCGGGAGCTGGAACTGGCCGGCGAGCACCGCGCATGGCGCCTGTCCACGTTGCGCGCCTGGAGGCCCTGGTGAGCATCCGCCGGGTGCGTATCCAGCGTCGCGCGAGGCCGGCGCATGTTCTGGACAGCCTGCATCCGGTGGTGTCCCGGGTTCTGGCGATGCGGGGCCTCGACTCGCCGCCCGACTATTCGCTCAGACAACTGTTGCCCCCGCGGCTCGGCGGCATGGAACGAGCCTGCGAGTTACTGATAGCGGCAATATCGGACGATGCGCGCATTTGCGTGGTCGGAGACTTCGATGCCGATGGTGCGACCGGCACGGCGCTGGCGGTTCACGGACTGCGGGCCCTGGGAGCAAGGCATGTCGATTGGCTGGTGCCGGATCGCTTCCGCCACGGTTATGGCCTGAGTAGCGAGCTGGTGGCTGAACTGGAGCAGCCGTTGCCTGACGTGCTGGTCACCGTTGACCAGGGCGTCAGTTCGCATGCCGGCATCGCCCGCGCCCGTGAGATGGGCATTCAGGTCATCGTCACCGATCATCACTTGCCCGGTGAGTCATTGCCGCCGGCAGAAGCGATCATCAACCCCAATCTTTCCGGCGAGGACTTTCCGTCCGGCTGCCTGGCCGGGGTCGGCGTCATGTTCTACCTGCTCATGGGGCTGCGCACCCGCATGCGCGAGGCGGGGTTTTTTGATCGCGGGCGAGAACCGCGGCTGGTTCAGTGGCTTGACCTCGTCGCCCTGGGGACGGTGGCCGATCTGGTGGTGCTGGACGAGAACAACCGCCGTTTGGTTCACCACGGGCTGATGCGCATTCGTGCCGGGCAATGTCTGCCGGGGGTACGCGCCTTGCTGGAAGTGGCCGGGCGCAACCTGCGTCATGTTCAGGCCGCCGATCTCGGTTTCGCCGCCGCTCCGCGTCTCAATGCCGCCGGGCGGCTAGACGACATGAGAGTCGGTGTGCGTTGTCTGCTGGCGAGCACCGAAACCAGTGCGCGTGACCTGGCCGCCGAGCTCGATGCACTCAACCGGGAACGACAGAGCCTTCAGCAGGAAATGCAGGAAACGGCCGAACAACAGGCACAGGAGCTCGCCGATGGCCTGGATGGTGAACTGCCGGGGCTGTGCGTATTCGACTCGCGGTGGCACCAGGGCGTGGTCGGGCTGGTGGCCGGACGCCTGATGGAACGCCTGCAAAGGCCTGTGTTCGCCTTTGCTCCGGCTGAAGAGGGTGCCGATGAACTGAAGGGTTCCGGACGTGGGCCCGACGGCCTGCACCTGCGGGATCTACTGGTCGATATCGATGCCCGACAGCCCGGGCTGATCAAGCGCTTTGGTGGTCACGCGCGTGCTGCCGGTCTGTCGATCGAGAAGAACCGTTTCGAAGACTTCAGAAGGACTTTCGACGAACACGTTCAGAATATTGAATTTCCAGGTGAAACGGTGAGTACGGACGGTGAGTTGAGTGGTGATGAGCTGTCGCTTGAAACCGCCGAAGCCCTGGCGGATGCCGGCCCCTGGGGGCAGGGTTGGCCGGAACCGCTGTTCGACGGAAGATTCCGTGTGCTGGAGCGTCGCGTGGTCGGCGAAAAGCATCTCAAGCTGAGACTCTCACCGGGCGGCCAGGGGCCGGTCATCGATGCCATCGCCTTTCGTGCCGGTCACCTGTGTCACCGGGATCTGCCCGATCCCCTGCACGTGGTCTACAGCCTGGAAGTCAATCGTTGGCAGGGCAGGGTCATGCCACAGCTCAATATCCGCTACCTGGTGGACGAAACCGGCACGGCGAACGATTGAGTGGGGCCGTGCCGGCCTGGAGATCAGGCGCCGTCGACTGTGCGCGTGATCTGATCAATGTCTCCGCGCGTGACGTTCTTGGCGACCTCATGGTCGATGACACGCCGGGTATCCTCGTCCATGCATTTACGCAAAACCCCCAGGAACCTGGGGTCGGCGACCAGCACGAGTGAGGAGTAGTTGCCGGCCAGCCGTCCCTCGCGCAGGCGATGGGCAATATCGCGGGCGAAGACCTGGGACTCGACGACCTTGGGGTCGGTGGGTTCTTCATTGGCGCTCTCTCCCGGCGTGCGCGACTCGTGAACCAGTCCGGGACGATCGCTCACGAGGTCCTGGCGGTGCAGGCGGGATTCGGGATGGACAAGGGTTTCCAGTTCCTCCAGTGGGCTGAATTTCTTGTTACGGGAAAAAATGCGTGCCTTGGCCGAATCGGCTACCACGACCCAGTATGTGGACATGCGAACTGACCTCCGGTATCGAGTTGAATTGCATCTCCACTCTAGCAAGTTTTGGTGACGGCGGTTGCGGCATGCATAGGTGTATTCGAATCATCGGGCATTCCCATGCATTCCCCGAATTTGTGGTGGTCGACGCCCAGGAATCGGTACAATGCGGCTCTTTCGTCACAAGACTGGAACGATTGCAATGGAACAGACTTCGCTGAAGAACCTTTTGGACGACCTGGAGCGCCGTGTGCGGGCGCTGAGGGGGTATCTTTGACTACGATGTCAAGGTAGAACGACTCGAAGAGGTCGATCGCGAACTCGAGGATCCGAATGTCTGGAACGATCCGGACCACGCGCAGGCGCTGGGCAAGGAACGCTCCGATCTCGACCGCTCGGTGAGTGCCCAGAACGCGGTCATCGAAGGCGTCGGTGACGCTTCCGAATTGCTGGAATTGGCCCTGGCCGAGGAGGACGAGGAGACGCTCGCCAGCGTCGGTGCCGATCTCGAAAGCCTGGAGAAGCAGGTTGCCGACCTGGAATTCCAGCGCATGTTTTCCGGCGAGATGGACGATCGTCCCTGTTTCATCGACATCCAGGCCGGATCCGGTGGCACCGAGGCGCAGGACTGGGCCGAGATGCTGTTGCGCATGTACCTGCGCTGGGCCGAGCGTCGCGGCTGGAAGTCCGAACTCATCGAAGTGTCGGAAGGCGATGTGGCCGGCATCAAGAGTGCAACGATTCGGGTCGAAGGCGATTATGCATTTGGATGGTGTCGAACCGAAACCGGAGTGCACCGGCTGGTGCGCAAGTCGCCGTTCGATTCGGGCAATCGCCGGCACACCTCGTTCGCCAGCGTGTTCGTCTCGCCGGAGATCGACGACAACATCGAAATCGAGGTCGACCCGTCGGACCTGCGCATCGATGTCTACCGCGCCTCGGGTGCGGGTGGCCAGCACGTCAACCGGACCGAGTCGGCCGTGCGCATCACGCATGAGCCGACCGGCATCGTGGTGCAGTGCCAGACCGACCGATCGCAACACAAGAACAAGGATCGGGCGATGAAGCAGTTGCGCGCCAAGCTCTACGAGCTCGAGCTGCAAAAGCAGCAGGAGAAGGCGCAGGCGGCCGAGGACGAGAAGGCCGATATCGGGTGGGGCAGTCAGATCCGCAATTACGTGCTCGACCAGTCGCGCATCAAGGATTTGCGTACCGGTATCGAGCGTTCCGACACCCAGAAGGTGCTCGACGGAGACCTCGACGAATTTGCCGCCGCCCAGCTGCAGGCCGGCCTGGAGTAGTGCGTGCGGTACAGGTTTCGGCTTGAAAGCTTTGAACACGAAGGGCACGAAGGAGCGCACGAAGGACACGAAGAAAGGGAAGTCGGATGGACAATGAGCAGTGGATTGCACAAAAGCCTGAAGTTTTTACTTCGTGTGCTTCGTGCCATTCTTCGTGCACTTCGTGTTAGCCGCTTTTCAGAACCCGTGTGTGGTGTCCTCCATGCTCTTGAATCGACTTTGAGCTCAGCAGGAATTGGATATGACCAGAAAAGGAACGGATCAGGCGCCAGAGGTGGACGAGAACCGCCTGATTGCCGAGCGGCGTGAGAAGCTCAATGCATTGCGCGAGCAGGGCGAGGCCTTTCCCAACGACTTTCGGGTGACGGTGACGGCCACCGACCTGCTCGATCGGTTCGAGGATGTCGAGCGCTGGGACCAGGAGGCATTGGAAGCGCTGGACGATAGCTTCAGCCTGGCCGGCCGCATCATGAGTCGCCGCATCATGGGCAAGGCCAGCTTTGTCCACATCCAGGACGGCTCGGGTGCTCGCATCCAGCTCTACCTCAGGCGCGACGATCTGCCCGAAGGTGTGTACCAGGCCTTCAAGCAGTGGGATATCGGTGACATCGTCGGCGTGACCGGCACCCTGATGCGGACCCGTACCGGCGAGCTCAGCGTCCAGGCCAGTCAACTCAGGCTGCTGACCAAGTCCCTGCGCCCGCTGCCGGAGAAGTGGCACGGACTGACCGATCAGGAAACCCGCTATCGCCAGCGCTACGTCGACCTGATCGTCAACCCGGAGGTGCGCGAGACCTTTGTCCGACGTACGTTGATCGTTCGCGCGATTCGCCGCTACTTCGACAGCCGCGATTTCCTCGAGGTCGAAACCCCGATGATGCATCACATTCCTGGTGGAGCCACCGCCAGGCCTTTCGTGACGCACCACAACGCACTCGATCTCGATCTCTACCTGCGTGTGGCGCCGGAGCTTCACCTCAAGCGCCTGCTGGTCGGCGGGCTGGAGAAGGTCTATGAGATCAACCGCAATTTCCGCAACGAGGGCGTATCGACTCGGCACAATCCCGAGTTCACCATGCTCGAGTACTACTGGGCGCATGCTGATTACAACGACCTCATCGCTCTGACCCAGGACCTGCTCAACACGGTGGTCAGCGAACTGCCGGGAATGAGCGACGGCAAGGTGAAATACCAGGGCGAGACGATTGATTTAAGCGGCCAGTATGCCCGTGTGCGGGTCGCCGATGCAGTGGTTGAACACTACGACGACATCGATGCCGGTGATATCAAGAACGCCGGGAAACTGCGCGCGGTGTGCCGTGCCAACGATATCCACGTCGAGGACAACTGGGGCTGGGGACGGTTGCTGATGGAATTGTTCGAGGAGCGTATCGAGCACACCCTGATCCAGCCGACCTTTGTGGTCGATTACCCAATCGAGGTTTCGCCTCTGTCGCGCCGCAACGATGAGGATCCGGACTTTGCCGACCGCTTCGAACTGATCGTGGCCGGGCGTGAAATCGCCAACGGCTTCTCCGAACTCAACGACCCCGAAGACCAGGCCGAACGTTTCCTGGCCCAGGTGGAGGCCCGTGATGCTGGCGATGCCGAAGCCATGCACTTCGACCGGGACTACATCCGTGCGCTTGAATACGGCATGCCGCCGGCGGCCGGTGAGGGCATCGGCATCGATCGGCTGGTGATGCTGTTGACCGACTCGCCGTCGATCCGCGACGTGCTGCTGTTCCCCTACCTGCGGCCGGAAGATTGAAACCCGGTTGAGGCTGGGCTGTAACCGCAGGGGCGATGGCAATGACTGGAGCAGAGGCGCATCATGCGCGAAGTCGATAGCTACCACGACATTTTCTCTGCACGCGGTGAGCGCTACCATCGTGCCATGCTGGAATGGCCGCAAGCGCGCAGTGAGGAACTGCAGTTGCTGCCGCAGCGGTTGCGGGTGAGCGACGGTGAATTGTTGATCGATGCGCCGGCCGGTGGCGGCTACGTCGCCAGGCACCTGTCCCCGGGCATTCGCTACCTGGCCGTGGATCCGGTAGGTGAATTCTTCCGTCGTTGTCCCGGAGAGCAAGGCCGCGATCGCTTTCATTGTCCGCTCGACGCGATCACGCTACCCGATGCAACAGCCGATGTGGTTGCCAGCCTGGCCGGCCTGCATCACGAAACCCGATTGCCGGCCGTTCTGGGCGAGTTTCACCGCTTGCTCCGGCCCGGCGGACGGCTGGGAATCGCCGAAGTCGCCGCCGGCAGCGCGCCGGCCCGGTTCCTCAACGAGTTTGTCGATACCCACAACAGTCTCGGCCACGACGGGCATTTCTTCGACGACGGTGTGATCGGCTTGCTGGAAGCGGCCGGGCTGGTCGATGTCTCCCTGGAAATCGTGCCACTGGAGTGGTGCTTTCCCGATCCTGCGGCCATGGCGGAGTTCACCAAGGCCCTGTTCGGCATGGACCGGGCTGGCGACGAGCAAATTATTCACGGTATCGACTCCCTGTTGGGCACGAGGCTGCTTGATGACGGCAGTGTCGCCATGCGCTGGGAGTTGCTGATCGTCATCGCCCGCAAACCGGACTGAGAATCGGAAGTTCTGGATGAACATCCTCCGCACATTCATGTTTTCCGGATACAACCGCCTTGGGCCTTGTCCGCTGCACCATTACCATCTGGGCCTTGACGAGGTCGAGTGGCAGGCCCTGAGGAGCAAAGACTCGGGATTGATCCGCAGGCTGGAACAGGTGGAAGCGCTGGTTGGCGCCTCGACCGGTACTTTTGCGCGAAATCCGGCCCGCAGTGAAGATCTGGTCGGAGAGGCTTTTGCCAGGCTGGCGCTGGCACTGCAGCGCGCTGCCGGTCACCGGGTCGACCGGTTCGGTATTGATGCCTGCGAGTTGAAACGGCAGACACGTCCCTGGTTCGAGTACGATCACCCCGACAGCGGTCATGCTGCTGCCGAGCTGGCTGCCGAAGCCGTGCGACGCTTGCTCGCTGGCGCCGAGTTGCGTGACTGGCTGAACGATACGCTGACACCCTACGTGCAAGAGCATGCGCCACTGGCCATACCCGCGGATACCAGGGCCATCATCGATGCAGCCATGGATCGCGGTATTCCACGCTTGCGCATGGATCGACCGCCCACCGAGCCGGTTCAAGGTGATTTTCGCTTGCGGGCACACTCCCTGCTTCGCCTGGGGCAGGGCAGTCAGCAGCACACCGTCGACGGTACCTTCTGCGTCAGTCGCTCCGAACCGGTGTTCGGTCTTGTGAGGGATCGAGAGGCCCGACTGCGGGCATTGGCAGCACTGGATCTGCCAGTCCCATCGGCCTTGCCGGATGCGGGCTGGTGTCTGAGCGAATCACGTGCGGCACGTGCCTTTCGGCGCATCGGCCGACCGGTAGCCGTTCGGCCCGTTGGCAACCTGGCCGGCCGGGTGACCGCGCTGGCTGTCGATAGCGAGGAGGCCGTCCGTGCCGCCGCGCGTTCCGCATTGCGTTACGGGAAGCAAGTGCTGGTCGAGCCCTTCGTTTCCGGCGGCCAATGGTTGTTGTTGGTCGCCGGCGGTCAGTGCCGGGCCGTTCTGGCTCGATGCAGTGAGGTGGGCGGGGAGTTCAGCGTTGCCGATCCACAGCAGCTCGACGCGTCTGTCAGGGACCAGGCCGAGCGAATTGCCGCCCGGCTCGATGTCGGCATGCTGGCCGTGCAGGTCGCCGCAGACGATCTCGGGCGTCCACTTGCCGAAACGGGAGGTGCGATAGTCGATGTCGACCTGGCGCCTCGCCTGGATCGCTTCTTCGAAGCCGACGACCCACTACTGCGAAGTCTGGCCGGGGATTTTGTCGACTGGCTTTTCCCCGAACCGGAGCGATCTCGGGTGCCGGTGATCTCGGTAACCGGCACCAACGGCAAGACCACCACGGCGAGGATGTTGCACTGGATCATGCAGCGGACCGATCGACGATCGGCCCTGGCCTGTTCCGATGGCTCCTTCATCGGAGCCAACGAAATATCGGATACCGAGGACGGACACCTGATCGGACACCTGAGGGTCCTTGATCATCCGGAGACCGAACTGGCCGTGCTCGAGTCCACCCGCGGCAGCGCCGGGAGCACCGGCCTGGGCTTCGAGCGTTGTCGCGTCGGTATCTGCCTCAATGTCAGCGAAGACCACCTCGACGATGAGCTGGCCATCGCCTCGGTCGAGGAAATGGCGCGCATCAAGCGCAGTATTCTGGAAGCTTCCGAGGATGCCGTGGTGCTCAATGCCGACAACCGGCATTGCCTGGACATGCTGCCTGCCCTGCATGGGCGCCGGATCGGACTGGTGTCATGCCGGCAGTCGGCAGGTGATTTGACGGGAGCCGTGGGGGAGGGCGGTGCTGTCGCCCTGCTCGAATCATCAGAGTGCCGCGACTGGCTGGTCGTGTACGAACACGACCGTGCCATTCCGGTGATCGCGGTTGAAGATGTGCCGGTCTGCCATGGCGGGCGTGCTGTCCATAATGTCAGCAATGCCCTGCATGCCGTCCTCGCCGCGCATTTCATGGGAGTGTCGTCGGAAGTCATCGCGGCCGGCCTGCGCGAGCTGGACACCTCGTTCGAGACCCACTTCGGTCGGCTTAATCGTGTCGAGGGGCTGCCGTTCGAACTGATCATCGATTATGCGCACAACCCGGATGGCATGGCTCATCTCGTGGAGTTTGTCAGACGCACTCCGGTGGAAGGGCGCCGAATTCTCAATTTTTCCTGTTCGGCTGGCAATACCAATGATTTCATCCGGCGCGTCGGGCGTGCCGCCGCCGGCAGCTTCGAGCTTTATGTCTGTAAGGAATTTGCCAATCTGTACCGACGTGAACCAGGTGAGGTTTGTGCCCTGCTCTGCGAAGGGCTGCTCGAAGGCGGCGTGCGAAGTGAGTCGATCGTCTCGATCAATGAAGAGTTTGAGTCGGTGCGCCAGACGCTCCAGCTGGCATGCCCGGGAGACCTGGTGGTGATTGTTGCCGGAAAACGAAAGCGGGCGATCTACGGGATGATTCAGGAACTGTTTCCTGAACGAGAGCCGTGAGCCGGACTCGTTCGAGCGCTGCAAGTTTGGTTCACCCGATCTCTGGCAGAATGCAGGCATGACTCAATTCAAGTTGACTGTCGCCATCCTGATGCTCATGCTGCTCGGCATGGGTACTTCACATGCCGGCCTGGAGCTTGTCGATCGCGTTGACCTGGAGCGCTACCAGGGACGCTGGTATGAAGTTGCGCGCCTGCCCAATCGGTTCCAGCGCCAGTGCGCTTCGAACGTGACTGCCGACTACCGTCTTCGCGAGGACGGTCGCATCGATGTCACCAACCGCTGTCGCCGTGAGAACGGCAGCTACGCCGAAGCTGACGGTGTGGCCAGGCAGGCTGATCCGGACGGATCCGAGGCAGCCCTGGAAGTCCGCTTTGCGCCACGCTGGCTGTCCTTCCTGCCCTTCGTGTGGGGCGATTACCGCGTCATTGCGCTGGACGAAGACTACCAGTATGCGATGGTCGGCAGCGAAAACCGTCGTTATCTGTGGGTGCTGGCCCGCACACCGGGCCTTTCCGACGACCGGCTGCGGGGGTTGCTGGAAGTGGCCCGTGCGCAGGGTTTCGAGACCGACGACCTGATTCTGACCCGTCATGAGAGCGACTGATGTCGTCGTCGTGGGTGCCGGCTGGGCCGGTCTGACCGCGGCCAGTCACCTAGCGGCACGTGGTGTCTCCGTCACGATCGTGGAAAAGGCGCGCGGCCCCGGCGGGCGCAGTTCCACGCGGCGGGAGGGAGTGTTTGCCTTTGACCACGGGGCACAGTACTTCACTGCCCGCAGCGAAGCTTTCCGGCGCCGGATCGAGGCCTGGGAAGGAGCGGGGCTGGTGGCGGAATGGCGTCCCCGGCTTCGGGTATTCGGTCCGCGTCCGGACAGCGGCAATGGTGCACCCGACCGTCGGCTGGTCGCGTTACCAGGCATGAATGGTCTGCTCCGGCGCTTCGCCGAGGGACTGGATTGCCGCTACTCCAGTCGTGTCGTCAGTGTCCGATTCGACAGTCACTGGCAGGTTGAACTCGAAGACGATTCGAAACTGGAGTCAAAGGCGTTGTTGTTGACCGCGCCCCCGCGACAGGCGGCGACCCTGCTGGGCCCCGATCATCTGCTGCACGCACAACTTGAGGGCGTCGAGATGCGCCCGTGCTGGGCCCTGATGCTGGGGTACGAGAATACCGTTCGCACCGACTTCGATGCCGCATTCGTCAACCAGGGTGGACTGGCCTGGATTGCCCGCAACTGCACCAAGCCACAACGGGGAAGTGCAGAGAGTTGGGTGGTGCATGCCAACGCGGGCTGGTCGTCGTCAAGGATCGAGCAAGATCCCGAACGCATTGCCGACTGCATGCTCGGGGAGTTGCGTGATATCGAACCCGCCTTTGCCGACGATCCGGTGGTGCGGCGTGCGCATCGGTGGCGCTATGCCCTGGCCGATCATCCGTTGAGTGCGGGATGCCTGTTGGACGGGGCCTCCCGCCTGGCCGTGGCCGGTGACTGGTGCAGCGGCAGCCGCATCGAGGGTGCGTGGAGTAGTGGCGTAGCGGCGGGGCGCCGACTCGAAGCCCTGCTGTAACAGTGGCAGGTTCGGTCGGCCGGGGGATCAGGCCTGGCCGGCCAGCGGTGCGGCGGTTTCGTGCAGTCTGAGTTCGATGCGACCTTCGGCATCGCGGGCGATGGTCATCATGGCGATGCCGGCTTCATCGACGCGCACGGCGCTGCCTTCGGAATGCCAGTCACCGAGAACGACGCGCTGGCAATGGCGGTTGTCGATCTCGATGTCGTGGATTGCGCGGCGATGGGTGTGGCCGTGAATGATTCGACGAATGTCGTGTTCCCGGAAACAATCGGCCACCGCCTTCTCGTTGACGTCCATGATCATCTGCCCGGTGCGTCCGGTATGCAGCTTGCTGCGCCAGCGCGCGAGCCGCGCCAGTGATTTGCGGATCCAGACCGGGTACGACAGCATGCGGCGCTGCCACTCGGGATCGCGCGCTTTGCGGCGAAACCGCTGGTAGGAGATGTCGTCGGTACACAGCGTGTCGCCGTGCATCAAAACGGCTTCAATCCCGTACTCTTTGAACCTCCAGGGCTCTTCCAGTGCCTGCATCCCGGACAGGCGGCAATAGTCATCGCCGACCAGGAAGTCCCGGTTGCCGCAGATGAAACGGATATCGACTCCGTGGGTGGCCAGCCTGGTCAGCGCCTCGGCAACTTCGCGCTCCATTGCGCCAATGCCGTCGTCGCCGATCCATGCCTCGAACAGGTCACCGAGAATGTAAAGCGCCCGGGCCGCCCGCGCCGGCCCGTCGAGAAAGTCGACGAACAGGCGCGTGGTTTCCGGGCGCTCCGGATCCAGATGCAGATCCGAAATCAGGTAGACGGGAAGCGCGGTACTCAGGGCAGTTCGACCCGTTCCAGGATGACCGGTTCTTCGGGCACGTCGCGGTGGAAGCCCTGAACGCCGGTCGAGACCGCGCGAATGCTGTCAAGCACGTCCATGCCATCGGTGACGCGGCCGAACACTGCATAGCCCCAGGCCTGGCCGGACTGCTTGCCCCGGTGGTTGAGGAAGTCGTTGTCGGCCACGTTGATGAAGAACTGCGAGGTGGCCGAGTGCGGATCATTGGTCCGAGCCATGGCCAGGGTGCCGCGTTCGTTCTTCAGGCCGTTGTCGGCTTCGTTCTCGATCGGTTCGCGGGTTTCCTTCTGGTTGAATTCAGTATCGAACCCGCCGCCCTGGATCATGAAATTGTCAATCACGCGGTGGAACAGGGTGTCGTCGTAGTGCCCGTCACGAGCATACTGAAGGAAATTCTCGACACTCTTGGGTGCTTCGTTCTCGAACAGTTCAACGGTGATGGTGCCGTGGTTGGTATGCAGGATCACGTTGGGATTCTCCGATTGTGCAGGGTCGTCGGCCGCGACCAGCATGGGCAGGGCCAGCAGTAGTGTGGTCAGGATACGCATGGTCTTTCGCATGCTCCTCGTGTTGTGCGGGTTTGGGGAGGCCAATGATACTGGGTTGAACGATGGAATGTCAGTTCGAGAAGTCGTAGGGCGGGCGGTGGACACCGTGCTCGGTAACGATGCAGTCGATCAAGCCTGCCGGGGTGACATCGAATACGGGGTTCCAGGCATCGAATCCGCCCGGCGGTTGATCCAGACCGGCTGCGTGCCAGATCTCGGACGGATCACGCTGTTCGATGGCGATGCCTTCCCCGGTCGCCATGTACGGGTCGACGGTCGAGGAGGGGGCGACCACCATGAAACGCACGTTGAAATGGCGTGCGATGACGGCCAGCGAGCAGGTGCCGATCTTGTTGGCCACGTCGCCGTTGGCGGCGATGCGGTCGGCGCCGGTGACGACCCACTGGACCTGGCCGGAAGACATCAGGGCCGCGGCCGCGCCCTCGACGACCACCTTGAAAGGAATGCCCTGGCGGGCCAGTTCCCAGGCAGTCAGGCGCGATCCCTGCAGCCAGGGGCGGGTTTCGTCGGCAAAGATGCGATCGACGCGACCGGCTTGATAACCGGCAACAATCACGCCCAGGGCGGTTCCTATGCCCCCGGTGGCCAGGGCACCGGTGTTGCAGTGGGTGAGGATGCCAGAGCCGGCATCCAATAGCGCGCTGCCCGCTTCGGCCATTGCTCGGTTGGCGCTGACGTCCTCGGCGTGTATGGCGCGGGCTTCCGCCTCCAGGGCACCAACGTCGAGTCGACCCGTGGTCTCGGCCTTGCGGCGCATGCGTGCGGTCGCCCAGGCAAGGTTGACCGCCGTCGGGCGGGACCGGTCGAGTCGTTCCAGATCCAATCGCCAGGCGCTGATGTCGTCGCCTCGCTGTCTTGCCGCTATCGCGGCGCCGAACGCGGCAGTGATGCCGATTGCCGGCGCACCGCGAACGACGAGATCGGTGATCGCCCGGGCGACCTGGTCGACCGTATCCAGCGCCAGCCAGCGTTCTTCGGTCGGAAGCCGGCGCTGGTCGAGGAGGTGGAGGACGCCCTCCTCGAAGCGGATCGGGCTGAAGTCCGGGTCGGTTCTGCGCACGCGTGTTGTCATGGACCTCATTCTAACCCCACCAGGGCTTCGCTGACGCCAGCGAAACCAGTAAACGCCGGCCATTTCTGGGCAGAGCCGAGACTGCCTCGAAAGGCCTCGCTGTGGTAAAATTTCACGCTTGTTGCGCCCGGATTGGCAGGATTAGTCGCGTTTCCGGGAAGAAGTATAAAAATCACTTTGAATCAGGCGCTTGCGCGGCGCCGGATCAGTCACAGACAGGATTTCCCCGATGGCGGAAATGGCACGTGAAGTGCTCCAGGTGAACCTGGAAGACGAGATGCGTCAGTCCTACCTCGATTACGCCATGAGCGTGATCGTGGGACGGGCGCTTCCTGATGTTCGCGACGGCCTCAAGCCGGTGCACCGGCGCGTGCTTTTCGCGATGCATGTGCTGGGCAACGACTACAACAAGCCCTACAAGAAATCTGCCCGCGTGGTCGGTGATGTCATCGGTAAATACCATCCCCACGGCGACAGCGCGGTCTACGACACCATCGTGCGTATGGCGCAGCCGTTCTCCATGCGCTACATGCTGGTTGACGGGCAGGGCAACTTCGGTTCGATCGACGGCGACTCCGCCGCCGCGATGCGATACACCGAGGTGCGAATGGCCCGGTTGTCGCACCAGTTGCTGGCCGACATCGACAAGGAAACGGTCAACTTCATCCCGAACTACGACGAGTCGGAATCCGAACCGACCGTCCTGCCGACCCGCGTTCCCAACCTGCTGGTCAACGGCGCTTCGGGTATTGCCGTTGGCATGGCCACCAACATTCCGCCGCATAACCTCGGCGAGGTGATTCGGGCGTTGCTGGCGATGATCGAGGATCCCGAGATCGATATCGACGGGATCATGGAGTACCTGCCGGGGCCCGACTTCCCGACCGCGGCCATCATCAACGGTGCGGCAGGTATCCGCCAGGCGTACGAGACCGGACGTGGTCGCATCTACCTGAGAGCCCGCACCGAGATCGAGACCGACGAGGATTCCGGCCGAACCCGCATCGTGGTCAACGAACTGCCCTACATGGTCAACAAGGCCCGGCTGCTGGAAAAGATCGCCGACCTGGTCAAGGAAAAGCGGCTGGAGGGAATCAGTGAACTTCGCGACGAGTCCGACAAGGACGGCATGCGCATGGTTATCGAGCTCAAGCGCGGTGAAGTCGCCGAGGTGGTACTCAATAACCTGTTCCAGCTCACCCAGCTGCAGACCGTCTTCGGCATCAACATGGTGGCGCTGGTTGACGGCCAGCCGAAGCTATTGACGATTCGCCAGGCCTTGTCGGCCTTCCTGGCGCACCGACGCGAAGTGGTGACCCGTCGCAGTCTCTACGAGTTGCGCAAGTCGCGCGAACGCGCTCATATTCTCGAAGGCCTGACCGTGGCCCTGGCCAACCTCGACGAGGTCATCGCGCTGATCAAGGCATCGAAGACCCCGGCTGACGCGCGTGAGGCCTTGCAGTCGAAGCGCTGGGATGCCGGCCTGGTCGAGGCCCTGCTGGGTCGTGCCGGTGCCGAACTGTCTCGTCCGGAAGATCTGCTTCCGGAGTATGGACTGGGCGAGGGCGGCTACCAACTCTCGCCGCAACAGGCCCAGGCGATTCTCGACTTGCGCTTGCAGAAACTCACCGGCCTGGAACAGGACAAGTTGTCCGACGAGTATGAGGAAATTCTCGGCACGATCCGCGAACTGATGCGCATCCTGTCGGAGCCGGACGCCCTGATGCAGGTCATCCGCGAAGAGCTCGAGGCACTGCGCGATCAGTACGTTGATGATCGCCGCACCGAGATCGTGCACGATCACCTCGACCTGACCATGGAAGATTTGATTACCCCCGAAGACGTGGTGGTCACGCTCTCTCACGCCGGCTACGCGAAGTACCAGCCGCTGGATCGTTACCGCTCGCAGAAGCGTGGTGGTCGCGGTCGCTCGGCAGCGCGCACCAAGGACGAGGATTTCGTCGAGCGCTTCTGGGTGACCAATACCCACGACACCCTGCTGGTGTTCACCAGCGCCGGCAAGGTCTACAAGACCAAGGTCTACCAGTTGCCGCAGGCCGGTCACAACAGCCGTGGCCGGCCGATGGTCAACCTGCTGCCGCTGGACGAAGGCGAGCGCATCAATGCCGTGTTGCCCACACGCGAGTTTCCCGACGACTGGTTCGTGTTCTTCGCCACCCGCGCCGGTCGGGTCAAGAAAACCCCATTGTCGGATTTTGCCAATATTCGCACGAATGGCATCTGGGCCGTCCTGCTCGAGGAAGGTGACGAACTGGTTGATGTCGCCTTTACCGAAGGCACCCGAGACATTCTTCTGTTTTCTTCTGCCGGCAAGGCGATTCGTTTCAACGAGGAAGACGTTCGCCCGATGGGCCGCCAGACACGCGGCGTTCTCGGTATCCGCCTGAAGGACGACCAGGAAGTGGTTTCCATGCTGGTCGCCGATGACGGCGATGTGCTGCTGGCCACGGCCAACGGCTACGGGAAGCGCACCGCGCTGGACGAATTCCCGGTCTACCGCCGCGGTGGTCAGGGCGTGATCGGTATCCAGACCAGCGGGCGCAACGGTCCGCTGGTGGCTGCACTGGGCGTGAGCGAGGAGGATGATGTCATGCTGACCTCCAATGCCGGCACATTGGTGCGCACCTCGGTCAGCGAGATCTCGAAGCTGGGGCGCAATACCCAGGGCGTGACACTGATACGACTGGCCGACGAGGAGGAGTTGATCGGCCTGGCGCGTGTTGCTGCCGCCGAAGAGGAAGAAGACGACGACGATAGCGGCGAGTAACTCGTCGCCGGCCTCAGTCGCCGGCTTCGAAGCGATCCTGGAAGATGGGTGGAATTGCGACTTCCAGTTCCACATGAACGGCGAGTAGTTCGGCGTTCTCGGCATTGCTCTGAACGCACAGGGCGCCGTGGTAAATCCCCTCGGCCAGCCCGTCACTGTTCACTGTGACCTCGATCGACATGCTCTCCCCGCCCGCAATCAGCCCGCTGGCAGGCGCCACACTCAGCCAGTCCGGCGCGGAAGCCGAACTGTTGCAGGCTTCGGGTTCGAAACGCAGACGAGTCACTCCCAGCTTGCCGGCACCAAACCGGCCGTCGTGTGTATTGACACGCAGTGCGAACACGTCGTCACTACTCAGCATGACCGAGGCCTGGCCCTCGAAATACGGCACCTGGCTGTCGTTGTCGGCCAGCGGGGTCACGGTCTGATTGACCAGGTAGCCGGCAGAATCGAAATGGCCGGTATCTTCAGACTGGTAGCCCCATTCAAAGCGCAGGGTGCCACTCATCGGGATGTTGGTTTGCAGGTCGGTGTTTCCCCCAATGTCGTCATCGCCGCCGATCAGCAGGATTTCCAGTGCCTCGTTTTCGTTGAACTCTACCGATCCGTTCACCGTGTTCGGATCATTGACCAGCTGCCAGGATTGCGGATCGTTGAGCCCGTGCAGTGCCCGCGCGTTGGTCACGGCCTGCTCCGGACGCTTGGTCGCGATGTCGAAGCCGAGGTCTCCGGTGCCGGTGTTGCCGATCTCCAGCACTTGCCTGGTCTCTCTGGTGGGCCGCATGACGAATTTCAGGGCGCTGGTCGACAGGGTGATTTTCGGCAGCGGGCGCGTAATGAAACGCCAGGTCGGTGACCAGTCGCCGGCACCGCAGAGATTGCTTGCCCGTACCCGCCAGTGATGCTCGGTCAGGCTGTCGAGCCGTTGCTCCGGCACGAAACTGTTACTGCGGACTTGTTCATCGATGATCACTTCGCTGAAGTCCGGATCGCGGGCAACCTGCAGCCGGTAGGTCTCGGCGCCACCGGCAGGCGACCATGTGAACTCGGGAGCCAGTGGCTGCTCACTGCTGTTGTTCGCCGGGGTTTGCTGACCGGGTGTTTCCGTCAGGGTGTCGTCAAGGCGCAGGCTCAGTGCACGGGTTCGGGACAGGCCGTCTGCGTCAGTGGCATCGAGTGTCACCAGGGTGGTGGTCGGGGCGGTGTGCTCGTCAGCTGCCAGGGTCCAGGTGGCACCGCCGGGAACCGAGATGCTGGCGGGGTCTAGCGTGCTGACAATGTCGGCGGGCACACCGTCTGCTACCAGATCGATCGTGCCGGTGTAGGGACCGACGGTCCCGGCCTGTACTTCGATTGAGAGCGGCTCGTTCATATCCGCCAGGCAGGCCTGGACCGAATCGGGCTCCAGGACCAGGTTGAAAACGGGATCCCCCTCGATGCAGTTGTAGCAGGCGATGGCGAAATCCTGGCTGGGATGCCCGGGATCGTAGGGATTCAGAGCGTCGCCCGCCAATGTGGCGGCCAGGACATTCAGGTGGATCGTGCCCTGGTGCTGGTCGGGCCGAAGCCATATCCCTTCGGTATTGTTGCGGTCGTCCGGACTGCCGCCGGGCTCGGACCACCCTTCGGGACCGGTCACGTTACCCAGGTAGGTGTTGCCGTCGGCGGCGTCGACTTCCAGGTCGAGGATGTTGACCCAGGCTTGCGTGGTGCCCCCGTTGGGCGGTCCCGGTGCATCGGTCCAGGTCAGCACGATCTTCATGGGCATGTCGGGGTTGGCGGCCTGAACGGTCGCCGACCAGTCCTGACCGGTATCGTCGAACACGACCTCCTGGTCCATCAGGTAGACGTGCCCTCCGTCTGGATTCATGACGGCGTCCAGGTCGAGGCGGCCGAAGCCCTGGAAACGATCCGGACGGTGGCCCAGCGGATGGCCGTCGGCATTGGTCCCGCCAGCCAGGTTCCTGGCGGCGGCGATGAATACCGCCTTGACCAGGGCCGGGGATGGCGGGCTGCCCGTTTGATCGATGTGGCGTTCGGTCCAAACCGCAATCGCGCCGGAAACCACGGGTGAGGCCATGGACGTGCCGCAGGCGAGGCCGTGGCTGTTGCCGGTATGTGTGCTGTCGGTATGACACCCCGGTGCGACCAGGTCCGGGACGCGGCGACCATCGCAGGCGGGGCCGTGCGCGGAGTTGCTGGACAGGCTGTAGACCTGATCGATTGGCAACTGGTGCCCGGACGGGGACTGCAAGCCCGTGGAGCCGACGGCCAGCAGATTCTTCGCCTCGTCGGGTGTGCCCAGCGAGCTGGGACTGCATTCCCCGGCACTGTCACCGTAACCATTCATGATCGACCAAACCGCCAGCATCGGGCTGTGGCCTGGCTGGTCGGGCAGGGCATCGCGGGTGATCAGGTCGATGTGTCGGGTGGGAATGTCATAGCCCTGCGGGGTGCCGCTGGGTCCCCAGGAATTGTTGGTCAGAAGGGCGCCGCTGACGGCTGCATCGGCCATGATGTGCAGCATGCCGTCGGCCACCATGCCGCCATCACCGCTGCTGTCGAGAAAGGGTTGGTAGTCCTGGTTGATGATGCCGGCGGCCGGAGCCGAGCCTTGACCGCGCCGAAAACCCTGGGCATCGGTCACGCCGGAGGCGCCGCTGCCGGCAATGGCGCCGGCAACATGGGTGCCATGGTTGCTGGCGGTGCCCGTGCAGCTGCCTCCCGAGCCGAGGCAAGGCTCGATGTTGTCGATCAGGTCCGGGTGGCTTTCGGCCACGCCACTGTCCACCACGCCGACAGTGATTCCGTATCCGTCGTAGCCGGTGGCAGTCAGCCAGTCGGCATAACCGGGAACCATGTTGTCTGAATCGAAGCCACCGACAACAGACTGGTTGCTCATCTCGCCGCGAGGGCCGGCATCCGGGGGAATTCTCTGCACGGTAAAAATACCGGGAATACGGCCCAGGGCTTCGTAGCGGTGACCGGGCAGGTCAAAGTGGACTACATCGAAATGGGCTGATTCGCGGGTGATCGAATGAATGCTTGCGCCTTTCTCCTGCATTCTTTCAAGGGTGGCGCGACGGGCATGGCGAGTGATCAGCGCCATGGAAGGTCTCGGACGAGCGTCGAGCGACCTCAGGGAGGGTTGCATTCGCCAGTCCGGTCGGACCGTGGCCGATGCACGTACCGCGGACTGCGCGGCAGCGGCACTGATCTGGTTGGCGTCCGCCCACACGTAATAGCTGAACGGGTGGGCCGGCTGGATGATCTGCACCCCGGTAGCCCTCAGGCGTCGCAACCATTCGCTGCGCACCGGGCCGCGGAACTGGACAAGGTGAAGGTCGCCTTCCGGAGCTCCGCGGTAGGGCTCGAACGAGCGGCCGTTGGCTGTCATGTCGAGCAAGTCGATGCGTTTGTCCCCCAGTCGCAGCTCGAAGGGATTCTCCAATCGGGTGAGTCGTCCCCCGGACCGCTCCAGCAAGGCGGCCTGATCTGCAGGGAGCCGTCCCCATTGGAAGGCACCATAGTCAGCCAGTGTCTGATCCGCGCCACTTTGCTGAATGGCCGGATGGTCGAATGCGTGGTGCACCCGCACCCAGACTGCGTCTTCGCCAACCACGGCGGCCGGTGACAGCCAGCCCAGAACGATCAGAGCGAGGCCCGCCAGTGGAGCGACCGGCGAGGGCACGATCCGATGTTCCGGTTTCTGCCGCATGTATGAGCCGGAGCCCGCAGGCTCAGCCGGCCTCCAGCCAGTCTTCGAGCGGCGGACATGAGCAGACCAGGTTGCGGTCGCCGTAAACGTTGTCGACGCGCGCGACGGGGGCAAAGAACTTGTGCAGTTTCAGCTCCTTCACCGGCCAGCCGGCTTCTGTGCGCGTGTAGGCATGCGGCCAATCGTCGGCGGCCAGTTCCAATGCAGTGTGCGGTGCGTTCCTCAATGGGTTGTCTTCGGCATCCCATTCGCCCGTGGCGACCCGCTCGATCTCGCGACGGATGGCGATCATGGCCTGGATAAAGCGATCCAGCTCGACCTTCGACTCGCTTTCGGTCGGTTCGATCATCAGCGTGCCCGGCACCGGCCAGGACATGGTCGGGGCGTGGAAGCCGTAGTCGATCAGGCGCTTGGCCACGTCTTCCTCGGTGATGCCGGCCGATTCCTTGAACGGTCTCAAGTCAACGATGCACTCGTGGGCGATGCGGCCGTTGCGGCCAGTGTAGAGGATGTCGAAGTGGCCTTCCAGGCGCTTGGCAATGTAGTTGGCGTTGAGGATGGCCGCTTCCGTGGCACGCTTGAGGCCGTCGGCACCCATCAGGCGGATGTACACCCAGGAAATCGGCAGGATGCCGGCGCTGCCCCAGGGTGCGGCGGCCACGGCGGGGTTGGCGCCATGATCGGGTCCCAGCAGGCCGCTGGGATGGCCGGGCAGGAAAGGCACCAGGTGCTTGCGCACGCCGACCGGGCCGATGCCCGGGCCGCCGCCGCCGTGCGGAATGCAGAAGGTTTTGTGCAGATTCAGGTGACATACGTCGGCGTAGTCGGCGATGCGCGACCAGCCGACCAGTGCGTTGAGGTTGGCCCCGTCGAGATAGACCTGGCCGCCGGCGGCACGCACCTTGTTGCAGATGGTGACCACGTCTTCCTCGAACACGCCATGCGTGGATGGGTAGGTGATCATCAGCGCGGCGAGTTTTTCGCGATGTTTCTCGATCTTGCCTTCCAGGTCTTCGAGGTCGATGTTGCCCTGCTTGTCGCACTTGACCACGACGATGTCCATGCCGGTCATCTGGGCGCTGGCCGGGTTGGTGCCATGCGCCGAGGAGGGAATCAGGCAGACCGTGCGATGTTCTTCACCGCGCGATTCGTGCCACCCCTTGATGGCCAGCAGGCCGGCGTACTCGCCCTGCGAGCCGGCGTTGGGCTGCAGCGAGACCTCGGCGAAACCGGTGATTTCGGCCAGCCAGCCTGACAGCTCGTCGATGAGCTGGTGGTAGCCGCGTGCCTGGTCCCAGGGACAGAATGGGTGCAGCTCGGCGAACTCCGGCCAGGTTACCGGGATCATTTCGGCGGTGGCGTTGAGCTTCATGGTGCACGAGCCCAGCGGGATCATGGCGTGAGCCAGGCTGAGGTCCTTGTTTTCCAGGCGCTTGAGGTAGCGCAGCATCTCGGTTTCGGAGTGGTACAGGCCGAAGACCTCATGGGTCAGGATGTCGCTGCACCGCGCCAGCGATTCGGAAATGGCGCTGCCGTCATCGCCCAGTTCGGCATCGATGGCGAGGACGTCGGTCGCCTCGTCACCGAACAGTGCGAGCAGAGCGGTGACATGATGCTTTCGGGTCTGTTCATTGACGGTCAGGCCGATGTATCCCTCGCGATCGGCGCGCAGGTTGATGCCGGCCTCGTGGGCGCGGTGCAGGATCTTCTGGCGCTGCGGCTCATCGACGCGCACCGACAGGGTGTCGAAGAAATGCTCGTGCTCGAGCTCGAAGCCGGTCCGGCGGATGCCGTGGGCCAGGATGCAGGCATGGCGATGGATGCGCCCGGCGATTTTCTTCAGCCCCTCGGGGCCGTGCCAGACGGCGTAGAAACCGGCCATGACTGCCAGCAGCGCCTGGGCGGTGCAGATATTGCTCATGGCCTTCTCGCGGCGGATGTGCTGCTCGCGAGTCTGCAGGGCCATGCGCAGCGCCGGGTTGTCGTGGCGGTCCTTCGACACACCGATGATGCGGCCGGGGACGCTGCGCCGGTAATCTTCGCGGGTGGCGAAGAAAGCTGCATGCGGGCCGCCGTAGGCCATGGGTACACCGAAACGCTGGGCCGAACCGACCACGCAGTCGGCGCCGGACTCGCCGGGACTCTTGAGCAAGACCAGCGCCATCAGGTCGGCGGCCACGGCAGCCAGTGCACCCTTGTCGTGAGCCTTTGCGATCAGGTCGTCAAGTTCGGCGGCCCGGCCGTCGCTGCCGGGGTACTGGAGAAGGATGCCGAAGCAGTCGGTTTCGGCCAGCGCCTGTTCCAGATCGTCGCAGACGCGTACTTCGAGATCCAGGTGACGGGCGCGGTTGGCGACCACATCGATGGTCTGTGGCAGGCAGTTGCCATCGATGAGAAAGATATTGCTCTTGTTCTTGCGGTTGACCCGCTTGAGCATGGCCATCGCCTCGGCCGCGGCGGTGGCCTCGTCGAGTAGTGAGGCATTGGCCAGTTCCATTCCGGTCAGATCCATGACCATCTGCTGGAAGTTGAGCAGGCCTTCGAGGCGACCCTGCGAGATCTCGGCCTGGTAGGGGGTATAGGCGGTGTACCAGCCGGGATTCTCCAGCACGTTTCTGAGAATCACCGGCGGTGTGATGGTCGGGTGATACCCCAGTCCGATCATGCTGTGGCTGAGCGTGTTGTGCTCGGCCATGCCGCGAATCTGTTCGAGCACGCGCTCCTCGTTGTCGCTTCGGGGTAACTCCAGGGGGCGTTCCTGGCGGATGCTGCCGGGCATGGTCTCGAGCATCAGCGCCTCGGTGGATTCGGCACCGATGGTGTCGAGCATAGCGGCGATCTCGGCATCGCGCGGGCCGATATGACGGTCGATGAAGTCATCATGCGACTCGAGGCGGTGTAAGGGGGTCGATGCCTTGTGGGTATCGGTCATGTGATCACTCTCGGGGTATCGAACAGGTAATGGTCGACGAGCAGGAAGGCAAACAGTGCCATCAGGTAGACGACGGAATAGTGAAACATCTGCATGGACAACTGCTCGTCATCGCTTCTCATCAGCGCAATGGCATAGCCGAGGAAGCCGATGTTGAGTACGGTTGCGCCGGCCAGGTAGGCCAGGCCGCTCATGCCGGTCAGCCAGGGGAGAAGGGTGACCAGCACAAGAATGATGGTATAGAACAGGATCTGCCAACGCGTGAACTTCACACCATGGGTGACCGGGAGCATCGGCACGTTGGCCGCGGCGTAATCCTCACGCCGGTGGATCGCCAGTGCCCAGAAGTGGGGTGGCGTCCACACGAACACGATCAGGAACAGGATCAGAGCGTGGCCGTGAATCTCGCCTGTTACGGCGGTCCAGCCCAGCACCGGCGGTATGGCCCCGGCTGCCCCGCCGATGACGATGTTCTGTGGCGTGGCGCGCTTGAGCCAGGCGGTGTAGACGATGGCGTAGCCGATCAGGCCGGCGAAAGTCAGAACGGCCGTGAGCACATTGACGAAGGTAAACAGCAGGGCCATCGAGACCACGGCCAGGGTCGAGGCGAAGCCGATGACCTGGGCCTTGCCGAGCTGGTTGCTTGGCAGCGGCCGGTGGCGTGTCCTGGTCATGACACGGTCGGCACGTTCGTCGAGCAGGTGGTTGATGGCGGCGGCACTGGCCGCGGCCAGGCCGATACCCAGCGAGCCGGCCAGGAGCGCATGGAGTGGAATCATGCCCGGCGTGGCCAGCGCCATGCCGACCACGGCGGTAAACACGATCAGCGCGACGATCCGCATCTTGCACAGCGCGAGAAACTGCCGGGTTTGCTGTAGTGCCGTGGCGGTCATGAGTCCGGTTGCTGAAGAGTTGGCGATGGCGAGTCGGTCCGGGTCCAGGTCAGCAAGCGCCTGAGATCACGTCGCATGCCGTTAAAGTCCGAGCCGTCGGGGTAACGCAATATTATATTGGCCTGAGGGTCGAGAATGTAGCTGACCGGGCCGGATTCGCTCTCCGGCAGCATGTCGATGAGCTCGCGTCCGGCCTGAGCGGCAATGATGCGGATATTCGCTTCCAGGGCTTCGATTTCGGAAAGCACTTCCGTCGCTACCGGCTGATTGGTGACCAGCGTGATCTCGACCTCGGGCTGGTGCCGGTCCTGGGCGCGGCGCACCTGGCGCATCCAGTACAGTGTTTCCACGCAATCCTCGCCGCATGCACCAGCGCTGACATGCAACAGTTGCCAGTGATCAAGCAAATCGGCGCGTTCTGACACTCGACCATCGGTGCCATGCAGCCTGAAATCAGGCAAGGCGTGCGGCGGCTGGATGAGCTCGCCGTGGTTGCGCGTTTCGGCCGGGCGCCACTGGAACCAATCGCTGTGCATCAGCACGGCGATGACTACAGGCAGGAAGAACACCGCGAACACGGCGATAATGGTGGTGCGATTCATGATTGGCGAAAGCTCCTGACGGTCAATACAAGCCAGATGATGAAAACGACGGCAGCGATGGTCATCCACTGGAATGCATAGGCGCGATGGCGCTCCGGGCCGAAGGTGACCGGCTGCCATTCATCGCCGCTCAAGTGCGCCGGGTGATCCGGATCGAGGAGGATGACACGGTCCTGCACGTGGTCGCCGAGCACCTGGCGGATATTGTCGAGATCGAAATAGGTCATCAGGTTGGGCCAGTTTTCGGCATCCAGGGCCGCCGCGGTACCGATCTGCAGGCCGACCCGTGGTGGTTCGGCCAGTCGACCGTGGATCGTGACTTCGCCCGACGCGGTGTCGAACTCGGGCAGGTTCGATCTTTGCGGCATCGGTTGCCAGCCCCGATTGACCATCCATATTCGATTCGAGCCGCTCGGCTGGAAGGGCGTGAAGACGTGCACGCCGGCATGCATGTTGCGCACTTGGTTGTCGAGCAGCACGTGGTGTTCGGTGTCGAAGTAGCCGCTGGCCGATATCCGGGCATAGCGTTCGGGCTGGATCGAATCGTCACGATCCAGCATGACGGCCGGGGCATCCTGCCAGTCATGCATCAGGCCATCCTTGTAGGTGGCGCGTTCCAGCTGCCAGAACGCCAGCTTGAAGCACAGCGCCAGAACCAGAAGTGCCGCCAGGTGAGGCAGTACACGCCGCCAGATGGAAGGGCTTGTCCTGCTCACCACAGACACCGCCTATAATATCCGCCACATTCAGAGCGGATAGCGGCATTGTTGAGCAAGGTACTGATTTTCGGAGCGTTCGGCGTCATTCTCTATACTCTGGCATCGAGCTTTTATTTTCTCGTAAGTGACTCAGGTGATGGTGAACGCACGGTCAAGCGGTTGAGCTGGCGCGTAGGCCTGTCGCTGGGCCTGGTCGTCATGTTGTGGATCGGCTTTCATCTCGGCTGGATCGAGCCGCAAGGCGTCAATCCCGTGCGATACCCCGCAGCCCCCGGCAGCTGACAGGAGACGCTATCAGAGTTTGCCGAGCAGGTGCTCGGCGCTCGAGACGCGGAATTCACCCGGTGCGTCGACCAGAAGGTGGCGTACGACCCCGTCCTCGATCACCATTGCGAAGCGCTGGGAGCGGTGTCCAAGCCCGAACGCGGTAGCATCGAGCTCCAGCCCCAGGGCTCGCGTGAAGTCGCCGTTGCCATCGGCCGCCATGACGATTGCGTCGCTGGTTCCCGATGCTTTGCCCCAGGCCTCCATTACGAAAATATCCTGTACCGCCATGCAGACGATACGGTTGACGCCGGCGGCCATGATGTCTTCAGCCAGTTCGATGAAGCCGGGCAGGTGCCGGGCAGAGCAGGTGGGCGTGAACGGCCCGGGGACGGCGAACAGTACTACCTTGCCGACCCCGAGCAACTCGGTCGCTGTGCGGGTCGCTGGTCCGTCGGCGGTCATGACGGTCAGTTCGACCTCCGGGACACGTTCGCCGACAGCGATGGTCATGTTCAGTCGCCCAGTGCCTGTTTGACCGCCTTGAGCAGTTCCTTCTTGTCCACCGGCTTGGTGATGTAGGCGGCGGCACCCTGACGCATGCCCCACACACGGTCGGTTTCCTGGTCCTTGGTGGTCACGAAAATGATGGGGATATGCGCCGTTTCCTTGTCCTTGGAAATCTTGCGTGTAGCCTGAAGACCGTTGAGGCCGGGCATGACGATATCCATCAGGATCAGGTCGGGCATGTGCGACTTGGACTTTTCCACGCCTTCCTCACCGCTCGACGCGGTCACAACCTCGTGACCGGCGCCTTCGACGATCTTTTGCAGTGAGTAAAGGTGGGTCTCGGAATCATCAACGATCAGAATCTTGGCCATGTTGCTCCCTTGTTGTCTGGTTCGGTGCGATTGCGCCAATCATACCCGAAATGCCGCCGGTTACGGGGGCGTCAGCCGATGTGCACGACGGTGCGACCGTGACCGCCGCCGGCCAGCAGCCTGTCGAAGCTCCCCGGCAGGTCTTCGAGGGTGGTGCTGGC
>SKSJ01000128.1 GCA_007123055.1 Wenzhouxiangella sp. | reverse complement strand
GTTGCTTGAACTCGGCTAGGTCGGGCCATTCTTCGGTTGGCGTGTTGTTTTCGTCTGCGCTCATGCGGGCAGTATCCCTGCCGGCGGCTCCCGGTTCAATGGCCGGTGGCGGCAAGCGGGGTGGGGCAAGTGGCTGTCGTCCCGGATCAGGTCCGGTGCGACTGAATGGAGGAGTGTCGTGTTAGCCGTCCACGTGCGAGGCCCCGGATCGAGTCCGGGGCGACGGGAGTCAAGATCGTCGTCCCGGAATCGCCGCAGGCGATGTCCGGGATCTCGCAGGCCGGTGGCTCTGTACGGCCTGATGGCTTCATTCAATGCCGTGCCGGCACCACGGTGCGAGGCCCCGGATAATCGCTTGCGCGATTTCCGGGGCGACGAGATTCAAGATCATAGTGCCAGAATCAAGTCCGGGGCGACAGGAATCAGGATCGCCGTGCTGGCCGTCCACGTGCGAGGCCCCGGACAAACGGTAGCCCGATTCCTGACGGTTTGGATGGAGCGTTTTCTCGGTAATTGAGAATGCATTGTGCATACTGACAATATCGCAAGCTCGGGCCAGAGTGAATAACGCCGCCGGGGGTTGCCGGGTTGACTCACTTCACGGACAGGAGAGACCGCCATGCGAACCATTGTTCTTGCCGTTGCATTGATTTTCGCGCTGTCCGCCGAGGCATCGTGCACCCTGTCCTCGGCGCGGTTGTCCGCCGGCCTGGTCAAGGTGGGTGACGCCGACCGGCGGGTGCTTGATTCACAGCCCGACCGCGTGGTGCAGCTCGAAACCCGCCAAGGGGGCGCTGCCGGCATTCGCTACGACTTCTACACCCGGGGTCAGACGCTGCAGGTCTACGTTCGCGCTGGCCGGGTCACCCGGATCTGTCGGGTGCGGGACTGAACGATTATCAAAATCTGGAAAATTGATAATCATTGTGAAAACATTGGATATCGACTCGCTGTCAGCGGCGGCGGCTACGCTCGCTCGGTCGGGCGCTTCGCCCTGGCCGGTTTCGCGCTGGGGTTCGTGGTGCACGCCTACCTGTGGAACTGGTTCGACTTTCCGGCACTGTATTTCGGGCTGTCGGTGCTCGACCACGTCATTGGCTGGACGCTGGTGGGGTTGGCGGTAGCCGCGCTGGGGGAGCCACGCGGGGAGGCACGCGGTAACGCATCGGGTCGCCGCTGAATGGCGATGCGTCCTTTCGGGCCGCGGTCGGTGCTAGCGCCGCCGCAGCACGAACACACTTTCGGTGCCGGATTCCAGCCCGCGTTTGACGAGTGAATCGTCGGGGCCGAGGGTGTCGTGGTGCAGGCGGTCGACGCTGTAGTGGTCTTCCAGGTGCCGGCGCACTTCCATGTCGGGCACGGCGAAGGGCGGGCCGCTGAAGGCCTGTTCGGGGTAGTCCAGGGTTATGAGCAGGCCGCGTGATTCGGCGCCCATCAACTCGACCAGGTGACGGGTGTAGCGCGCGCGCATTTCGGGCGGCAGCGCGATCAGGGCAGCGCGGTCGTAGAACAGGCGGGCTCCGTCGAGCCGTTCGCGGGTCAGTTCGAAGAAATCACCGCACAGGATGGTGATGCCGTCGTGGTGGTAGCGGGTGAAAGGATCTTTCCGGGTGACCTCGGGCTCGATGCCGCGCTCGGCGAAGAAGGACCGGCAGGCCAGATCGCTCAGTTCCACGCCGACGACACGGTGACCGCGTTCGTTGAGCCAGGCCAGGTCGGCGGCCTTGCCGCACAGGGGCACGAACACTGTCTCTTCTGTCGACGCACCCAGTTGCGACCAGTACTGCTGCAGGTAACGGTTGACCCGGCCTTCGTGAAAGCCGATCTGGTCTTCCTGCCATCGCTGCTTCCAGAATTCATGTTTCATGGTGGTGCTTCATCTCGCGGGCCGATACTTAGCGTATTGTCGCACTGTCGCCGGGAGGCTCGGGCAATGGCGGAAAGTGAGTACGGCATCACCCCATTCTTTCTTTCGCCGTGTCGGAGGAATCATTAGTATGGTCGATTCTCGATTTTCGGAGGTAGTGATGTTGAAGCATTGTTTTGTCTACGCCCTGGCCCTGCTGCTGGTCTCGCCGCTGGCGCTGGCCGACACGGAGCTGCGTGCCGTCAGCCATGAGGATGTGTGGCTGATGAAGCGGCTGGGTTCGCCCGCGGTCAGTCCGGACGGGCGACACGCCGTGGTGCCGGTCACCGAACCGTCCTACGAGGAAGACGGCGCGGTTACCAATCTCTGGCTGATCACCATCGACGGCAGCGAGCCGCCGCGACAGCTCACCGCCGCCAGAAGCGGCGAAAGCGGCGTCGACTGGCATCCCGAAGGCGCCAAGATCGCCTTCTCGGCCACGCGCGAGGACGATGAGCAGTCTCAGATTTACATCATGGACATGCGCGGCCCCGGCGAGGCCATTCGCATCACCGACCTGTCGACCGGTGCGAGCAATCCGGTCTGGAGCCCGGATGGCGAAACCATCGCCTTCGAAAGCCGTGTCTGGCCGGATGCCGCCGACGACGAGGCCAACCAGGAACGCAGCAAGGAAGAAGAGGAGCGCGGCATCAATGTCTCGCGCTACGAGGGCTTCCCGATCCGCGACTGGAACCGCTGGCGCGACGAGAAGCAGACCCGGCTGTTCGTGCAGGAAGCGCGCGCCGGCGCCGAGCCGAGCGACCTGTTGTTCGGCACCGAACTGGTCTCCGGCCCCGGTTACGACGGCGGGCTGCAGGCGGCCTGGACGCCCGACGGCGAGGCGCTGGTGGTCTCGGCCACGGAGAACCTGCACGAGGCGGCCTTTGCCACCACGCGTCGACATCTCTACCGGATCGCGGTGGATGGCGGCGAGCCCGAGCGCATCGTCGGTGCCGAAGATTTCAGCTGCACCGGCCCGAGGTTCTCGCCCGACAGCGACTGGCTCTACTGCAGCTACTCGCCGATCAACGAGTGGGTCTACAACCACACCGAAATTGCCCGCGTGGCCTGGCGCGACGGCAGCACCGATGGCGACGCCGAGGTTCTGACCGGCGACTTCGACCGCTCGGTGAGCAGTTTCGATATCGGCCCGGACGGTGAAGCGCTGTATCTCACCGCGATGGATCACGGTCGCATTCGAGTGTTCACGCTGCCGGTCGGTGGTGGCCGGGCCGAGGTGCTCGATGCCGAAAGCAGTGGTGTCTACTCGAGCCTCACGGCGACCGACGACGGGCTGGTCGCCGTATGGGAAAGCTCGGCCGTGCCGGCCGAAGTGGTGCGGCTCGACCCGACCACCGGCCAGCATGCGACCTTGAGCGAGTTCAACGCCGAGCGCGCCGCCGAGCTGGACCGGCCGGCCTTCGAGAGTTTCTGGTTCACATCCAGCAAGGGCCGGGAAATCCATAGCTGGCTGACCCTGCCGCCGGACTTCGACGAGAGCAGGCAGTATCCGCTGGTGCTGTTCATCCACGGCGGCCCGTTCACCTCTTCACTCGATGCCGATCATGTGCGCTGGAGCCCGCACCTGCTGGCCGCGGCCGGGTACGTGGTGCTGAGAACCGACTACACCGGTTCTGTAGGTTACGGCGCGGAGTTCTCGCGCAACATCCAGGGCGATCCGCTGGCCACGCCGGGCGAAGAACTCGTCGAGGCGGCCGACGCGGTCACCGAACAATTCGACTTCATCGACCCCGACCGCCAGGCGGCCACCGGCGCCAGCTACGGCGGGCACCTGGTCAACTGGCTGCTGGCCACCACCGACCGCTTCGATGCCCTGGTCGGCCATGCCGGCCTGATCAGCCTGGAAGGCCAGTGGTCGACCAGCGACGCGATCTACCATCGCGAGATCATGAATGCCGGCCCGCCGTGGGAGAGCGATGTCTGGGAAGAGCAGAGCCCCTCGACCTACGCCGAGCAGTTCTCGACCCCGACCATGCTCACCATCGGCGAGCGCGACTACCGTGTGCCTCTCAACCAGACCATTGCCGCCTGGACCTACCTGCAGCGCATGCAGGTGCCCTCCAAGTTGCTGGTTTTCCACGACGCCGACCACTGGATCATGAACGGCAAGGAAGCGCGCTACTTCTGGGAAGAAGTGCACGACTGGCTGGCGAAGTATCTGAAAGACGATTGAGACAAGAATCGTGGCGCATCCTGCGAACCCG
>SKSJ01000140.1 GCA_007123055.1 Wenzhouxiangella sp. | reverse complement strand
TCACGGTTGTGGCCGGGCGGGTCGGTTCAGCCCTTCGATCCCGAACCGTTCGATCCCGACAGTCGCCTCGGCCAAGACCTGCGCCGCTTCGACCACTTCTCGTCGAACTGGCTGTTTCGCTATCCCGAGTACGATACTGATGAGCAGTGGTTCGTCGGTGACTTTCGGTACGCCATCGATCCGGCGAGCCGGCGGCCCCTGTGGGGCGTGATGTTCGACCCGGATGAGCCCGGAGGCCATGCGCGGTACACTACCCCGCGTCGCGTGGTCGAGGAGGAGCGCCGGCTGTTCATGTCGCGCCTGCTGGGAGACGATCCCGAGTGACAATCCAACAACAAGATACTTTCCTGATTTGAGGAGATTTTCATGCTTGCTGCCGTAACCGAGTTTCTTTGGTCCTACGTGCTGGTTGCCGTGCTGGTCATCATCGGCCTGACATTCACGATCGGCTCGCGTTTCGTGCAGCTTCGCTATTTCGGGGAGATGTTCCGGGTCCTGGGGCAGGCCTTCAAGCATCACACCGGTCACGTGTCCTCGTTCCAGGCACTCACGCTGAGCGTGGCTGGGCGCGTCGGTGCCGGCAACATCGCCGGGGTGGCGGTGGCCATCACGCTGGGCGGTCCTGGTGCCGTGTTCTGGATGTGGATGGTCGGCCTGATCGGCATGGCCACCAGCTTTTTCGAGTGTTCGCTGGCCCAGGCCTACAAGACGCGCGATCACCGCACCGGCACCTTCCGCGGCGGCCCGATGTTCTACATCCAGCGCGCGCTGGGCAGCCGGGCGCTGGGCATGGTGTTCACCCTGCTGTTGTTGTTCACTTTCGGTCTGGCCTTTGTTGCGTTGCAGTCATTTACCGCTTCCTCCTCCCTGGAAGGGGCGTTCGGCATTCCCACCCATATCACCGGCATCGTGCTGACCATCGTCATCGGCTTCACCATCTTCGGTGGCGTGCAGCGCATCTCCCGGGTCACCGAGATCGTGGTGCCGGTCATGGCGGTGGCCTACATCCTGGTCGCCCTGGTTGTGGTGGCATTCAATCTTTCCGCGGTCCCGTCGGTCTTCGTCATCATCTTCCAGAGTGCGTTCGGGCTGGAGCAGGCCGTTGGCGGCGGTATCGGCGCGGCTATCATGATGGGTGCCCGGCGAGGCCTGTTTTCCAACGAGGCCGGTCTGGGCAGTGCCCCGAACGTGGCTGCCGTGGCCTTCGTGCCGCATCCGGTCAACCAGGGCATCGTGCAGTCGTTCAGCGTGTTCATCGACACCGCCATCATCTGCACGGCCACCGCTTTCATCATCGTCATGGCCGGCATGCACGAGATGGGCACGGTGGACAATGGCGTGGTGCTGACCCAGCTGGCGTTGCGAGAGCACGTCGGGCCGTGGGGCGAGACCTTCGTCAGCGTGGCGCTGATGCTGTTCGCCTTCAGCTCTATCCTATACAACTTCTACCTGGGCGAGAACGCGTCGTACTGGATGAATCCGGACAATCCGTGGTTCTTCATCGTCTTCCGGATACTGATGCTGGTCATGATCCTGTGGGGATCGATGCAGGAGCTCGAGACCATCTTCAACTTCGCCGACCTCACCATGGCGCTGCTGGCCCTGGTCAACCTGGCGGCCCTGTTCCTGCTGGTCAAGATCTGCTTCCGCCTGATGGACGATTACGACCAGCAGTCACGCGCCGGCAAGGTTCCCGTGTTCGAACCGGAAAAATTCTCCGACCTCGATCTCGACCACGATGCCTGGTCGGATGCGGCCGACGCCGTGGAGAAAAAGTGACAGCGTGAGAGGTGGGATGGCAGGGTGCCGAGTGGCCTTGCCCGACACTTCTTCTGCTCCCAACCTTACGAACCGGGTGGTGCCGGCGCGGGCGGGGCGGAAACGGCTCGGCGGTGAGCACGGAGTTTCCGAACCGTCAGTGGCAGGTGGATTATCGAAGTCGAAGCTCCTGAAGCGCTACCGGCATGATCTCAGTGGCAACCAAACGCCACCCGATCTCAAGGAGTGGTCAGCGCCGAAAGCCGTTGGAGCCCCGTCCGCGCCGGTACCACCCGGTGTCAACTCCGCGCCCTTTCAGGCGGCGGATCGATGCCTCTTGAGATACACCAGCAACTGCGAAATCGCTGCCGGCGTCATGCCGGGAATGCGGCTGGCCTGGTCGATGGTGGCCGGGCGTGAGCGCTCCAGTTTCTCGGTGATCTCCGCCGACAGCCCCTTGACCGTGCCGTAGTCGAAATCCTCGGGGATGACCTGTTCGGCGGCACGGCGCTGGCGATCGATCTCGGCCTGCTGCCGATCGAGGTAACCGGCGTAGCGGATCTGTACCGCCACCTGTTCGGCGACGTCGTCGGCTTCGACCCCAGGACCGATATCGTCGATCTGCATCAGCGATTCATAAGTCACTTCCGGGCGACGGAGCAACTCTTCGGCGGTGGCGTCCTTGCGCACCGGAATGTCGAGCGTGGTGCCGACGGTGTCGGCCAGGCCCGAGCCGGCCGGGATACGCAGGCCGCGCAGGCGTTCGAGTTCGGCGTCGATGGCGTCGCGACGATGACAGAAAGCCTGCCAGCGGGCCTCGTCGACGAGACCCAGTTCGCGGCCCCGTTCGGTCAGGCGCAGGTCGGCGTTGTCCTCTCTGAGATGCAGCCGGAACTCGGCGCGGCTGGTGAACATGCGGTAGGGCTCGGGCGCGCCCTGGGTGATCAGATCGTCGATGAGCACGCCGATATAGGCCTCGTCACGTCGTGGCGTCCACGGTTCGAGATCGCGCGCCTGGCGGGCGGCATTGAGGCCGGCAATCAGCCCCTGGGCGGCCGCTTCCTCATAGCCGGTGGTGCCGTTGATCTGGCCGGCGAAGAACAGCCCGCCCAGGTGCCGGGTTTCCAGGCTGGGCATGAGGTCGCGCGGGTCGAAGAAATCGTACTCGATGGCGTAGCCGGGCCGGGTGATATGGGCATTCTCCAGGCCCGCAATGGAGCGCACCAGTTCGATCTGCACATCGAAGGGCAGGCTGGTGGAAATGCCGTTGGGATACCACTCGTTGATGCCCAGGCCCTCAGGCTCGAGAAAGATCTGGTGCGAGGTCTTGTCGGCAAAGCGCACCACCTTGTCCTCGATCGACGGGCAATAGCGCGGCCCGGTGCCTTCGATATGGCCGGCGTACATGGGCGAGCGTTCGAGGTTGGCGCGAATCAGTTCATGGGTGGTCTCGCCGGTGCGGGTGATGTAGCACGACACCTGCTCTGGGTGGTCGTCCCGGCTGCCGAGAAAGGAAAACACGGGCCGGTGTTCATCACCTGGCTGTTCCTCGAGCTTCGAGAAGTCCAGCGTGCGCCCGTCGATGCGCGGCGGCGTGCCGGTCTTGAGCCGACCCACGGCGAAGGGCAGCTCGCGCAGGCGTCTGGCCAGGGCGTTGGCCGGGGCGTCGCCGGCCCGACCGCCGGACTGCTGCGTTTCGCCGATATGGATTCTGCCGCCGAGGAAGGTGCCGGTGGTCAGCACCACGGTGCGGGCGGTGAATTCCAGTCCCATGGCCGTTCGGACTCCGGCGATGCGATTGCCCTGGACGATCAGGTCGTCGACCGGCTGCTGGAACAGCGTCAGGTTGTCCTGCGCCTCGACCGTGCGGCGAATGGCACGGCGGTAGAGGTCGCGGTCGGCTTGGCAGCGGGTGGCACGCACCGCCGGCCCCTTGCGCGCATTGAGCCGCCGCCACTGGATGCCGGCGGCATCGGCCGCTTTCGCCATGGCACCACCGAGTGCGTCCACTTCCTTGACCAGGTGGCCCTTGCCGATCCCGCCGATGGCCGGGTTGCAGCTCATCTGCCCGATCGTTTCGATCGAATGGGTGACCAGCAATGCGCGCGCACCCAAGCGCGCCGCGGCCAGTGCGGCCTCGGTGCCGGCGTGACCGCCGCCGATCACGATGACGTCGAAAGAGTCCGGGTGATGCATGGGAATGAACGCAAGGTGCTGACGAGCCGTTTATTTTACCGGTTCAACCGGCTCGGGTAAAACTCACCGATGGGGTTCAGTGCTCGCGTTGCCGTTCGCGACGGCGTTCGGAAGAACGACCCTGGCGTACTGGCGCCGCGTCGCGACCGCGAGGCGCCGAGGAGCTGGAAGATGGCGGCGGATCAGGGCGG
>SKSJ01000014.1 GCA_007123055.1 Wenzhouxiangella sp. | reverse complement strand
GTGCTGATCGGCATGTTCATCGGCGGCCTGTTCCCGTTCCTGGTCGCCTCGATCACCATGACCGCGGTCGGCAACGCCGCTTTCGAGATGATCCAGGAAATCCGTCGCCAGTTCCGCGAGATTCCCGGCCTCCTTGACGGCAATGCCGAACCGGACGCCGCGCGTTGTGTCGACATTGCCACCACCTCGGCCATCAAGCGCATGCTGCTGCCGGCCTCCCTGGCCGTGCTCGGCCCGGTCGTGGTCGGTTTCGGCATGGGTGCCGAGGCACTGGGCGGCATGCTCGGCGGGGGCCTGCTGGGCTGTGTGCTGCTCGCGCTGACCATGGCCAACGCCGGCGGTGCCTGGGACAACGCCAAGAAGCACGTCGAGGAAGGTCACTTCGGCGGCAAGGGTTCGGAAGCCCACAAGGCCAACGTGGTCGGCGATACCGTGGGCGACCCGCTCAAGGACACCTCCGGCCCGTCGATGAACATCCTGATCAACGTGATGGCCATCGTCAGCCTGGTGATCGCCCCGTTGTTGGGGAATTAACGGGGCGGCCGAAAGGCCTGCGCCACGATCAAGCAACGCGGCCCACCGGGTCGCGTTGTTTTTTGGGACGGGGAAAGGTAAAAGGGGAAAAGTAAAAGGAGGGATGGCTTTCCGGCCTCGTTCAGGGTGAGTGACCAATGGAAGGGCCGCGAGAGTGGCCAGCCCGGCACAACACTGGTTCACCGCCCGCCTTTCACCTTTCACCTTTCACCTTTCACCTTTCACCTTTCACCTTTCACCTTTCACCTTTCACCTTTCACCTTTCACCTTTCACCTTTCACCTTTTACCTTGTCGCCCATCCCCCACCGCATCCGCACCCATCCGCGCGCTCGCCGCGTCCGCCTGCGCGTCGATCCGCATGAAGGCGTGATCGTCACCATTCCGCCGGGCTTCGATCCAGCGCAGGTACCGAGGCTGCTGGCTGAACGCTCGGACTGGCTGGACCAGGTGCGGCAACGCCTGGACCAGCAGCGCGCCAGGCTGGACCCGGCGATCTGCGGCATGCGCCCGGCCCGCGTTGACCTGGTGGCATTCGAGGAATCCTGGCCAGTTCGCTATCGCCATGGCTCCGGGAAACAGGCGCGGCTGAAACGACAAGACAAGCAGCTCGAGATGCTGCTGCCGGCCGGCACCGATCCGGGCGATCGCGACTCCCTCGTCGCCGATCGCTTGCGCCGCTGGCTGAAGCAACGGGCACGCGAACTGCTGGTGCCCGCAACCCGCAAACTGGCCGAGCGGCACGGTTTCCGGATCGGCCGGGTCACCGTCCGCAACCAGCGCAGCCGTTGGGGCAGTTGCTCGGCAAGCGGTAATATCTCGCTCAATGCACGCCTGCTGTTATGCTCGCCGGCGACATGTCGCTACGTGTTGCTGCACGAACTGGTGCATACCGAACACCTCGATCACTCGCCCAGGTTCTGGCGACGGGTTGCCGAACTGGTGCCGGATCACCGAGACTGTAGCGCCGAACTGCGCGCCACCTGGCAGCGGCTGCCGGCGTGGGTTCACGCAGTCAACAACAAACAGAACCAAGGGTAGACACCGATGAAACTGATTCTCAAGCTGATCGCCGGCATCGTTTTCGGCATCCTCCTCGGGCTGTTCGCCCCGGAGTGGATGACCCGCATCCTGCTCACCTTCAAGGTGCTGTTCGGCGAGTTGCTGTTCTTCACCATTCCGCTTCTAATCCTGTTTTTCATCACCAGCGGCATTGCCGGATTGCCACGTGAATCCGGACGACTGCTCGGTCGCACCCTGGGCACGGCCTACCTCTCGACCATCGTCGCCGGCGTGCTGGCTTTCCTCGTCGCGGCCGTGGTCGTACCCATGCTCTCGGCCGGCGTTCCCGCGCCACCGCCGCAAAACGGCGCTGTACTCGAGCCCTTCGTCGAGCTGGAGATTCCCCCGCTGCTCGGCATCATGACCGCCCTGGCCACCGCCTTCATCTTCGGCCTGGGTATTACCGCCACCGATGCCCACCAGCTCAAGGGCCTGTTCGACCAGGGCCGCGACGTGATCTCGAAACTGCTGGTCGTGGTCATCATCCCCTTGCTGCCGTTCTACATCGCCGGCGTGTTCGCCGAGCTGGCGGCCTCCGGAACCGTTTTCGAAACTCTCAGGACCTTCGGGGTGGTGCTGGTACTGGCGATCGCACTGCACTGGGTGTGGATCTCGGTGCTGTTTACCATCGCCGGATTGCGGGCCGGCAAGTCGCCGGTCACGCTCATCCGCAACATGCTGCCCGCCTATTTCACCGCGCTGGGCACCATGTCGAGCGCCGCCACCATCCCTGTCACGCTGCAATCGACGCGCAACAATGGCGTGCGCCGCGAGATCTCCAGCTTCACGGTGCCGCTGTGCGCCACCACCCACCTGGCCGGCTCGACCATCACCATCGTCGCCTGCACGGTGGCGGTCATGGTGCTGCACGATGCCCTGGCCGTGCCGTCCCTGTGGGATATGCTGCCGTTCATCTTCATGCTCGGCATCGTCATGCTGGCCGCCCCCGGCGTACCCGGCGGGGCAGTCATGTCGGCCATCGCCCTGCTGACCTCCATGCTCGGATTCGGCGAAACCGCGGTGGCACTGATGATCGCGCTCTACATGGCCCAGGACAGCTTCGGTACTGCCTGCAACGTGACCGGTGACGGCGCGATTGCGGTGATGATCGACGAGGCGGCGGGGGAGCAGGCTTCCGAGGCCAAGTCGACTTGAACTGCATGGTGGTCGCTAGGTTTGGAAAGCCGTTACAAGCTGTGGCAGAGATTGTCGCTTGGTCGTTTTGTTTTTTTGTTTTTTTGTCTTTTGGTCAAAACACTAGACGCTGTACCGAATATCCCCGTGCCAATTCCGGTGCGACAACTTCGTCGAAACGACGAAGAGACGAAGAGACGAAGAGACGAAAAGACGAAAAGACGAAAAGACGAAAAGACGAAAAGACAAAACGACATTAGTCAATGCAGCACCACCATGGCCATGCGGGGTCGGCAAGTTGGCTTGTTCGTCAAAAGGTGGCCGAAGGCGGGCATCCAGCCTTTGGCCACCGATTACCGGGAAGATGGTGCGTAGTACTCACTCCTTTCACCTTTGACCTTTCACCTTTGACCTCGAAAGATGATCCAACTTTCCAACATCACCCTGCGCCACGGCCCCGAGCCGCTGCTCGAAGACACCTCGGCCACGGTCTACCCGGGTCACAAGGTCGGACTGATCGGCGCCAACGGCAGCGGCAAGACCAGTCTGTTCAACCTGCTGCTGGGCCGCTTGAGCGTGGATGGCGGCGAGGTCTCGATACCGGATGACTGGACCGTGGCCCACATGGCCCAGGAGATCACCGAACTGGACCGGCCGGCCATCGAGTACGTCATTGACGGCGACGAGCGCCTGCGCTCTGTCGAGCGTGAAGTCGAGCGAGCCGAGGCCAGCGGCGACGGTGAAGCCATCGGCATGGCCCACACGCATCTGACCGACGTCGGGGGCTACACCGCCCGCGCACGCGCCGGCAGCCTGCTGTCGGGGCTGGGATTTGCCGCCGACAGCCACGAGAACCCCGTGGGAGCCTTTTCCGGCGGCTGGCGCATTCGCCTGAGCCTGGCGCGCGCGTTGATGAGCCCGTCGGACCTGCTGCTGCTCGACGAACCCACCAACCACCTCGACATGGAAACCGTGGTCTGGCTGGAAGACTGGCTCAAGCGCTACGACGGCACCCTCGTTTTGATCTCGCATGACCGCGACTTCATCGACGCGGTGGTCCAATCGGTCATCCATATCGAGCACCGCAAGCTCAACAGCTATGCCGGCGGCTACAGCGAATTCGAGCGCCAGCGTGCCGAGCGCCTGGCCAACCAGCAGGCCACGTTCGAAAAGCAGCAGCGCCAGATCGCGCACATGCAGAAGTTCATCGACCGTTTCCGCGCCAAGGCGACCAAGGCGAAAGCCGCGCAGAGCCGTATCAAGGCAATCGAACGCATGGAGCAGGTTGCCCCCGCGCATGCCGACTCGCCGTTCGATTTCGCCTTTCCCGAACCGCCGCGGGCAGCCAACCCCCTGGTCTCGCTGCGCGACGTGCGGCTGGGTTACGGCGATACCGTGGTACTCGATCGTGTTTCGGCCAGCCTGGCGCCCGGCGACCGTGTCGGCCTGCTGGGCCTCAACGGTGCCGGCAAGTCCACGCTGGTGCGCGCCCTGGCCGGGGAGCTCGAACCGCTTGCCGGCAGCATCACCACGGCACGCGGGTTGAAGGCCGGCTACTTCGCGCAGCACCAGATCGAACAGCTTGACGGCCAGGCCAGCCCGCTATTGCACCTGCAACGCATCGCCGAAGACAAACCGGAACAGAAATTGCGCGATTTTCTCGGGGGCTTCGACTTTCGCGGTGACATGGCGACCGACCCGGTCGGCAACTTTTCCGGCGGCGAGAAGGCGCGCCTTGTGCTGGCCATGCTGGTCTGGCAGTCTCCCAACCTGCTGCTGCTCGACGAGCCCACCAACCACCTCGACCTGGACATGCGGCATGCGCTGACACTCGCCCTGCAAGGTTTCGAGGGGGCGGTCATCACCGTCTCGCACGACCGCCACCTGCTCAAGAACACCGTCGACGACTACTGGCTGGTCGCCCACGGCTCGGTCACCCCGTTCAAGGGCGACCTCGACGACTACCGCCGCTGGCTGGCCGAACAGAGCCGCGCCGACAAGCCCGCGCGCGAAGGTGCATCGGATGCGCCCGGCACCAGCGCCGCGGCCCGGCGCGAGCGCCGCCGCGACCAGGCAGAACGCCGGGCCCGTCTCAAGCCGCTACAGAACCGTGTCGACAAGCTCAATCGCCAACTCGACGAGACCGGTTCGAAACTGAGCGAAGTCGAATCCGCCCTGGCCGACCCGGCGCTCTACGAGGACGATGCCGGCAAAAAACTGCATGAGTTGCTTGAGCACCAGAACAAGCTCAAGGCCGAAACCGAGCGACTCGAGTCCCAGTGGCTGGCCGCCGCCGAGGAACTGGAAGCAGCCGAAGCCGATCACTCAATGGACTAGTGCCCGCCGTTTCGAACATTGATATTTCGGTCATTCGGATTTGGTTCGGATGTGGTGCTAGTGATTTGAAGGTTTCCCGGCAAAAGTCCCGCCAACCTTGTCGATCCCGGATCAATCCAGTATGTTGACCCGCGAACCCCTGCTGGCCACGAATGAATGACCACCTTGCTCGCCGTCGGTGACATGCACCTGGGCCGACCGCCCACCGCCCTGCCCGAGGATCTGCGTGAGAGGCAGGCACGGCTGGGGCCGGAAGCGGCCTGGCGGCGAGTGGTTTCCGAAGCCGTCGAGCGCCAGGTCGACGGCGTGCTGCTGGCCGGAGACGTGGTCGAACGCAGTCGTGACTTCTTCGTCGCCTACGGTCAGCTCAAGTCCGGCATCGAGCAACTGACCGCCGCCGGCATCCCCGTGCTGGCCGTGGCCGGCAACCATGACACCCACGTTCTGCCACGCCTGGCTGACGAAATCGACCAGCTGCACCTGCTCGGACGTGACGGCGAGTGGGAGGAAGCCCGCCTTGATGACCTGACCGTGCTTGGCTGGTCATTCCCCCAGCCGCAGGTTCGGCACAATCCGCTCGATACACTCGACAGCGCGCGTCGCGACCGAACCGTGATCGGCCTGCTGCACTGCGATCGCGACCAGGCCGACAGTGCGCATGCGCCGGTATCCGGTGAAGCGCTGGCCAGGGCGCCGGTCGATGCCTGGCTGCTCGGCCACATCCACAAACCTGATCGACTCGACGAGGATCGCCCGATCGGCTACCTCGGATCGGTCACGGCGCTGCGTGCCTCCGAGACCGGGACGCGCGGCCCCTGGCTGGTTCAGGTCAATTCCGGCGCCATCGTCGCCGACCAGCTGCCGCTCGCACCGCTGCGCTACGAATGCCTGGAAATCGACTGCAGCGGACTCGAACAGCCCGAACGACTCGGAGAGCGGGTGCTGGCGGAATGCCGCGCCCTGGTCGGCCGACTCAACGCCCTGGACTACCAGCCCGAGGCACTTGGACTGCGCCTGGTGCTCACCGGCAGCACAGCGCTGGGATCGGCACTGAGCGAGGTTGCCGAGGAACTGGCCAGCGACAGTCGCTCCTGGGAGGAAAGCGGGATTGCCTGCTTCATCCAGAAGGCCGAACTGGCGACCGCGCCGGCGATCGATCTCCAGCGCCTGGCGAGGCAGAACGACCCCTGCGGTCTGCTGGCCCGTCGCCTGATCGCGCTCAAGGCCCCCGAGTGTGACGAGTACCGGCGCCTGATCGAACTGGGGCGGCGACAACTCGATCCGGTTGTTCGCTCGCGCGAGTTTCGCGACCTTGATCGCGGGCTGGACGACCAGGACGTGGCCGACTGGCTGCACAAGGCCGGACTGACCGCACTCAATCGCCTGCTCGACCAGCGCGGAGCGACCAAGTGAAGCTCGAACGTCTCGACATCCGACTGCTGGCCGGCCTCGACGAACCGTTCACCATTCGGTTCCAGCCCGATGCGGTCAACTTCATCACCGGGCCCAACGCCTCGGGCAAGTCCAGCGTCATCCGGGCGGTACGTGCCCTGCTCTACCCGGGCGAGTATCCCGATTTCTGTCACCTTCACGGCCGCTGGCAGATCGGTGACCGCACACTCGATTGCGAGCGCCACGGTTCGGCCGTATCCTGGCTCGACGACGGCGAGCCGGCTCCACCGCCGCAACTGCCTGGCATCGAGAGCCTGGGCGCCTACCTGATCAGCTCGGAAGACCTGGTCGATTTCGGAACGACAGAGTCACATATCGCCGCTCAGGTACGCACCATGCTGGCCGGCGGCTACGACCTCGATGCCGTACTCGCCGCAGCTCCGTTGACCATCCCGCCCCGGCCCCAGAAGCGTGCCCGCGAATTTGCCGACCTGACCCGACGCATTCGCACCAAGGAAGACGAGTACGCCGAGCTCAACGAGGAAATCGAAACCCTCTCCCGGCTCAACCGGGAGCTGGAAAACACTGCCGACGCCACCACCCGCTTGCGTGCCTGCGAAGACGCGCTGGCGCTGGCCGAGGCCATCGCCCGCCGCAATGCGCTGGAAAGCACCCTGATAGAGGAATATCCAGGTGGCATGGATCGGCTGCGCGGTGACGAGCTCACACGACTCGACCAGGTCGATGCCCAGCTCGACGAACGTCGCAAGGAACGACAGCTCGCCAGCCGCGCGCTGGAACAGGCCGAAACCCGGCTGGCCGAAACCGGCGCCAGCGACCCGCACCAGCTCGAGGTCCTGCAGTCAGAACTGGCCGAAGGCCGAGACGCGCTCGCCGGCCTGGAGAGGGAGATCGAACAACTCGACAACGGACTGGAGAAAGCCCGGGGAGATCGCGCGGCCGCTGCGCAACGCCTCGGTGAGAAGGAACCGGGACCGGAACACGAGATCAGCCAGGAAGAACTGGAACAATTCGAGAAGCTGGTCGATCGCGTCATGACCCTGCGCGAAAAGGTGCGAACGCTGTCCGGGGAACTGGCGCGCAACCATGTTCCGGCCACCGCCAGCCAGCATTCGGACGACAAACTCAGGCGCGCCCGCCAGGCTCTGATCGACTGGCTGGAGTACTGTCGACTCACGCCCCTGGAAGGCTGGCTGTGGGGCGGACTGGGGCTGGCCGCGTTGATTGCCACCTGGCGGGTACTCGGCCCGCAGGACGTGGAGGTGGTGCCCGAACTCATTCTGCTGATCCTGCTGGCCGTCGGTGTACCGCTCGGACTGCTTGGTCGCTTCGTGGATCGTTTTCGCCAGCTGGGTCGCTCCCGAATGATGTTCGAAGCAACCGGCGTCGAAGCCCCGCTGGGATGGACCGAGAGTGAGGTCGAATCCCGGCTCGAACGACTGGAACGCGAACTCGAGGCCGCCACCGTGCAAAGCGTGCGCCAGGCTCGCGCCGGCGAGGTGCGCGAACGTCTCAACAGCGAGCGCGACGCGCTCGACAAGGCACGAGCCAAGCTCGCCGAGCATGCCGGCCATCTCGGACTGAGCGCCGAACAGCGCATGGAAACCGGTTTCCTGCTGTGGTGCCGAAACCTGCAGGACTGGCAGAATGCCGGGCGCGACATGGTCCACCACCAGCAAGCCGCCGAGCGCGCACGCGACAGGCACCGGGCGCTGGCCGATGAGTCGGCCGAGCTGCTCGCCCGCCACGGCCTGGAGCAGGAGAAGCCGCCGACCAGTCGCGAACTGTCCAGTCTCGTTCACCAACTCGCGCCCCGCATTCGTGCCCATGCCGAACTGCACAACGAGATCCGCACTCAGCGGCGACGCCTCGAGGAACTGGATGCTGACATCGAACGCCTGTCCCGGCAGCACGACGAGATCTTCGAACAGGCTGGACTGAAGATCGGCGACCGGGAAACCCTGACCCGTCGTATTGAACAGTTCGAGGAGTGGCGCACGCTGGAGCAGCAGCGTCGCGACCGATCGCTGGAGGTCAACCGCCTCGAGAACCGCCTGAAAGCCGAGGACGACCTGCTCGTCAAGGCGCGGGAACAGCAACGCGAAGCACTCGAGCGGCTGCGTGACGAACTCAACGAACAGGCCGCTCGCCGCGACGATCTCAATCGCCGCATCGCGGCCATACACACCCGCCACGAGGATGTGCTCAAGCGCCGCGATCTCGAAATCCTGTCCGGCGAACTGGAGACCCAGCGCCAGTCGCTGGAGGACGACTGCAATGCCCAGCTCCTGGCCCATGCCGGGCAAGTGCTCGTCGAGGACGTCCGAACCGCTCACCAGGCCGATAACGAACCGGCGGCCCTGGCCCACGCAACCCACTGGTTCGAACGCTTCACCCGGCACCGCTACCGGCTTCGTTTCAACGGCGAACGCTTCGAGGCCTTCGACACCCGGGCCGAAGCATCGCGATCGATCACGCAACTGTCGACCGCCACCCGCATGCAGCTTCTGCTCGCGCTCAGGCTGGCCTGGATCGAACAGGCCGAGCGCAACCGTGAACCGCTGCCGGTGTTCATGGATGAAGTTCTGACCACCTCCGACCCCGACCGCTATCGACTGATCGTCGAGTCAGTCCAGGAAATCTGCAGCGGCGGCCGGCAGATGTTCTACCTCACCGCGCAGGGTGACGAAGCCACCGCCTGGGCGGCCTGGGCCGGCGACGGCCCTGCCCCGCACGTCGTCGACATGGCAGAAGTCCGCAAGGGCCAGGTCCAGCCACTGGACACCCGCATGCCAGGCAGTGAACGCAAGAAGGTGGAGCTGCCCGATCCCGGCGAAATGAGTCCCGCGGAGTGGGCCACGAGCGCCGGCATCGGACCGATCAATCCCTGGGCAGGCAGCGGCATGGTCAGCGTTTTTCACCTGCTCAACGACAACCTCGACCTGACTGCACGACTGATTCACGGAGAACTCGAACGTGTCGGTGAGCTGGGTGCCTACCTCGATGCCCGAATCGACGACCAGCTGCTGACTGAATCCGAACGCGCCCTGCTCAGACGCCGTACCCGAGCGGCAGCCATCATCATGGAGGATTGGCGTCGCCGCCACCACCGGCCGGTCGATGCCGCCGCCGTGCAGGCCAGCGGCCTGATCAGCGAAACCTTCATGCCCCGGGTCATCGAACTGGCCGGGCAACTGGGCGGGCACCCGCAACTTTTGCTGGAGGCCCTCAGAAAAGGCCAGGTATCGCGATTCCGCGCTGATGTCACCGACCAGCTCGAGCAGTGGCTGAACGACAACGGCTACCTGGCCAGAGACGAGGACACCTCGGCCATCACTGCCGCCGAGCTGGCCAGCCGTACCGGCATGGAAGTTGATGAGGCCGCCAATGTCCGCGACTGGATCGTCGGCGCCATCAACGATCCACTGGCAAAGCAAGCGACCGAGGAGGCAACCGTGAACTGAGGCGGGCATTCATACGGTTCCCGGATTTCCGATTCCCGCAAAATCCTTTCACCTTTCACCTCACCCCTTCACATATTCCGCCCGTAGAACAACTCCTGCATTTCCTTGCGCAGTCGCTTCTCGATGCGCGCACGTTCGCGCTTGTCGATCTCGTCGGCATCAACCCCGAACAGGTAATTGTCGAGGTCGAAGTCCTTCAGGCGCATCTTGGTGTGGAACAGATTCTCCTGGTAGACGTTGACGTCGATCATCTCGTAGGCCTTCTTGGTGTCTCGACTGAAGAAGTCCTGGATGGAGGTGATCTTGTGGTCTATGAAGTGCTTGCGACCACGCACGTCACGGGTGAATCCGCGCACCCGGTAATCGACAGTGACAATATCGGACTCGAAGCTGTGAATCAGGTAATTGAGCGCCTTGAGCGGCGAAATGACTCCGCAGGTCGCGACATCGATATCGGCGCGAAAGGTGCAGATGCCATCGTGAGGATGGCTTTCAGGATAGGTATGGACGGTGATATGACTCTTGTCCAGGTGTCCCACCACGCTTTCCGGCAGGGGCCCGGGCGCGGCCGAACCGGCCTCGTCGGCATTCTCCACCGGTTCCTCGGCGATCAGAATGGTCACACTCGCGCCCTGCGGCTCGTAGTCCTGGCGTGCCACGTTGAGGATGTTGGCACCGATGATCGAGGCGACGTCGGTCAGGATCTGGGTCAGGCGCTCGGCATTGTAAGCCTCGTCAATGTAGGCAATATAGTCCTGCCGCTGACTCTCCGACGTTGCGTAACACAAGTCGTAGATATTGAAGCTGAGGGCCTTGGTCAGGTTGTTGAAACCGTGGAGCTTGATGCGGCGTGAGACCATAATGAATGAACCGGGAAACTGAGAGAAACGAGCCAGAGCGCGGATTATCAACCATCAACCCCGTTCGTTTCCACCCGCGATGCTCAGCAACAGGAATATTGGCAACTTTCATGCAGGTTTGACGAAAGCGTCCGCACACGGCAGAATTGAGTAGCTCGTCACGCTCGAAGGGGGCGTCTGCGGGCCCGGACCATTCCATCAAAAACTAACGAATCGGGAACAGCATGCGCGACTTTCAGTTCTATCCCATCGATCGGGAAGCCATGGACCGCTTCCTGGGCATCTGCCAGCGCCAGCACTATCCGGCCAAGACTACCATCATGCGACCCGGCGACTCCGGTGAGAGCCTGCTTTACCTCGTCGAGGGATCGGTTTCGGTCTCCACCGAAGGGGACGACGGCAGGGAGTTGATCCTCAGCTACCTCAACCCGGGCGACTTCATCGGCGAAATGGGCCTGTTCATGAAGCCCAACCAGCGCGAATCGCTGGTTCGCACCCGCACGCGTTGCGAAGTGGCCGAGGTGTCCTATATCCGACTGCGCGAAGCACTGGAAAACGAGCTGCGCGAATATGCCGTCGACATCCTGACCGCGATCGGTTCCAAGCTGGCCCAACGCCTTCTCTATACCCGCCGCAAGGTCTACCACCTCGCCTTCCTCGACACCCAGGGCCGCATTGCCAAAACGCTGATCGACCTGTGCTCGGAACCCGACGCGATCTCTCACCCCGAGGGTACCCAGATCAAGATCACGCGTCAGGAACTCAGCCGTATCGTCGGTTGTTCGCGGGAAATGGCCGGCCGGGTGATGAAGAACCTGGAGGAAGAGGGCATGATCCGCGCTTCCGGGAAGACCGTGGTCGTTCTGGGCACATTCAAGGGGCCGCCGGGCTGACGGCGACACCTTGCACTCAGCGTAGCGCCCCCAGTAACCAGATCACCGCGACCACCGCGGCTGCTGCCCCCAAAGCCCAGGGCAACCATCGCATTACGCCGGAACCTCCGGAGCGGGCAGTCTTGCTGCGACGACCCTCGGGATCGTGAAAGACGAACTCCGCGCCGCCAAAGCGAACATGATCGCCGTCGGTGATCGCCGCGTTGGAAATTTTCTTGTCGTTGACGAAAGTACCGTTGGTGGACAGCAAGTTGACCACTCGCCAACCGTCATGGTCACGCACCAGGCGCGCATGCTCGGAAGAGACGCTCGCTTCCTCCAGCCGGATCGCGCAATCGGGTGACCGGCCCACGACCATGGTGGTTCCAGCCAGCGCATAGGCCTGCCCGCTGACCGACTCGCTGGCACCCCGCAATTCCGCACCGTCGACGCGCTCCTTCTCCGGCGCGGCTTCCTCGAGCAGCTTTCCGACTTCGTCACGACTGAAGACCTGCGTGCCCTGCGGTCCGGCATCTTTCTGACGGCGCGACTTGCGGTTCGGATCCTGTTCGTTGCTGCTCATCTAATTGCCCTCATCGACGACTCTTGAAATCTTACTATACAGCGCACGGCCCTTACCGCCCGGCTCGACGGCCAAACGGCCAGGGCCAGCGCGCACCGGTTCGGGGCACTTGCGCGGGTGCATTGACCAGAACCAGCGAGACGTTGTCGTGCGCCCCTGCTGCCAGGGCACCGGCAAGCAGCCGATCGGCCACCTCCTGCAGGTCGGGGTCACCTTGCATCACGGTGCGGATCTCGTCGTCGCTGAGTTCCCCGCTCAAACCGTCGGAACAGAGAATCAGCACGTCGCCGGTCCGCCACTGACGTGACAGCCGACCCAACCGGGGCTCTTCCTCCCCGGCCAGGCCCAGACAATCGGTCAGCACGTGACGCTGTGGATGACGTGCGGCCTCGGAGGGACTCAGGGCGCCCGAGGCGACGAGCATGCCGGCCACGTTGTGGTCATCAGTCAGCATCTCCAGCAAATCATGCTCACGCGAATAGCAATAGGCGCGGCTATCACCCACCCAACAGATTTCGCAATCCCCGGAATCCCCCTCGAGCGCAGCGACAATGGTGGTCCCCATGTCGCCGACATCCGGGTGATCACGCTGCTCGGCACGCACGGCATAATGTGCCGCCATCACGGCATCACCAAGTTCGGCACCGCTCTCGACCTGGTTGCGGACCGTGTCGCGGGCAATGGTACTGGCACGCGCGCCACCGGCATGTCCTCCCATGCCGTCGGCCACCAGCCACAGGCACAATTGATCGTCGGCCAGAATCGCGTCCTGGTTCTCCCCCCGCACACGCCCGACATCCGTTATCCCGACCGATCGCGTGCCCTGTGTAGCTGGCGAAACACTGCTCATCACAATCTTATAGCGTAAAATGCCGTCATTTAGTGTCACCCGGCTTCGTTCCGGTCACTCCAGCACCGGAACTCACGACCCCGGTCCGGTTATTCCTACAGCGCCTTGACCCCAAGTGACAATGTCCATCAATCCAGTTCATTCAAGTCAATTCCTGGTCTGCAAATTCGGCGGCAGCTCGGTCGCCACCGCGGAAAACTGGCCGCTGATCGCCGAACACGTGCAAACCCGCCTCCACGATAACCGTCAGGTCATCGTGGTGGTCTCTGCGCTCAAGGGTATTACCGACCTGCTCGAAGCGCAAACCCGACCTGAAACCCGCCAACCGGCCGACACCGTGTGCGCAGAGATCCGCCAGCGCCATCAAGCTCTTCTCGAGAAACTCGGACTGCCCACCGATCTGCTCGACGAGGAACTGGCAACGCTCGGAGAACTGCTGGACTCCGACGACGGCAACGACGACCCGGCCCGCGATGCACGGATTCTGGGCATGGGCGAGCTGCTTTCGAGCCGTCTGGCCACCGCCTGTCTGCAAGCACAGGGGGTAACTGTCGAACGGCTCGACACCCGCGAGATACTGACAAGCGAAGCCAACGCCAGGCGCAGCCGCCGGGCCGAGTTTCTCTCCGCCGAGTGCCGGACCGCTCCCGACCCGCAGGTACAACAGCGCCTGGCCGCCATGAAGCCGGTGGTGGTCATGCCCGGCTTCGTCGCCGCCAACGCCGCCGGAGAGACGGTGCTGCTCGGCCGCGGCGGATCGGATACCTCGGCCACCCTGATCGCCGCCCTGCTGGGAGCCGATGAGGTGCACATCTTTTCCGACGTGCCCGGCCTGTTCACCGCCGACCCCCGCCACATCCCGGCCGCGCGCCTGCTGAAACTGGTCAGTTACCGTGAAGCCCAGGAACTGGCCGCAATGGGTGCCAAAGCCCTGCACCCACGCTCGCTGATTCCCGCGGCCGACAACGGCATTGAACTGCACCTCAAGCAGACGACCCGGCCGGACATCGCAGGCACTCGCATCACACCCGATGCACGCGAACACGGCGCCCAGGTCAAGGCCATCGTCCAGCGCAAGGGCATCACGCTGATCTCGCTGGAAGACATCGGCATGTGGCAACAGGTCGGCTTCCTGGCCGACGCCTTTGCGGTGTTCCGCGACATGGGCCTGTCGGTCGACCAGGTCTCGACCTCCGAATCCAACGTTACACTGACCCTGGATCCCGGCGCCAATGTCACCGATGCGAAAACGTTCGATGAACTCGAGCGCCGCCTCTCAAGGCT
>SKSJ01000225.1 GCA_007123055.1 Wenzhouxiangella sp. | reverse complement strand
TGCGTGTGCAAAACCAGGTAATGCCAACGTCCCAGCCGCGCGTCCAGGCAGACTGGTCGGCCGGGTAACCGGCCTCCGCGCAGTCGCTGGCGCGACGGGCGAAATAGCTCATGCCCTGCCCCGAACGTGCATCCATCTCGCCGATTCGTTCCCAGTCGGCCACGGCGCACTCTTCCGGCGACATCGTCGCGCACCCGGTCAGCAACATGCCGGCCATACTCGCCAGCAGCATCGTGCGGCCCAATACATTCATCATCGCAACCCTCCCCTCGTACTTGTCAGTCGTTCACTTCAATCCGGCCAGATCCAGTATGAACGCATACTCGGCCGCCGTCTGTTCCAGACGTCGAAATCGCCCGGACGTGCCACCATGACCGGCCGACATGTTGGTGTGCAGCAGGAGCGGATTGTCGTCGGTCTTCTTCGCACGCAGTTTCGCAACCCACTTGGCCGGCTCCCAGTACTGTACCTGGGAATCCCACAGGCCGGTCGTGACCAGCATGGCAGGGTAGTCCTGCTCGCGCACGTTGTCGTAGGGCGAATAGGACAGCATGTACTCGTAGTATTCAGGATCGACGGGGTTGCCCCACTCGTCGTATTCGTTGGTGGTCAACGGAATGGACTCGTCGAGCATAGTGGTCACGACATCGACGAAGGGTACGTGTGCGACCACACCCCGGTAGTATTCCGGCGCCATGTTGATCACCGCGCCCATCAGCAATCCACCCGCCGAACCACCCATGGCGAATACCCGATCGGCATCGACCAGACCCCCGTCGACAAGGTGACGTGTCACATCGACAAAGTCCGTGAACGTATTGATCTTGTTCAACATTCGACCATCGTCGTACCAGTGCCGCCCCATCTCCTGCCCCCCGCGAATATGGGCGATGGCGAACACGAAGCCACGATCCACCAGACTCAACCGCCCGGTGGAGAAGGTCGGATCACTGCTGTGGCCGTAGGACCCGTAAGCGTACTGGTAGAGCGGCGCCGTGCCGTCGAGCGGCGTATCGCGATGGTGGAGTATGGACACCGGCACCCTGGTGCCATCACGCGCCCCGGCCCACTCCCGACGAGTGACATAGTCCTCGGAATCGAAACCACCCGGCACTTCGTTACGCTTGAGCAGTGTGCGCTCCCCGCTGGCCACATCCAGCTCCCACGTCGAGTCGGGTGTCGTCATCGAAGTGTAGACATAGCGCAGGGTCGCCGCGGTCTGGTCCGGATTCGCCCCCAGAAAAGCGGCATAGGCGGGCTCTTCGAAATCGAGCAGTTCGGAACGTCCCGATTCCCAGTCGTGAATACGGATGCGGCGCAGGCCCTCGGAACGTTCGCCGACAGCGAGGAAGCTCTCCATGGCGTCGAATTCATGGATGAAGATGTCCTCGTCATGGGCAATGACGTCTTCCCAGGCATCACGGTCGGCGTGATCGTCCACGCCCACTTTCATGATGCGGAAGTTGGGCGCCTGGTGATTGGTGCGAATGATCCAGTGTCCACCGAGATGGTCGGCGGCATATTCATGATCACGCTCTCGGGGATAGAACACCTCGAATTCAGCGTCGGTTGCCGAAGCGTCAACCACGTGCATTTCGCTTGCCACCGTAGATCGCAGGTAAATGAAATTGAATTCGTTCGACTTGGTGCGAGAGACGCGAGTGTAGAAGGCGGTGTCGTCTTCCTGGTAGACCAGCTCGCCGGCACCGCCCTCGCCGACACGGTAACGGCGCACTCGCCACGACCGCAGGGTCTCCGGCTCGTTCTCGACGTAGTAGAGCACGTCGTTGTCAGCCGACCAGGCCAGGCTGGACACGCCGGTGATGCCGGTATCCACGATCTCGCCGCTGTCGATTTCCTTGATCATCAGCCGGTGCTGGCGTCGACCGACGGTGTCCTCCAGCCAGGCCAGGCGCTGCCCGTCCATACTCACATCCCAGCCGCCGACCTGGTAGAAATCCTCTGTCTCGGCCATTTCGTTAACGTTGAGCAGGATCTCTTCCTGGGCGTCCAGATTGCCCTTGCGGCGGGCATGGATCGGGTACTCATGGCCCTTCTCGAAGCGGGTGTAGTACCAGTAACCACGATCGAAACGGGGAACGGTCGAATCCTCTTCGGCGATACGGTCGCGCAACTCTTCGACGAGTTGCTCTCGCAGGCCGGACAGATGCGCCTGCATGGCTTCCTCGTAGGCGTTCTCCGCTTCGAGGTAGCCCAGCACGTCGGGATCGGCGCGCTCATCGTCGCGCAGCCAGTACCACGGATCGACCCGATCCCCACCCGGGGCGCTGACCACCTGGTCGCGACGCTCGGCGACAGGGGGCTCGGGTTGTTCGGCGATGGCTTCCGGCTCGGTGGTGGTCATGGTTTCGGTGCGGTCCTGGTCACAGCCTGCCAGCCACACGACAGCCAGCAGGACAAACGGTATTGTCTTGTTCATTCAGATTCACGAATTGGCAGATTGGAAATGCGCCGACGGCGCCGAACGAGTGTACAACGATTCGCGCTCCCGGCTCAGTCGAACAACTCGGCAAGCAGGGCGTCATGGAAATGATCGGGATCACGCCCGTCGAAAAGGCCCAGGCGGCGGGCACGATCGAAAAAGCCCTCCGCCGGCCGACCCGGGCGCGTGCGGCTGGTGACCAGTGCCGCCCGCAGCGGACGCCCGGCTTCGGCGTCTCGTTTGAGCAGGATTTCGACCAGGCGGGCGGTCTTGTGAATGCGCTGTGGCGAGGGAATGGCCAGGGCGTCGGCCACTTCCAGGTAGGTCAGCGTGCGCCGTTGCACGCGGGCTTGGTCAAGCAAAGCTGAGAGCCGCTCCAGCAGGCGCTCGCGAGCCTCCGCATCCAGGCCTCGTGCCATCAGGCGGCGCTGTCATCGATGCCGCAGTTGTTCTTTTCGAATACGCGGTCGGCCCGGTAGCTGGATCGCACCAGTGGACCGGAAACCACTTCGAGAAACCCCTTTTCCAGCCCGATTTCACGGAGTTCACGAAACTCTTCGGGCGTGACGTAGCGTTCAACCGGCAGGTGATTGACCGTCGGCCTGAGATACTGGCCGAAGGTCACGATATCGACGCCGATGGCACGCAGGTCGTCCATGGTCTCGATGACTTCCTCGGTGGTTTCCCCCAGGCCCAGCATCAGGCTGGTCTTGGTCAGCACCCCCGGGCGGTGGCGCTTGGCGTGTTCGAGTACCTTGAGCGTCTGTTCGTAGCCGGCGCGCGGATCACGGACCGGGTGGGTCAGGCGGCGAACGGTCTCGACGTTCTGGGCAAACACCTCCAGGCCCGAATCAACCACGGTTTCGACATCGTGCAGACGCCCCTGAAAATCCGGTGTCAGCGCCTCGACGGCCGTTTGCGGGTTGACCTTCTTGATCTCGCGAATACAGGCCGCATAGTGCCCGGCACCGCCGTCGTCCAGATCGTCACGATCCACCGAGGTCAGCACCACGTACTTGAGATCCATGATGCGTACCGACTCGGCCGAATTAGCCGGTTCTTCCGGGTCCAGCCAGCCGCGCGGATTGCCGGTATCGACCGAGCAGAAACGGCAGGCACGGGTACAGACATCGCCCATCAGCATGATGGTGGCCACGCCGTTGGTCCAGCACTCGCCGATGTTCGGGCACTTGGACTCCTGGCAGACCGTGGCCAGCCGATGGGTGTTGACGTTGTCACGCACCTCCTCGTACTTGCCGCCCTGCGGGAGTCGGGCCCTGAGCCACTTCGGCTTGCGGCCGATCGGCGCCGGTTCGCTGCCGGCCCGGGCCTTGATGCCGTCACGAATGGCGGTAAAGCCTTGCGGCTTGCGGATCTTTTCGCCGCTCTTCACGGCAATCGGTATGCGTCGTGCTTCGCTCACCTGCTCGAGGCTCCGGACTTTCGAGTTCAATGCCACATTATCCCATTGATGGGTGGTGCCTGTCATGACGAGCGCTTGCGCATCGCAATCCGTCTCCTCCAGGTGGGTCGCACAAGACGAGAGCCCCATTGCGCGCCGCGCCGACCGACTCAGTTCATCGATGGTCAGGGTGGTCATATGCGTTCCTCGGCTGGTGCTGTGGATGCAGGGTGAAGACTGGCGACCAGCCGCAGGGGGCCGCCCGGGGCAGACGCATCAAACGGGTAGCAGGTCACCAGCAGCAACTGCTCGCCGTCCCGCGCCATGTCAATCGACGTGCG
>SKSJ01000257.1 GCA_007123055.1 Wenzhouxiangella sp. | reverse complement strand
TGAGGCTGAGTTGTCGGGGATGGTGGCGGATGGGCGGTTTTTGGTGATTGGGGGTGCGGGGTCGATCGGGCAGGCGGTGGTGCGTGAGATTTTTCGGCGCAATCCGCGGGTGCTGCACGTGGTCGATATCTCCGAGAACAACATGGTCGAGCTGGTGCGCGACATTCGTTCGACGCTGGGCTACATCGATGGTGATTTCCGTACCTTCGCGATCGATTGCGGGCGGCCGGAGTTCGATGCACTGCTGGCGGCCGGTGATGGTTACGACTACGTGCTCAATCTATCGGCACTCAAGCACGTGCGCTCGGAAAAGGATCCGTTCACCCTGATGCGGATGATCGAGGTGAACATTCTCAATACCCTATCGACCATCGAGAAGACCCGCGTGGGCGGGGCGCGGAAGTATTTTTGCGTCTCCACCGACAAGGCGGCCAATCCGGTCAACATGATGGGCGCGAGCAAGCGCATCATGGAGATGTTTCTGGTGCGCGAGAGCGAACAGGTGCCGATCTCTACGGCGCGATTCGCCAACGTCGCCTTTTCCGATGGCTCGCTGCTGCACAGTTTCAACCAGCGTTTTGTCAAGCGCCAGCCCATTCCCGCGCCCAACGATGTGCGCCGCTATTTCGTCACGCCGAAGGAATCAGGCGAGCTTTGCCTCAGTTCCTGCCTGCTCGGCGACAACCGCGACATCTTTTTCCCCAAACTCAGCGAGGCGTTGCACCTGACCCGGTTTTCCGACATCGCCGTGCGTTTTCTCGAAGCCCATGGCTACGAGCCCCATGAGTGCGACAGCGAGGACGAGGCGCGTGACCGCGCCGCCGAGTTGATCGCCCGCGGCCGCTGGCCGGTCTATTTCTTTGCCAGCGATACCACCGGCGAGAAGGATTTCGAGGAGTTCTACACTGACGCTGAAGTGCCGGACCTGACGCGTTTTGACACCATCGGGGTGATTCGCAACCTGCCCGATTACGATGCGCGCCAGCTCGAGCGCTTTCTTGCCGAAATCGGGCGCATGCGAAATCGCGCGACCTGGGACAAGCCGGAGCTGGTGGCGTTGTTCCATGAGATGATTCCGGGGTTTCAGCATCTCGAGACCGGGAGGTATCTGGATTCGAAAATGTGATGGGGATGAGGGGATAAGGGGATAAGAGGAGAAGGGGAGAAGGGGAGAAGGTGCGAGGGACGAGGTTTGCCTTCGCTTCGCGGAATGATCGCGCAGAGGCGCGGGGACGCTGAGAGAAACTAGGTTCGTTTTTTCTTTTCTCGGCGCCTCTGCATCTCGGCGCGAGGATCGGGTTTCCGGGTTCCGGGTTGCGGGTTTCGGGGGACGTCATTCGGGGAATGGGAAGTTCATCTTAGGGAGAATAGGTAGATGATTTATCCATTGACGGCGGGCATGCTGGCGGCGGTTTTGTTTTTGGTGCTGGCTTTCTGGCGTTTTCGGCGGATCGGGCTTTACGGGCTGGCGGCTGCGCTGGCCTGGCTGTGGCTGTGGTCGATGCCGGCATTCGGGCAGCTTCTGGTCGGCTGGCTGGAGGCGCCATGGGATCTGCACGCCGTGGAGACGGTGCCCAAGGCGGATGCCATCGTCATCCTCGGCGGCGGTTTCCACGGCCCATCGCCATCTCGCCCCTACCCCCAGGTGACACCCGGCGCCAATCGCTACTGGTACGGAGCGCGGCTTTTTCACGCTGACAGAAGTAACACCATCGTCCTCAGCGGCGGAACCAGTGAAGAGAACCGTGCCGAGGGGCGCATCACGGAAGCCGAGTCGGGGGCACAATTCTTGCTTGACATGGGTATACCCGGCGATGCAATGCGATTGGACACCGAAGCCATGAACACCAGGGAAAATGCGGTCAATATCGCCCACCTGCTCGAGGAGCACGGGCTGGAGAGCATGATCCTGGTGACTTCGGCTTCGCACATGCGACGCTCGGTGGGCGCCTTCCGTGCCGTCGGGCTGGAGCCGATCCCGGCCGCCGGGCATTTCCGGATCGATCGCGATCGGGAACGTGACTGGCGGCGCTGGTTGCCGTCAGAGCACGGTGCGGCGCTCGGCCGGGTGGCATTTCACGAACTGGTGGGCTACGAGGCCTACCGCTTGAAGGGCTGGGTTGACATAGAAGTGAGAGACATGTCACATTTAAAAGAGAACAAAAAGAACCAACCAGCAGTGGGGGATCCATGAAAGCAGTCATTCAGGCAGGCGGCAAAGGCACGCGCCTCAAGCCGTACACGCTCATTCTGCCAAAGCCGCTGATGCCGGTGGGTGAGTTGCCTGTAATCGAGCTATTGCTCAAATGGCTGCGGCGCAACGGCATATCCGAGGTACTCATTACCACCGGCTATCTTGGCCACCTGATCAAATCACTGTGCGGCAACGGCGAAAGCTGGGACATGCAGATCACCTACAGCGAGGAGACCGAGCCGCTGGGCACGGTCGGTGCGCTAAGCCTGGTGCGCGAGCATCTCGATGACACCTTTCTGGTGCTCAACGGCGACCTGATCACCGACATGAACCTGCGCTCGTTCATTCATTTTCACAACGGCCACGATGGCATGCTGACGGTCGGGACCACCGACAAGCAGGTCCACGTGGACATGGGCGTGATCGAGTCCTGCGACCGCCACCAGATCCAGGACTTTCGCGAAAAGCCCACGCTTTCCTACCAGGTCAACATGGGCATCTACTGCATGGAGCCCGGCATTCTCGACCTGATCCCTTCCGGCGTGCCATTCGGCTTCGACGATCTGATGTACCAGATGCTCGACGACGGCCAGCCGGCTCATGTCTACCACCACACCGGTCAATGGCTGGACATTGGCCGGCCGGAGGACTTTACCCGGGCCCAGGATATGGCTGACGGGGATGATTTCCCGATGCGGGGAACTTGATGCGGGAGGAAACAGCAAACCAGGGGGAAGACCGATGAAACGATTGATCGATATCGTGCTGGCTGTCAGTGGACTGATCGTGGGAGCACCGCTGATCGCCTTGATCGCAATGGCCATCAAACTCGATTCGCCGGGCCGGGTGATCTTTTCCCAGAAAAGGCTGGGGCGCGACGGCGAGGTGTTCCGGATTCACAAGTTTCGCAAGTTTCCGGATTCGTGGGGCAGCGGCGGTGCCGGCGTGACCTTGGCGGGCGATGCGCGCATGACCCGGCTCGGGCGGTTTCTGGAACGCTCCAAGTTCGACGAGATTCCGCAGCTCTGGAACATCCTCAAGGGTGAGATGTCGTTTGTCGGGCCGCGCCCGGAGAGCCTGAACTTCGCCGACCTGTTTACCGGCGATTTCACCCGTGTTCACGACTTCACTCCGGGCATTTTCGGACCCAACCAGGTCGCTTTCCGCAACGAGTCGGAGATGTATCCGCCCGACCGCGACCCGGAGCAGTTCTACCGCGAGGAACTGTTTCCGGCCAAGGCACGCAACGATATCGACTACTTCAGCCGCAGCAACGTGTTCACCGATCTGATGTGGATCGTACGCGGGCTGTGGTGCAGCATTACCGAGGCCGTGAACTGGCGACGCCTGATCCGCAATCGCGGCATCCACGTCGGCTTCGACCTGGTGGCCATCCAGGCCGCCTGGCTGGGCGCCAATATGCTGCGCTTCGAAGGCATGCCGACCGGAAGGTTCTGGGACAGTTACCTGACCGGGGTCTGGCTGTTACCGCTGGTCATCATTCCGGTGCTCTTCATCGGCGGGATCTACCGGCAGCCGGTGCGCCACTACAGTTTCTTCGGCGTGGTCCGGCTGGCGGCGATGGTTGTCGTCGGCGTCACCATTGCCTACATGCTGATGCTGGCCCTGTTTCATCGCGATGCCTCGCTGCTGCTCGGCCCGCTCATGATCGTGCTGACGTTCCTGGTGATGACCGGCGGGCGACTCTTTTACCGCGAACGCTGGCGCCAACTGAAACGACGCGCCAGCGACAATGACACGAACGGCTCGGTACGTGTGGCGATCTACGGCGGCGGGCGTCGCGGCGGTGCCCTCGCCTCGCTGTTCGAGCAGGGCTTTCCGGATGCAAAGGTCGTCGGCTTTTTCGACGACAACGACAATCGCATGCGCGGCCGGGAGATCATGGGTCGCAAGGTGCTCGGATCCGAACGCGACCTCGACACCGTCCACGCGGTGCATCGCATCAGGCAGCTCTGGCTGACATTCGCGCCCAACAGGCACAAGCGCAAGCGGCTGGAGAAGTGGTGCCGGAACAACGAAGTCCGGCTCGTGGTGCTACCGGAAACCGGGCCTTTTTCATCGCTGTGCAGAGGCGATCTTGGCCACGCAATTGGCGAACCGGTCGAAAAGACGAACGTGGATGCCGTGCTGGGAGAAACAGCGGGATGAGTAATGCCAGGATTCTGATCAATGATTGATCAAGCCAAGGAGTTTTGCTGATGGCCGTTGAAGTGGTCCGGGAAGCCCTGTGTTCGGGACGCCTGACGATCAATCCGCTCGATGATGGCAGCGGCGTGGTCCTCGACGTCGACGGTGAGCAGTTGCTGACCATGAATCCGACCGGCCTGCAGATCATGACGGCAATCGATGCCGGCGCCGAGTCGATCGACGAGATCACGTCAGCGATCACCGGGCAGTTCGAGGTCGGGCCGGATCAGGCCCGAAGTGACGGCGAGGAATTCATCAGGAAGGTCGCGAGCGTGTTGCAGTCATGAGCAATGATCCGGCACGGCTGTTTTCCGGCATGATCGACCTGCACGGCCACCTGCTGCCGGGGATCGATGATGGTGCCAAGACCATGGAACAGGCGCTGACCATGGCGCGAATCGCGGTACGTGGCGGCATAGCCGTATCACTGCTTACGCCCCACCACCTCAACGGCGTCTACACGAATCCGGCCGAACGGGTTCGCGAGCAGACGCGGCAATTTCGATCCGAGCTTGCGCGCGAGAGAATCGAGCTGGACGTCCTGCCGGGTGCCGAATGTCACCTGGTGCCGGAACTGCCGCGGGCACTGGCCGATGGCACGGCCATGACCGTTGCCGATCGGGGCAAGGCCGTGCTGGTGGAGTTGCCGGTGCATACCATCCCCATGGGTGCCACCTCCATACTCGAAGACATCATGGTGCTCGACCTGGTGCCGGTGATCGTGCACCCGGAGCGCAATTCGGCACTGCGTCGCAAACCGGAGCGCCTGGCCGAATGGATCGACATGGGCTGTCTTGCCCAGGTCACGGCGCAATCCTGCACGGGCGCCTTCGGAACCGAAGTGGAAAATGCCGCGCATCACATGATCGCCCGGGGACTGATTCACTTCGTGGCTTCCGATGCGCACCGGGATCGTCGTCGCATTCCGGCGATCGCGCCGGGCCGCGAGGTCATCAATCGCTGGACCAGCCCGGAGGTCGGGCGACTGCTCAGCGAGGAATTTCCGCGCGCACTGGTGAGCGGACGCATGCCTGACACGACGCGGCTCGAAGAAGCCCTTGCCCGGTGTGTCGGCGCAAAATCACTATGGAATCGCATTCGTCGATCAATAAGGGCATTGAATTAAAGCAAGGAGAAGCATGATGTCAAGCATGACATTGACGCTAACCGACAAGTCAGCTAGCATCAAAAAGACAGGCGTGACAAGGTTCACATGCGGGCTTGCTTGTGCCAGTGAACACCACTCAGACCAAAGGGCGGCACCCATGTATTCCAGATTTCCCGACTTCGCAGCACGAATTGCACTCGTGGTCTTTGGCCTGTTCCTGGCCGGCAACATCATGGCCCAGGCGCCGATGGGCGAGCTTGAGGTTCGCGGCGTGGCCGAACTCGGCCAGACCGACGGGATCGTCACGACACGTGTTGCCAATACGACCTACACCTGGTTTTCCGGTGATCGTATCCAAGTGAGTGACGGCACGGCCCTGCTAACACTCGATGCTGGCCAGAGCTTCGCCTTTCTCGCCGGCACCGAGGCCTCGGTCCGCACCGATGAAGAGCGTGTCGTGATCGATCTCGACTCCGGCATGATGCTCTACGCCATCGAAGGCGAGGACGTGGAGGTCCTTGTCAACCAGCATCGCTTCGTCAATCTGGCGACTCCCGACAGCGAACTCGAACCGTGCTTTGGTCTCAACGCCGCCGGTTTGCTCAACGTCATCGGCGACGATGAACTGGAAGTGATCGTCCAGGCCGGCATCCTCGAGGGCGCAACGGTCGATCGTGCCGTTGAGCACACGGCACAGCCCGGGGAGCGTGTCCTCTTCAGGCCTGACAGTTTCGAGGTCACCGAAATCGAGCTGCCCGAGGAAATCAGGGCACAACTAGAGGACATGGAAGACAGCGACGAACTGCCGTGCATCGCCTGGTGGGCCCGTGAAGAAATGGCGCGGGGCATGATGGCCGGTCGGGCGGGCGGCGTACTGATTGGTGCTGCCATTGGTACCGGCATTTACCAGGTATTCTTCTCCGACGACGATGACGCACCGTTCGATCCGCCAGATCCGGTCAGCCCCTGAAGCGTGATGTTGACCCAAGCTACTGGTAGATGACAAACCAATGAGAACTCTCTCCGTTCGACTCGGTGCCGAATCGCATCCGTCCATCGATTTTCGCTGCCCCGCCTGTCCGATGGGCCTGCTGCTGGCACTGTCCACCCTGCTGCTGTTGGGTGGTTGTGCCACACGCGATGCGAGCCAGGTCGGTGGCGAAACCAGCCTCGAGCAGTTTCAGCAGCAAATGGAAGCCCAGGAGCGGGTAGAGGACATCAACGAGCAATTGCTGATGATGGCCGTGGAAGGCTCGGCCGACCAGGTCTACCGCGTGGGCATGCAAGATCGTCTCAAGGTTCGCATTTTCGGCGTTGATGAATTGTCGGGTGATTACCGGGTCAATGGCGCCGGGAACATCCTGCTGCCACTGGTCGGTGAAGTCGCGGTTTCGGGGCTTTCCCTGAGCGAGGTCGAAAACGTGATTGCCGACGCCTACGACGAGGAGTACCTGCGCAACCCACAGGTTACCGTCGAGGTCACCGAGTATCGCAGCCAGCAGTTCACGGTGATCGGTGCGGTCGCCAACCCGCGGGTCTACTCGGTCAGTCGTCAAACCACGCTTATCGAAGCGATTGCAATGGCCGGCGGCCTGGGCAGTGAAGCCGGCAGTAACATCTACCTGACCGATCGCATCCGCGACCCGGATTCCGGCCAGCTTGGCACCCGCACGCTGATCATCGATATCGAAAACCTTATGCGCAACTCCGATGACTACAACCTGGTGCTGGGCGAAGGGGCCATGATCAACGTGCCACGGGGCGGTTTCGTGTACGTGGAAGGTGCCGTGGAACGACCCGGTGCCTATCGACAGCGCACCGACACCACCGTTCTCAAAGCGCTGGCCGAGGCCGGCGGACTGTCCTTCGAGGCCGCACGCTCACGCATCTACGTACTGTCGCGCAATTCCGAAACCGGCGAGTGGGAGCAGAAGGCGACCAACTACAACGAGATCCGCGACAATCCCGGCGAGGATATCCGACTGGCGAGTGGTGACGTGATCGTGGTCGAGACAAGCGGACTGCGCGCTGGCTGGCAGGGATTCATCCGGGTGGTGACGCCGATGGCGATGTTGGGGTTCAGGCCGCTTTGATTTAGGACAAGGGATTAAGGATAAGGGGATAAAGGGGTAAGGGGTTTTGGGAGATGGATTCGAGTGTTTTGGGGTTTACTTGTAGGTGGACTGGAACGATCTGGATGTGAATAGGCGATGACGGACGGCAAGGACAAGGAGCGCAGGAAGCATTTGCAGGCAGTTGGTGATCAGAGCCGGCAGATGACCCTGTACGATCCCGTGCTCAATGGCCAGGTGGATGACGAGGAAGGCATCGACCTGCGCGAGCTATGGCGTGTTGTCATCAAGCGCAAGTGGACCATTGCCGGCGTAACGGCCATCGTGGTCACCGCTGCCCTGCTTTCCAGCCTTTTGATGGTGCCGGAATACCGTTCGACGACCACCATCGAGATCAATCCCAGCGCCCAGATTCTCAATATCCGGGACTTCGAGCCGCAGTATGGCGGCTGGCGCGGCGAAGATCTGTTCATGAACTCGCAGCAACGTATTCTGGGTAGCCGGGCGCTCGCCGAAGAAGTGGTTCGCGCCGAGGATGTTGCCGACCACCCGGAACTGAGCGGCGAGGTTCGCCAGCGCAGTGTAAGAGGCGAGCTCCGATCCCTGCTGCGTACCGTGCGCCAGGCGATCACGCCGGGCTCCGGCAGCGCGAGCAATTCTTCTGGCAATCCATCCAGCCGCGAACATGACCCGGCACCGGCTGCCGCCGGGAGACTTCGCAACCGCATCGAAGTCGAGCCGATCCGCGATTCGCGACTGGTGAACATACGTGTGACCGGCTTCGACCCGGAGTTCGCCGCCCGGATGGCCAACGGGTTGGCCGAGCAGTACATCAAGACCAGCCTGCAGCGACGCTACGATGCCGGCAACGAGGCGCGCGAATTCCTCGAGGGACAACTCGAGGACATGCGAATCGCGCTCGAACGCTCCGACCAGGCGCTGAACGATTTCGCTCGTGATCGCAACGTGGCCGACCTGGATCAGCGTATCGAGCTGGCCAAGGTGGCCATGAACCGCTTCAGCCAGCGGCACGACGAAATCCAGGGCGAACTGGTGAAACTGGCCAGTTGGCGTGAGTTGATCGACCAGGGCCGAATCGACCACCTCGATCCGGTGGTCGAAAGCAGCGTCTTGCGCAGCCTCAACGAGCGCCTGGTCGAGGCCAACAGCGAATTGGTCAGCCTGTCGGAGCGGTTCCGCGAAGGCTATCCGGCCATGACCGAGGCCCGCAGCCGCATCAGCCGGCTGGAACAGGAAATCGCCGACGAAAAGGAACGCATCGTTGGCAACATCATCGGTCGGCACGAGAATCTCGAGGCCCAGGCCGAAGCGTTGCGTGAGGCTATCACCGAACGCGAACAGCGAATTCTGGCACTCAACGAGCAGGCCGTGCAGTACAACATTCTTCGACGCGAGTTCCAGACCAACCAGGAACTCTACGATGGGCTGTTGCAGCGCATGAAGGAAATCGGCGTTGTCGCCGGCATCCAGGAGAACAACATCTCCGTGATCGAACGTGCGCAGGTGGCCGGGGCGCCCTTCAACCCCAACATTCCGCGCAATCTCGCCATGGCGCTGATGATCGGCCTGATGGGGGGACTGGGCCTGGCCCTGTTGCTGGAGTTCCTGGACAGCTCGATTCGCCGGGTCGAGGATATCGAACGTCTTGTTGACCGCCCCGTGCTCGGCATGGTGCCGATCGTCAAACTGCGCTCGAAAGAGCGCGCGAAGAAAGAACGTGGCAAGAGCGAGGAACGATCAAAGGATGCCGAGCGTGCTGTCAGTCACTACAGCGCCGTTCATCCCAAGTCGGCCGTCTCCGAGGCCTTCCGCTCACTGCGGACGAGCCTGATGTTCTCCACGCCGGAAGGCATGCCGCGAACACTGATGGTGACCAGCGCGGGCACGGCCGAAGGCAAGACGACCACGGCGATCAACCTGGCGACCGTACTGGCGCAGAATGGCGCCAGAGTGCTGCTGATTGACTCCGACCTGCGCAAGCCGCGCGTGCACCGCGACTTCAATTGCTTCCGCGCACCGGGACTGACCAACCGTATCGCGCTGTCGGAGAACACCGGCAGGGACAACTCGGCGATTCACCCGACCCATGTCGAGAACCTGTTCATCATGCCTTCGGGCAACTCGACACCCAGCCCGGCGGAGCTGCTCAGCTCCGATCGGCTTGCCCGCATCCTGGACAGTTGCGGCCGCGCGTTCGACCACGTGATCCTCGATTCACCACCGACGCTCGGGCTGGCCGATGCCATGATCCTGTCGCGCCAGGTCGATGGTGTCGTGCTGGTGACCCGGGCCGGAATCACGGCCAAGGACAACTTCCGCGTGGCCATCAAGCGCCTGTCCCAGGTCAAGGCACCGGTACTGGGCGTGGTGCTCAATGGCGTCGATCTCGACAGCCCGGAGTATGCCTATTACTCGTCGTACTACTACAACTATGAGGGTGAAGACGAGGAAGACGCGCAGGTTGCGGGAAGACTCGGCACTTCGGCCTCCTGACCCGCCCGACGGTTATTACGGCATGGTGGCGCGCTTTCTGCTGACTGTCGCTGCCGTGGCGGCCGTGGCCATCGCCCTGTCGGAGTATCTGTCCTGGCGCGCCATTGATCGAGTCGATGCGGCCAACAGCCTTCAGGACACGCTGGATCGGCAGCCCTGGGGCGGGTTGGCCGCACGCGAGCTGACACGCGTGCTGCAGACTCGCTGGCGGATCGACCCGGGTGGCGCGGAGGAAGCGATGCTTCGCCAGCTGTCTCGATACCCGAACGATCCCTATGCATGGTTGCTGCTTTCGTCCATGGCCCGTCACGAGGGAGATTCGCACGAAAAACTCATGGCCCACCTGTCGGCAGCCGTCGGCAGCGAGCCCGGCAATGCCATGGTGCACTGGCAGGCAGCCCAGCTCGCGCTGGCAACCGAGGACCGCGAACTGGCTGAGCACCACCTCAGGCTCTGGCTTGAGGGCCGGTCGCGTTTCACCAGCCGTGTTCTGTTCATTGCCCGCCGCTGGATCGACGATCCCGGGGAACGCCTCGACCGGGTACTGCCCGAAGGTCAGGCTTATCTGGAGAGTGCCATGCGTCATGCCAATCGTCAGCGCGATGTCGCCCTGGCCCACGCTGTCTGGGAACGTCTGGAACAGCCACGCGAGCCCAGCGAGCGCGTTGTCAGCGACTACCTGGCAACGGCCATGCGCGACGATGACCGTCGCCAGGTGATGGCCGTCTGGCAGCGACTGGACCCGGCCTACGAGCCCGGCGCGATCCCGGTCGGCCATTTTCACCTGCCGCTGGAGAGCCTGCCGGCATTCAACTGGCGCACACGAATGCCGGATGGCGCACGGCTCACGCGCGAGACCATCGATTCTCCGCCCTGGCACAAGCCTGGAGAAAACAACGAGCCCGCCCATGCCCTGCGCCTGGAGTTCGATGGCAGCGAAAACCCGAGATTCCGGCATCTCAGGGTGAGCTTTCCGGTGCCCGAGGCCGGAAAATACCAGCTGACTGGTTGGTGGCGGGGAGGCGGACTGACCACTCGCTCACTACCATGGATACGGGCCCAGGCCCATGAAACAGGTGGCCGCAAGGACCTCGAACTGCCGTCCAGCCATTTCGACTGGGAACCCTTCACCCTCGAGCTGGAAATCGACCAGCCCGATGACACCGTGTCCATTCGGGTCATGCGCTCGCGCACCGACGCGTTCGACCGGTATATCGAGGGCAGTCTGTGGCTGGCGGCCCTGGAACTCCGGCGCCTGACCGTCCCCGAGCCCCTGCCCCTGGAAATCGATGCAGGCGACGGGCATGATACGCTCACCTCGAATCTTCCCTCGCCGCGGCCATGAACGATCATCCGATCGACATTCGGAAGCTCGCCAATCGCATGCTGTCCGATGGCGGTCAGCGGTTCGATGTCGCCGAGCTCGACGCCGTGCTCAACTGGCTTTCGGGCAGCGAGCGCGCTGGTGCCCGCGAGCTGATCCGGCACATAGGGACGCCGCGTGAACGGCCGGATCTGACCAACAGCATCTTCCATCGGCTCGACCACCAGTTGTTTGACTGTGGCCGACTGGTGCTGCAACGGGCCTTCGTGGATGCCGGGATCGCCGACAAGGAACGTCGAGCGCGATTCAGGCGTCTGATGACAGCCTTTCACCCCGACCACCATCCGGACGACTCGGGCTGGCTGACGCCGCGATCCCAAGCGATTCACGAGGCATGGCGCCAATTTCGCACTGGCCAGGAAGACACCGAGAAGACGCTGACGCAGGAACCCTCGCGGCACGAAGATGGCAATACAGCCGACATTCGGCGCCCCCCGGAGCGCCGGTCGGCTCGCCTGATTCCGATTTCTCCGGCACTGATGGTACGCCTGCGAGCCCGCTTGCTGCGCGTCGAACACCTGCAGGGCAAGGCGCTACTGGCGATCGCCGTGATCTCCGCCGTTCCGGTGGCCTGGATGTATTTCGCCTATCAGCCCTACCGGGCACAAATACCGACCCAGGTGCAAAGCCAGCCATCCTCGCCACCCGAGGCAGCCATTGCGCATCCAGAGCCCGCACTCGCCACCGGTGAAGTCCCCCCGGTCGTCGAACAACCGGGGGAACCGGCAGCCACTTCGCGACCCACCGGATGGGAGGTCGAGCATACCCGTCTGGTGGCGGCAGTCTTCGAGGCTGTCGAACAGCTCGAACCCACCCGGGTCGCCACCGACACATTGCCGACGGCTCCGCCGGAAAGTGAATACACACTGGCCGACAGCGCAACCTTGCTGAATATCACCGAGCCGGTTGCAACCATGGACGAGATACCCGGGGCTGCGCCCGTCGAACCGCCCGTCCAGGAAGAACAGCATGAAGATCAGCCTGATACCCAGCGCCTCCCCGAGCGCACGGCTGATGCCACAGAACCGACAGAAACAGAACCTCGAGAGACGCCACAGGCACCTGACGAGGAAGAAGCCGCAACGCAGACTGAACCGGTAACGTCCACCACCGATCTTCCCCCGGACCCGGCGGTAGTCGGTGTCGACCCGACGACGAGCGAAGCTGGGTCTGAGGCCACACGAAGCGAGCCGGAGGTGACCGACAGTCCGATCGAGTCGGTGGAGCCTGCAGTAACTGAAGAACCGGCCCCGGATCCTCCCGATCAGGCGGCACCGGAAGAACTCCCGACGATCGTGGTTGATGCGGCGGAAGCCCGGCAGAGAATCACCCAGCTGCTAGGCAGCTACCGGCAGACCTTCGAAAGCGGCCACCTCGATGGTTTGCTTGGCCACTTCACCGACCATCCGCGCGAGAACACTAACGAGGGCAGACGCTGGTTGCGGCGTAACTATCAGCGCCTGTTCGAAAACTCCTCAAGGCGGGAAATGAGCATTGAGATCGAGAACATCTCCTACACCGGCCAGTCTTGGCAAGTGGAGGGACGCTTCAACCTGCATATCGAGTACCCTGAACGACGGTCGGTACGCGCCACTCGAGTGGTTCGTTACACCATACGCGAAGAAAATGAACAGCTCCGCATTGCCAGCATCGAGTACTGACCGGACAATCCGGCAATCCCACCCTGGTGGCAAGGCGCTCGGTCCGGGCCTGGCTGCCACACTGCTATGTGCACTGTTGCTTCTACTGCCGTTGATGATGGGCCAACGGACCCCGGCAACTCTTACAGCCTCCCAGGCACTGCTGATCTCGTTCGCCGTGCTGGCCGCCGCGATTCCCGTCCTGATGCGGCAGTCGACATTGCCCTCGGGGGCGTGGCTATGGGTATTTGGTCTCATGACAGGCATGGTCGCCCTGCAGGCCTGGCCTTCGACCATGCTGGCCCGAATGTTCGGCCCCTTTCCCGAAGAACTCTGGTCCCATCCGTTTTTCGAGCCGCGCCACTGGTCGCCCGACCCGGGCGCCACCCTGCGTGGCTGGGCCGTGTTCGTCGCCCTGTTCTGCGTGGCCTGGGTGGGGCGTAATCTGCCGGGCGCCATGCGGTACTGGGCCTGTCTGGCCGTGGTGGCCATGGCCCTGTTCCAGGCCATTTACGGCCTGCTGGCACACGCCGGCGGGGCCGAGTCCATTCTCGGCATCTGGGAACGCCGAAGCACCAGTTGGGTTCATGGCAGCTTCTCCAACCGCAACCTGTATGCCGCGTACCTGGCCCTGACCTGGCCGCTGGCCGTGGGGATCTGGTGGATTCGGGGCATGCCCGGGCTTGGACGACTTCCGACCGAGCTGAAAGTGACCGGCAGTGTCCTTTGCGGCTCGATCCTGGGGGCGGCCATGCTGGGCAGCGGCTCGCGCCTGGGAGCGGCGGCGGGCATTTTCGGGATGCTGCTCGCGCTGGTGCTGTGGGGACGTCACCGGCGCCTGATTCATGGTGCCTCGGCCTGGCCGGCCTACCTGGCCGCAATCGGCGCCCTGTTTGCGGCACTGTGGTACGGCTTCACTCCGCTGGCCGAGCGACTGATCGCCACCACCGGTGAGGAAATGAGGCTGGAGGTGTTTGCCGTCGTGCTGTCGGAATTCCCCCCCCGGTGGTTTCTTCACGGTATCGGCCTGGGGGGATTCGAGGCGGCGTTTCGACCATTCCAGCCGGCACATATCTCCGGCTGGTTTGATTACGCCCACAACGATGTGCTTCAGTGGCTGGTTGAAACCGGCGTGGTCGGACTTTCCGTGCTAGCGATCATCATCTCCGGCCTCGCTCGCAAGGCACGCCTGTCCACAGAACGCATCGCCCTGTACGCCGGTCTGGCCGCCCTGTGCATCGTCGCACTGGGGGACTTCAGTTGGCATATCCCGGCAACGCAGATTGTTCTGGCGTTTTATATCGGGGTTTTGTTGAGGTAGACGCGGGACGGGTTACGGTTCCGTAGGATGCCGCTGAGCGAAGCGAAGCGCATGC
>SKSJ01000196.1 GCA_007123055.1 Wenzhouxiangella sp. | reverse complement strand
CGCACCGCGCCGATCTGGATGATCTCATCGCGCGACGGGTCCAGACCGGTCGTTTCGGTGTCGAATACCGTGAAGGTCAGTGCACCCAGGTCGGTGTCATCGAGTGAGTGGGTTTCAGGCGTGATGGCGAACAGGTCGAAATCATAGTACTCGGGACGGCTTTCGCGGTCGCCGGCCAGCGGCCCGGTACCGCGCTCGACCGGCTCGGCGACCGGCAGCAGCAGGCGGAAGCAGTGCTTCTCGCCGTTTGCGCTTTCATGCCAGCAGGTGCCGCCGTGGCGTTCCATGACATCGTTCACGCTCATGGACAGCTGCTCGTCGCCCGTCTGCATCGGTTCGCTCTCCCAGGCCGGCTCCACGGCCTGTTTTTCGTCCTGTGCCTGCCAAAGCAGATCCAGCGCGGCGCGTTCGCCGTGGCGGACCAGGCGCAGGCTGACCGACTCGACCGAGTGTTCGTCGGCGATACGGGCGGCCAGGTGGGCCAGCGCCTGCAGGATGGAGAAGCTGTCGACCTTCAGCCAGATCTCCTCGCCGTTGCCTTCGCGCGCCACGTGGATGGTCCCTTCTTCGGCGAGGTGACGCACGGCGGCATCGACCAGTTCGCTGCCGAGCATTTCCTCCAGCGGCCAGCGTGAGCGCAGACGCTCGGTGGAACTGGCGCTCAACTCGTCGATGCGTTCGCTTAAGGAGGTGACTTCCTCGTGGATCACGCCGAGCAGGCGGTCGCGCAGGGCCTCATTGACCTCGTCGTCGGCCAGGATCTCGATGGCCGCGCGGGTGTTGGCCAGTGCCGAGCGGCTGCCCTCGGTCAGCGACTGCAGCAGGCGATCCTTTTCGGCATCGGCCTGCATGTCGTCGGTGATGTTCTCGGTCAGCAGCACGAAGCCGGCCATCCGTGTTGGTGAGGCTTCGCCATCGACGGTTTCCGACACCGGCGAGACCTGCACGCGCAGCAGCTTGCCGCCCGGCGTGGCGGTCACGAACTGGGCGCCGGGACTCTCCGCGCCACTTTCAAGCCGACGCCGGACGGTATCGAGTGCGTGGGCAACCAGGCGGCGGTCGAGCACGGTATAGATCGAACGGCCCAGCCCCATCAGCTCCGCACCGCCGGTGACCTCGGCAGCGCCGGACAGCCGGCGAAACTGCTGTCGTGCCCGGTTGTTGTAGAGCAGGATGCGCCCGTCGAGATTGCACACCACCACGCTCTTGCGCAGTTCCGACATCAGGGCGGCCAGCCGGCCTCGCTCCAGTTCGATGCGCCGTCCGGCCTCGGCTACGCGCTCATCGGTGGCTTCGCGCAACTCGCGGTGGCGCGTGATCAGGGTGTTGAAGATGTCGGCCAGTTGTTGCGTCTCGCGGCTGCCGTCGATGGTCAGCGGTTCATCGACCGGGTTGTCCAGCCGCAGCCGGGCCGCCTCGGCAAGGCGGGCGGGCGCGGTGATGTAGCGTGCAATCAAAAAGCGCAAGGTACCGGTGACCGGCACCAGCGCCAGCGCCCAGAGAAAGATCAGCAGCCCGGCGCGTCCGCCCAGGGCCTCGGTGACCGTCGTCCAGTCGGCCTTATCCAGCACCGCCCATAGCAGCACGCCGGCAACGATCAGCCAGGCCAGGCAGACCAGTCCGACCAGGGCGACGCCGGCAAACAGCCACTTGTCGGCGCGACGCATGATCAGTTCTCTCCCAGCATCTCGCGCACCTGTTCGGCCAGTTCGCGGGTGGAGAACGGCTTGACCACGTAGCCGTCGGCGCCCAGCGCCTCGCCCTTGGTGCGGTCGGTATCGCGCCCGCGCGCGGTCAGCATGAGGATGCGAGTCGCGGCCATGTCATCGTTGCCGCGCACCGCCTTGAGTACTTCGAATCCGGACCGGCCCGGCATCATCACGTCGAGCAGCACCAGGTCGGGGCGGTGCTCGGCAATCATCGCCAGCGCCTCGTCGCCGTCGCGTGCCACCAGCACCTCGTGGCCCTCGCGCTGCATCAGGTACTCCAGCGAGATGACGATGTTGGGTTCGTCGTCGGCAATCAGGACGGTGCTCATCGAAAACTCCTCGCTTTTACGTCGCGAATCGGATCGTGACCCACGAAACAATTAACCACAGAGGCACAGAGTTCACAGAGAAAGCATTGGACAAAAATTCCTTTTCGTTTCATTTCTTGTTTCGATCCTCTGTGCACTCTGTGTCTCTGTGGTGAACTGTCATCATTTGTCCATCTCACCATCACCGCGATCGATGTTTCGGGGCAGGTGGAAGCCGAAGGTGGCGCCGTGGCCGGGTTCTGATTTCACCCACATGCGGCCGCCGAAGTGTTCGATGATCTGGCGGCTGATCGGCAGGCCCAGGCCGGTGCCGCCCTGGCGGCGGTGGCGGTCGCCGACCTGGCGGAACTTGTCGAACACCTCGGCCTGTTCGGCATGGCTGATGCCCGGGCCGTTGTCGGCCACCGTGACGGTCACACCGTCGCTTTTGTCGTCGATGGTCACGACGACTCGTCCGCCTTCATCGGGCAAGTGACGCAATGCATTCGACAGCAGGTTGAGCAGTACCTGCACCAGCCGGTCGGCATCGGACCGGATGAGTGCCGGTTGGCGCTTCCCCCGGACTTCCAGCGTTGCGTTTTTCTCGGCATAGGGTTCGGCAATGCTGGCGACGGCCTGGTCGACGATCTCGGCCATATCGACGTCGCTGTTGTGCCACTCGGCATGACCGGCCTCGATGCGGGCCAGGTCCAGCACCTGGCCGACCAGCCGGCTCAGGCGCTCGGATTCGCGCACCATGATGTCGAGAAACTCCTGGCGCTTGTCGGCCGGCATGTCGGCATCGTCGCGCATCATCTCGGCGGTGGCACGGATGGAGGTCAGCGGTGTGCGCAGCTCATGGGTGACCGAGGACATGAAATCGTCCTTGAGCCGGTCCAGGCTTTTCAGCTTTTCATTGGCGGTCCGTAACTCCTGGGTCGCTCGCTCCAGCGAGTGCGACTTCTCTTCCAGGGCCAGCGAGTACCTCCGGATCTGCGAGGCTTCTTCGAGAATGCGCATGACATCGTCGAGTTCCAGTGGCTCCTCGTCGACCGTGGAGGCCATCATGACGCGAGCCGAAGCCGAGCCGATGGCCCCGGCGAGCTGGTGTTCGACCCGTTCGACCAGGCGCGCATCAGCCGGAATGTTCTCGATACCGTCCACGCCGATGGCGCGGGCGTGTTCTTCGAAGAGGCGGCGGGCCGTTTCCGGTCCGAGGAAGCGCTCGGCCAGGGCATACAGGTCCGCACGGCTGGCACGGCCCTGCCAGAATAGCGGCTCGCCACCGTCGGCGCGCGCGAAGACATCGACGAAGCGCTCGGCCTGGCTGGCCTCGCGTGCCGAAGGGCGGGTCAGGAGCGATACCAGCACGAAGGCGCCGATATTGGCCAGAAGACTCCAGAACAGCGAATGCGTGAGATGATCCAGACCGCTCATGCCGATCAGGGCTTCGGGGCGCAGCCAGCCGATGCCGAAGGGGCCTTGTTCGACAATGTCCATGGCCAGCCAGCCGGAGCGGGCAATCGACGGCAGCATCAGTGTCCAGGCCCACAGCGCAAATCCGGCGACCAGCCCGGCCAGCACGCCGGCCGCCGTGCCGCCTTTCCAGTACATGCCGGCCAGCGCGGCCGGGGCGAACTGGGCCACGGCGGCAAAACTGATCAGCCCGATGGAGACCAGGGCATAGGCTTCCCCGGCCAGATGGAAATAGAGGTATCCGAGTAACAGCAAGGCGATGATGGCCAGTCGCCGGATGGTCAGCAGCAGTCGGGTCAGGTCGCCGCCACTGCGTCCCCGGAACCGGCGCGTGCGCACCAGTGCGGGCATGACCAGGTCGTTGCAGATCATGGTGGACACGGCGATGGCCTCGACGATGACCATGCCGGTAGCAGCCGACAGGCCGCCGATGAACACGAACAGCGCCAGCGCCTTCGCACCTTCGGCCAGAGGGAGCGACAGCACGTAGAAGTCCGGATTGGTGGCCTCGGCGCCGAAGTACATCAGGCCGCCGAGTGCGATGGGGATGACGAACAGGTTGATCAGGAACAGGTAGAGCGGAAACACCCAGGCGGCCCGCTTGATGTGGCGCTCGTCGACGTTCTCGACCACCATGACCTGGAACTGGCGCGGCAGGAACAGCACCGAGAGTCCGGCCAGCAGGATCAGCGCGAACCACTGCGTGTAGATGAACTCGCTGGTGCCCTGGT
>SKSJ01000111.1 GCA_007123055.1 Wenzhouxiangella sp. | reverse complement strand
GGAGACGGCCGGCTGTTCTTCGTCCACGGCTCCAACCTGTTCGAACGCGGTGCCCGTGACTGCTGCCAACTGGCCAACCGCAACCGCGACCTCCGCTACATCGCCGCACGCTCGGCCGACGGCAACGTCCTGGTGGGCATTGCCGCCTTCAACGCCCGGCGCGTGGACGGCCCGGCCGTTTCACTGGCCGTGGTGACGGCCGACGAGATGGACGACACCATGGACCACCAGCCACTGACCGCCGGCGAAATGGAAACGGGCCTCGTCGAGCAGGGCCGCGTTGCCATCCGGAACATCCTGTTCGCCTTCGATTCCGACGAAATCCTGCCCGAATCGGCCGAAGCGCTGGCCACCATCGCCGAGTTGATGAACGAACGCGCCGACCTGGAACTGCTGGTCGTCGGTCACACCGATGCCGTCGGTGATTTCGACTACAACCTCAGGCTCTCCATGGATCGGGCCAGCGCGGTAGTCGATGAACTGGTGGATGGCCACGGCATCGCCCGCGAACGTCTACGGGCCGCCGGCGCCGGCATGATGGCCCCGGTCACCACCAACCGCACCGATGACGGCCGGGCGGAAAACCGGCGCGTGGAGCTGGTCGAGATCGTGCACTGATGCCATGGCCCCCGGCCAGCCAGTGCGGCGGGGGACAGGGCCATCAAGACCTGAGTCCGGGCGCCTTACCGCAGGTAATGGCGCCACGACAGCGTGAGGCCAAAGGTCTCCAGACGCGAGCGGGTGCTTTCCACTTCAACCTGCGCCACGGACTCGCCGCCGCGGATGATGTCGATGTCGCCCACCGGCGTTTCCACCCGTCCGTGATCGTGCCAGCTGACCGCGAGGTCGAGCATGTTGCGCGGTGACAGTTCGATGCCCGTTCCGATCGCCAGCATCCAGCCAAGATGGTTGCTGCTGCCGCCGGGCACCGTTGTCAGTGCCGGCTGGCTGTCGAGTTCGGGAAACTCGTATCGCATCGTGCCGATCTGGTTGCGAACCGCGCTGGCGCCCAGGCCGACATACGGCTCGAAGGTGCCGGCGTCGCGGGCCAAGGCCGCGGCCAGGTCGACATACAGGTTGATGCCGGCCCGGTACTGGGTCAGTGAGCCGTCGACCGGCTGCCGGTCACCGGAACCGATGAAGTTCGCGTTGCCCTCGAATGCCAGACCGGGCTGGTAAGTAAGCTCCAGTTCGGTTCGCAGCATCTCGCCGAGGTGCATGCCCCAGGCCAGTTGCGCGCCCGCCCCGCTGCCGAAATCACCTCGAGCTCCGATTGGCAATCCATCGTCGCCGTCGACGCAGCCAAACAGGGCAGCCCGGTCGGCCGGCTCGCAGTTCCTGTCCAGGAAAGCGGCACTGCGCGAGTCTTCCCAGATGCCGCCGATACGGAGGTACTGAGATGCAACCGCGCTCTGCGCCCCCAGGGCCAGGCCGATGGTGAGGGCGAATCCGACAATCGCCTTGTGCATGGTCCACTCCCTTGAAGAACGAATTGCGTGAGCGCCGTAATATACCCAACTCCGACCGCTCATTCAGTCGATGATGCGAACACGCGTCGAGCCCGTGCGAGCGAAGGTTTCCGGATGATACATTTCCTCGACACGGGCCGGGGGAACCACGAAATCGCCGGTCGTCGTGGCCCGTGCGTGATAGGTGTAGTGGTACACGCCGCCGGGAAGCAGACTGGTAAAGGCTTCGGCGCGCTCATCACGCAGGTTCTGGTGCTGGTACCACGGTCCCCACCACCAGCCGCGAGCCTGTCGGTGAGTCCCCGCCGCATCCGCCACGGGCACGGCGCTGACCGCCAGGGCGGGATTGATGGCCTCCAGGCCGGCCGGCAACGGATCGACCAGGGCGACGTGGTAACGACGCGTGGGCGCCACCAGGGTGAGCTCCACGGCCACGCGGGCCCCGGCGCGAATCTCCCAGCCGCCGTCATCGAGCCGGCGCACGTGGTCATCGTCATCGAGTCCGCGGTAACGTCGTTGGACCTCGAACCCGTGGCTGGTCGGCTCCAGTTGCAGGCTTTTCGGAGCGTAACGCAATCCCAGCCGGTAATACAGCCGCCCTGGCCCGTCCTTGTCGAGTACGACGTCATGTTCACCGCCGTCACCGGCAACGTATGCCATCGGGATGTCGATGTGGTGATAGTCGGTGGTGCGACCGGCAAAGTGATGCGCTCCGGCAAACCCCTCGCCAAGCCAGGCACGGGCGATGAAATTCGGTTCCTGGTCCTCGTACTGCCGAAAGTACTGGTCGAGGGCCAGCAGCACGAAGGCGTTTTCCTGGGTGCTGGACCAGCGCCCTCGCGTGCGGTGAGCCTGAAGACCGTTTACGAGCTTCGGGATCAGGTCGGAATCAGGCTGGTCGCGCATCAGTGCTTCGAGAATGATGGCGTCGGCGCGGCGGTCTGAATGCAGGATGAGGTGATTGCCGTCCCGGAATCCGGCGGCGAAATGGGCGCTGGCGGCGGTTTCGGTCACCCGGTTGGCGAGGAAGCGGCGCAGCTCATCAAGCGCGTCGCCGGATTCCTCGTCGCCGCTGAGCACGCCCAGCAACCAGCCGCTGGCCTCGAAAGTCAGCTCCTTGAGGTCATCGACTTCGGCCAGCAGGGCACGTGCCCGTTCCCGGTCGAAATCTCCCGTCAGGCCGCGCAGGTAAAGACTGTAGGCGATGACATGACGGCGGGCGCGCTCGCCGTAGCGCGCCGGGATATGCCGCTCGATGTCGCGCACATGATTGAAACTGCGCTCGAGTAGTGCTTCATCGACGGGGTAATTCCTGTTGTTCAGGCGTACCAGCGCATGCGCTACATGAAGGGACACGAACGGCCATGACTCGTTGCCGCGCCGCCACAGCCCGAGTCCGCCGTCGGGATTCTGGCGTCCGGCGATGCGTTCAAGGTCGGCTTCGACGATCTGCTCGATCTCCTCGCGCGTGGGCATGTCCTCGGCCCCGAACGCTTCGAGCACGTCGCCAAGTGCGGCGATGGCCAGCAGGCGCGAGGCCAGTGGCTCAGTGGCGTCGAAGGGGTAGTCGCACAGCCAGATGAAGGCATCGGTCAGCGATTGCAATGCCGTGGCGCTGGTGGTGATCTCGAGCTGGCCGAACTGCGGCCAGACCTCACTCGGCGCGATCATCGGCTGCACCAGCGCGCCTTCGTCGATCACGCCGTAAGTGGCGAAGGCTTCAGTGGTCGCGGGCGTCCACACCGGCAATTCGCCACGCGCGGCATCGGCATGATCGCCCGCGCCGGCTGCCACCTGGTAGCGGGCCTTGCCAGCCTGCCGGGCGGCGGCCGGGAAGCGAACTGCGACGCGGTCGTTGGCCGGCACCTCGACGGCATAGCCGCGCCCGGCCCTAAGTTCGAGGTTGCTTGCATCCACGGCAACCTCGACGGTCATGGCCTCGTCGGTCTGATTCTGCAGCACTACCGGCAGTTCGATCTCGTCGCCGAAATTCAGAAAACGTGGAGCCGAGGGCCTCACCATCAGCGGCAGGCGCGCGGTAATGGCCGATTCGGATGTACCGTACTGCGTCGCACCGGCAACCGCCACGGCCATGACACGGTAGCGGGTCAGGTTGTCGGGCAGGGACATCTCGGCCCTCACCCGGCCCTCTGAATCCGTGGTCAGTGCCGGCACGAAGGCAGCCAGGGGATTGAAGTCCTCTCGCAAGCCGATGGCGTCGGCTCCTTCCTCGCCCGGGGGCACCCCCGAGCGCAGCACCTGGTCGGCCACGGCCATCTCGGCTTCATGGGCCAGGTGTTTGTCCATCGCGTCTTCTTCATCCGGTGCCGCCAACAGCACGCTGGTGCGCAGGTGGTGATCGCGCACATCGGCCGGACGCTGCCGCCAGAATACACCCAGCGGATCGACCAACTCGTAACCGGTCAGGGCCAGGATGGCCTCGTCGACCACGATCAATGCAATCTCGGCATCGCCGACCGGTTCGCCGGTCGCATCACGGACCTGCAATTCGATCGCGGTATCTTCGCCGGGAGTCAGGCGGGTGCTGGCCGGGATGAGCTCGACGTCGAGGACTCGTTCGGCAACGGATACGGGCAAATCAATGCGTCCGCTGGCAATGGCCGGACGGGTGCCCTCGCCCCGCTCGGCCTGACCGACCAGGGTGACATGCAACTCGATACCCGGCATCCAGGCCTCGCGCAAGTCGATCTCCAGCGTCTTCGAACCGCCGTCGATGCGGAAACGCCGCTGCTCGGCGATACCGTGCCGACGCAGAGTCAGCAACCCCTCGGCATCGTCGAAAGGTGCCTGCACCAGGACGCGGGCGGTATCGCCGGGCGCGTATTCTTCACGATCCGGGATCAGCAGCGCTTCCTGCATGTCGACGCGATCGGCTGCCGGGAGCCGGCCGCCGCCGACCCAGCGTGTCAGGCGCGTGGCATTGCCACGGCCCTGCTCGTCGCGGACCACGGCCGTGATGCGGATCTGTCCCCCCAGGCGGGGAACAAACTCACAGCTCGCCAGTCCTTGTCCGTCGCTTCGCACCTCGCAACGCTGGACATCGGTGAGTTCTTCATGCCGCTCACCCCCGCGCCACTGCCACTGGATGCGGGCCGCTTCCATCGTCACCGGGCGGTTCGGCATGATCTCGCCATCCAGATCGACCGTGATCATGTCGACCATGAGCGGTTCGCCCTGCTCGACGAACTGCCGCTCGGTCTGCAACCCGACATACGTGGCTGCCGGATGCGCGATGAAATCCGACGTGGCGCTCCAGGCCTGTCGATTGACATCCATGACCGTGGCGCTGGCGTTCATGGCCAGGGGGCGCAGCTGCCCGCTCATATCCAGGTCGATATCGAGTGCATGAACGCCGCCGCCGTCGGTCAGTCCCTCGAATCGCTCCCGGACCGGTGCGCCGACATCGATGACGGGCCACGGCATCCACCATGGGCTATCGACGCCGAAAGTCCATTCATCCCGGTTGGGTGGACGGTAGTAACCCGGACGAGCGCTGACCGTCCAGGTCGTCTCGGCACCGGCGAGTGCGCCGCCGGCATAATAGGCAGCTTCGACTTCGGCAGAGACCGTGGTGTCGCCGACGAATGGCCCCTCCTCCCGTCGCGTCGTGACCTCGAACTCCGGAGTACGGAACTCCTGGATCTGGAAGGCGTGCGTATGCACGGTGCCGCCGAGATTCCGGCTGCCCGAAAGATTGAACCGAACGCGGGCACGGCCGAGATTGGGCGTGTCGGGCAGCTCGAAGGACAGGTTGAAACCACCCAGTCGACCGACTTCGGTCTCGCCTTCGGCCAGGGTGTTGCCGCGTGCGCCGGCCACCTCGTAGCGTATCGTCAGTTGACCGTCGACCAGCCCCAGCCCGCCGTCGGTTCGGCGTTCTTCACGCCGGATCCAGCCCTTCAGGTGTACCCGTTCTCCCGGGCGGTACATCGCGCGGTCATCGAAGACATGCCAGAGTACCTGGTCGATCCGGTCCTGAGCGCGCCAGACCACACGGTGCCGCAGAGGGTCGGTTTCGGGGAGGATGGCGACGTCGTCGTCCGCGACCGCCTCCAGCCAGCCTGTGCCCGAAGCGTTGCCGCGGGCATCGGGCAGATCCAGAGATGCCAGGCCTTCCTGGTCGCTGAGTTCGGCACCGCCGGCCGGCGCCAGCCTGATCGCCCGATTGGCCAACGGCGCGCCATCGTCCAGGTCCGTAACCCAGGCCAGGATCCGGTCACCGTCGACCGCCGCATCCAGTCCGATGCCGGTGACCTGGACCCAGGCGACATGGCGTGGCGGCGCCCAGCGCGGCTCGGAACCGATGACGGTGCCGGGTTCCAGCAGCACCACGAAATGTCCGCTTCCGGCTTCGGGCAGCCACGGCGAAAGATCAATGCCCTGAAGCCGGAAACGATCCGGCTCGGCGGCGAAGTCCATCGTCGCGTCAGTCACTGTTTCGCCTGGCAACTCCGGCGGCTCCTCCTGCCACAAACCGCGGTTGCGAAACAGCCCGGCATAGGCCGGCCAGTCGGCGGGTTCCACCTTTTGGACCTGCACTCGGGCATTGCGATAGTTGACCGTATGAAAGGCCAGATTCGGCGGTTGCCCCCTGGGCAGGGTCACCAGGCCGCTTCCCGGGAAGGCGATATTCGCCCGCATGCTGCCGGTCTCGAAGTGCAGCTCGCGCAGACCTTCAAGTTGCTGCCCGAACCTGTCAGTCAGTGCCTCCGACACCGTGACCGTGTAATCCGTACGGCCCTGCTTGAGCCCCTCGATCATGAGCCGGCTGCCGCGCAGGCTGACATGCTTGTCGGCAATCCCCGGCTCGACGGCAACCAGATCCACCAAGTCCTGGTCAGCGGCCAGCTCATTGGAAAAACCGATGATCAGGGCATCGACGGGGCGGCAGTCGCGCGTGGCGCAACGTTGATCGACCACCCGCAATGGCCCGTAGGTGCGGAAGCTGCTGCCTTGATCCTCGGTCGTGGGGCGCGGGCCCTCGGCTGCAGTGCTGCCAGCCGGCAGACGGATGCTGACGGTGGTGTCCGGCTCGAACGGTTGCGCGGCTCGAAAGGCGACGACGCGCTCTGGATCGAGGCGACCGATCGCACGATGGACATTCCTGTCGGCGGCGATCTCTTCCGTGGTTGCCTCGCGAATGGCAACCGCTTCGCCATCGGCTTCCACGACCAGCGTCTCGAGCATGGCGGTGGTGTCGATCCGCTGGTCGAAGGCGGCGAACATGAGCGGTTTAAGGCCGATGCTGTTGCCGCCGGGATGCACCTGTTCGAGCGTTGGCGGCGGCGTGGCGAATCGCCATGTCACGGTCTCGGTCAGCTCAGTGCCGTCGGCCGCCGTTGTGCCCGCTGGCAGGGTGACGTCGAACTCCGTGGCCATGGGCAAACGTGAAGCGTCGGGGTCAAAAACCAGCGTTCGCGTGCCGATCCAGCGCCAGCGCCCGGGAATCTCGGGTTCGAGTTCTACCGGCACGTCCCTTTCGGCAAGGTCGTCATGAGCGCTGACCGCCACCATCGGCCGGTCGAAGGTGATGCTGACCTGACCGGCGATCGGCACCTCGCCCTCGGGTGAGTAACGCAATACCTGGGCGGGTCCTTCGGGGGTCTCGGGATCCGGTGGCCGACGTTGGTCCTCGGGCGGGAACTCGTCGCGGATGACGGCACCGGCGCGCGGCGGCGGGTCGCTGTCCGGCCTCAGCGCGAAGTCGCGTTCGTCCTCGACCTCCGACGGCAGGGGCTCGATGCGCTCGAGCAACCGGCGGACTCGCTCATCATCCAGCGGTCGGGTGGGCACCACCTCGGGACGTTCATGGGGCTCGTCATGCGCGGTGCCGTCAACGAGCCTGCCCGGAAAGGACTCCAGCCGGTTCAACCCGATCGGCGCGCGTTCACTGACCTGCTTATCGGCAGCGCCGGCATCGGATTCATCGACGCCATTGCACCCCCCCAGCAACAGGGCGATCATCATCCATGCCAGGCTGAAGCGTTGCGTCATCACGGGCTTCCCCGGTGCAGGCGATTCCTTTCCCGGAAGCATCATGACGTCGATTTGATGCGAACACCCTCAAGGCTGGGCATCTGCAAGGGTGGCGTCTGTGCGGCCTCGACGGAACCGAATCGTCGGCCAGCCTGCCAGTCGGCCGCGGCCTGCTGGATTTCTTCGGGCGTTCGAGCAACGAAATTCCACCACAGCAGGATATCCTCCTCGAACGGTTCACCGCCGATCAGCAACACCCGACCGCCACTTTCCACGGACAGGTCGAGCATGCTTCGCCCGGCTCCCAGGTAGGCCAGCTCACCCGGCTCGAAGCGCTCACCGTCGACGCTGGCAGCCCCTTCCAGCACCATCAGGCCGTACTCGAACCCGCTTTCCAGTGACAACGTGGTGCCGTCGGCTGCAGTCGCGCGGATATCCATGGCCACCAACGGACTGTGCACGCGAACCGGCGAGACACGATCACCATGTTCACCAACGAGCAGTGTGAGTTCCAGGTCGCCTCGATGGCTGACCGGCAATTCGGGGTAATTGACGAAAGCCGGCTCGCAGTCACGATGCGCGTCGGGCAACGCGATCCACAACTGTGCCAGTTGCACACGCCCGGGCCGATCCGGATCGGATTCCTCGGCATGTGAAATCCCCCTGCCGGCCGTCATCAGGTTGACCTGCCCCGGCGCGATCCAGACATCATTGCCCAGGCTGTCGGAGTGACGCATCCTACCTTCGATCATCCAGGAAAAGGTCTGCAGGCCGATGTGCGGATGAGGACCGACCGCGATCCCCTGCCCGGCCTCGTAGCGGAGCGGGCCGGCATGATCGAAAAAACACCAGGCGCCGATCATGCGCCGGGCTCGGGACGGCAGCGCGCGCCGAATGGTCATGCCCTGCCCCAGCGTGGACGTTCTGGCCGCGATGCGTTCAATGACCGGATGGTCCGGACGAGCCGGGCAATCGCTGGCACGCGAGCTGTCGGGGTGGGTGTCGGGGTTGGTCATGTAGAATTCTCCCATGGACGCCGTTTCCGATCTTAGCGCGTTTTCCGCCGTCATGGCCGGTATCTGTCTCAGTGCCGCGGCCGGGCTGCGCGTGTTCATCCCCATCCTGGCCCTCGGGCTGGCCGGGCGCTTCGAGTTGCTGCCGGTCAGCGAGCAGTTCATGTGGATGACATCGGGGCCGGTATTGGCCGTCGTCGGTCTGGCGGCACTGATGGAGGTCGGCAGCTACTACGTGCCGCTGGTCGACAACCTGCTCGATCTGCTGGCGACCCCGGCAGCGCTGGCCGGCGGGACGGTCATCGTCTCCTCGCTGTTGCCGGAGATGAACGCGGCCGCGCAGTGGGGCACGGCCGCCGTGCTCGGCGGTGGCACCGCCGGCGTGGTACAAGGGTCGACTGTCCTGACACGTGGCATGTCGACCGCAACGACTGGCGGACTGGGCAACCCGGCCGTATCAACCGGCGAAACCGGCGGTAGCCTGCTGGCTGTCGTCCTCGCGATTTTCATTCCGATTATCTTCGGAGTAATCGTCATCGCGGCGGTCATCTGGCTGCTGGTCCGCGCGACAGGACGACTCCGGAACCGAAACCGGCGGCAGACGACACCCCCGGATCGCGGCCAGCAGCCCCCACCCGGCTGAATTCAGCGGCCGGTGTCGCCGCCGGCCTGTGCGGCTGCCGTGTCGTCGATATCGATGTCCCCACTCCGGACCTGTCCAATCGTTTCCCGCAGTTCCTTCATTGACGCCTCGGGGTCTGACGGTTTGTCCAGGTCCCGGCGCCCGTCACGAAACAACCGCATACCGAAGAAGACCAGCGCCAGTCCGATCGCTATTGACACGCCGGCAATCAGCAGCAGGCCCAGCGACAAAGCCAGAAATATCCAATGAATAAATGAGTCGAGGCCATCTATGCGCCGCGCCTGATCGGGATCGGACGCGGAATAGGCGATGCGCACCCGGGCCCCGACTTCCGGCTCGACGTTGGTGGTGACCTCCGAGGCGAAGCCGTATTCCTGGCCGTCGACCTCGAAGCGGTAGATCGGCCGATAAACGGAGCGTCCGTCAGAGCCGGTGCCGGATTGATAGCTTGCGATCTCTCCGTCGGTTTCGAACTGGTCGCTCCAGGAATCAGGCCACAACGACACCGCTGCGATCAGGAACAAGCCACCGGCAAACAAGAACAGCATGTTTCCCAGTATGCCGCCCCGACCGCGCTTGCCCCTACGCGTTTTCGCCGTGGCGCCACCCAACCCGAACACGCCGATGACGATCAATGCCGCACCCGCCGCCATCTTCGCTTTTCCACGCGTGGCCGGGTTTTCCGCCCAGTGGGTACGTAATGCGTTACTCAGGTAATTCAGTCGTTTCATGATTCCTCTTGCAGCAAGTGTGAACATGCTGCCTTACGAATCCCGGGAGACAATCCTGACAGAACCATCGAAAAAGATGATCGAATCCATCGATCAAAGAACCCGCGCAGCCATGCTTGTGGCGCACGCATTCATGCCATGCCATGCAGCCTCGTCTGCTTTCCGAGCATCCCTATCGCAGAGATGAAAAATCGGTCCGGCCGGCAGCCTGGCGAATGGCGAGCCCGAGATCATTGCGCGAATCGGCATGCGCAAGCGCCTCGTCGACCGTGATCCGCCCCTCGGTGCACATTCTGAACAATGCCTGGTCGAACGTCTGCATACCGTGCTGTTCACTGTCGGCCATGGCCTCTTTCAATCCGGTGATCTCACCCTTGGAGATCAGGTCGGCAACGAAGGGGCTATGCAATAGCAGTTCGACGGCCGGCACCCGCTTGCCGTCCACGCCAGGAATGAGCCTTTGCCCGATGATGGCCTGAAGATAAAGCGAGAGATCAACGAACAACTGTCGATGGGCGGTATCCGGAAAGAAGTTGATGATTCGATCCAACGCCTGGTTGGCGTTGTTGGCGTGCAGGGTTGACAGACACAAGTGACCGGTTTCCGAGTAGGCAATGGCCTGCTGCATGGTGTCACGGTCGCGAATCTCGCCGATCAGGATGACATCGGGTGCTTCACGCATGGCGTTCTTCAGGGCCCGGGCGTAACTATGGGTATCGAGCCCGACCTCGCGCTGGTCGACAATCGATTTCTTGTGCTGGTGCAGAAATTCGATCGGCTCCTCGATGGTGAGAATATGGCCGGTTTCCAGGCGGTTACGATGATCGATCATCGATGCCAGTGTGGTTGACTTGCCAGACCCTGTCGCACCGACTACCAGGATCAGGCCACGGGGACGCATCACCAGATTCTCCAGAATCGGAGGAAGGTTCAGCTCATCGATTGATGGAATGTCTTCCTTGATGTGCCGCACGACCATCGCGACGGTGCCGCGCTGACGAAACAGGTTGATGCGAAAGCGACCGACCTGCTCCACGACCAGAGCACTGTTATGCTCCAGTTCGCGTTCGAACACAGCGATCTGTTCGTCGTCGAGAATCGAGTAGGCCAGCGACTGCACCTCCTCGGCCGGTAGCTTGCGGTCGTCGACGTAGCGAGTCCGACCTTCGATCTTGATCCCCACCGGGGCACCGGCACTGAAGTACAGGTCCGAAGCCTGGTGCTTCACCATGAGCTGAAGATACTTCTCTAGCATCACGTCCCTCCTTCCCAAAGATGTGGCCAACGCCGAAGGCAGTCTAACATCAACCGCGAAGCTGGTATCAGGGCAGCCAGTCGTGACCGAGATTGTTCATTTGCCCGATGATCCAGCGCTGCCTCTCGAGCAGGCTGGGACTGGGATCGGAAGCATCGAACTGTTTCGGTGCCGGCAGTACCGCGGCCAGCAGGGCGGCCTCGTGCTCTGTCAACGCACTGGCCGACTTGCCAAAGTGAAATTGGGCAGCGGCCTCGGCACCATATATGCCGGGTCCGAACTCGGCGACGTTCAGGTAAATCTCGAGCATCCGCTGTTTGGACAGCAGCAGCTCCAGCGGCAGAGTAAACCAGAACTCGAGGCCCTTGCGTACCCAGCTGCGATGCGGCCAGAGGTAGAGGTTGCGCGCCAGTTGCTGGCTGATGGTGCTGGCACCGCGCAGGCGTCCGCCCTGGCGATGTGTTTCGACCGCGGCACGAATTTCGCGCAGGTCGAAGCCATGGTGGCGGGGAAAGTTCTGATCCTCTGCCGCAATCACCGCCAGCGCAAGGTTCGGGGAAATCTCCGCCATGGGCACCCAGTCATGTTGAATCGCGTGATCCGTTGTGAGCCGATCGAGCAACATGAAGGCCGAGCCGACGGGATCAATCCACCGCAACGGCAACGTCAGCACCACCGTGAGCGCAACGAATGACAGGATGAAACGGAGCGCCCACCGGCGCAGCCACTGAAGGAGGCGTTTCAAGTCTGGCTCCCGTGGCGCAGCGTAACCGAAAGCAGACGAAAGGCCTCCTGGCCAAGCTGAACCCGAAACAGACCGACCGACGTGCATTGTCCGGCGGTGACCGAGCAACAATCAAAGCCCGCAAAAAGCGGACTGACAAATGACCGCTCGTCGATCCGGATTGAATGGGCCTCGTTGTGTCGGTCTATCAGCTCAGCTTCATTCCCGCCGATTCTCAATGCCTTCCACCGTGGCACGAGCAGTCGAAAGACATGCCATCCGGCATACACGCAGAGCACCAGAGAAAGCACGATACGCAGCAGCGGCGAGAGGGACGAATAAGCGATTGCCGGCAGGGCTGCAACGGCCGGCACGGTGACCAGTAACGCCGGCACAATGGCCGGTCCGACCGGCCACTCAGTGTGCGCGGTCACCGAAACCGAGTTCACGAATCTCCTCGACGATTCCCGATAGCGCCGGGTCGGGTACAGTGCGCCCCATCAGCCAGTTCCAGATCAGGTCATCCTCGCACTCGAGCAACCGCTCGAACGCCCGCTGCATGTCGGCAGGCGCCCCTCCCCAGCGAGATTCCAGCCAACGCCCCAGCAGAACATCGAGTTCCTGCATTCCTCGCCGGCAACGCCACCGTAGACGCGAGGGGATTGAAGCGTCATTCATGTGCCGATACTCCCCGTTAGGGGATGCGCGGCGCGAAATGGTCAAAGCCCGCGTCGCGCCAGCATCATCTTCTTGATTTCCGCAATGGCTTTGGCCGGATTCAGGCCCTTCGGACAGGTCTTGGTGCAATTCATGATGGTATGACACCGGTACAGGCGGAACGGGTCTTCGAGCTCGTCGAGTCGTTCTCCGGTGGCCTCATCACGCGAGTCGACCAGCCAGCGGTAGGCCTGCAGCAGAATCGCCGGTCCCAGGTAGCGCTCGCCGTTCCACCAGTAGCTGGGGCATGCGGTCGAACAGCAGGCACACAGAATGCATTCGTAGAGTCCGTCAATATGCTTGCGGTCTTCCGGTGACTGTAGCCGTTCCTTGTCGGGTGGCGCCGGACTCTGGGTTCTCAGCCACGGCCGAATCGATGCGTACTGGGCGTAGAAATGCGTGAGGTCGGGGACCAGGTCCTTGACCACCGGCATGTGCGGCAGCGGGTAGATCCTGACCTCGCCCTTGACCTCGTCGATGCCCTTGGTACAGGCCAGCGTATTGGTGCCGTCGATGTTGAATGCACAGGAGCCACAAATACCCTCTCGGCAAGAGCGGCGGAAGGTCAGCGTCGGGTCGATATCGTTCTTGATCTTGATGACCGCGTCGAGCACCATCGGCCCGCAATCGTCGAGATCGATATCGTACGTATCCATCCGCGGATTCTCGCCGCTGTCGGGTTCATAGCGGTAAATCCGGAATGTCTTGACGTTCTTTGCCCCTTCCGGTGCCGGAAAGTGCTTGCCCTTGGTTATGCGGGAATTCTTTGGAAGTCTGAATTGAGCCATGGTCCAGTTAGCCTACATCGGAATCGTTTCACCACAGAGACACGGAAGACACAATGAATTTCTCTGTGGACTCTGTGTCTCCGTGGTGAATGCCTTAATCAGTACGTTCTTGCCTTCGGCGGAATCACGTCGACTTCGTCGGTGAGCGTATACATGTGCACCGGTCGGTAGTCGATCTTCGTCGCGTCCGCCTCGTCCATCCAGATCAGGGTGTGCTTCATCCAGTTGTCGTCATCGCGTTCGGAAAAGTCCTCGCGCGCATGGGCGCCCCGGCTTTCCTTGCGGTTCTCGGCCGAAACCATTGTCGTGACGGCGTTGCCGAGCAGGTTGCGCAACTCCAGCGTTTCGACCAGGTCGGAGTTCCACACCATCGAGCGATCGCTGACCTTGACGTCGGCAAAACCCTTGCTGACCTCGGCAATTCTTTCCTTGCCCTCCGAGAGAGTTTCGCCGGTACGGAACACGGCAGCGTTGTTCTGCATGACCTGCTGCATGTCGGCGCGAATCTCGGCCGTCGACGTCGAACCATTGGCATGGCGCAGGCGGTCGAACTCATCGACGATGGCATCGACCCGGCCTTCCGGCAGCGGCTTGTGCGACTGGCCCGGTTCGATCGTCTCGCCGCAGCGCAGTGCGACGGCACGTCCGAACACAATCAGGTCTAGCAGCGAGTTCGAACCCAGGCGATTGGCGCCGTGCACCGATACGCAGGCCGCCTCACCAATGGCGAACAGGCCGGGCACGACGGCATCGGGGTTGCCGTCTTTCAGGGTGACCACTTCGCCGTGGTAGTTGGTCGGGATGCCGCCCATGTTGTAGTGAACGGTGGGAATGACCGGGATCGGCTCCTTCGTCACGTCGACGCCGGCAAAGATTCGTGCCGATTCCGCGATGCCGGGCAGACGTTCGTTGATCACCTCTGCGCCAAGATGCTGCAGGTTGAGGTGGATGTGATCCTTGTTCTCGCCTACACCCCGGCCTTCGCGAATCTCGATGGTCATCGAGCGTGACACGACATCGCGCGAGGCCAGGTCTTTGGCGTTGGGCGCATAGCGCTCCATGAAGCGTTCGCCCTCGGAGTTGGTCAGGTAGCCGCCCTCGCCTCGCACGCCCTCGGTGATCAGACAGCCGGCACCGTAGATGCCGGTGGGATGGAACTGAACGAACTCCATGTCCTGCAGCGGAAGTCCGGCCCTGAGCACCATGCCGTTGCCGTCACCGGTGCAGGTATGTGCCGAAGTGCAGGAGAAATAGGAACGCCCGTATCCGCCCGTGGCCAGGATAACGGCATGGGCGCGGAACTCGTGCAGCGTACCCGTGGCCAGATCCCAGGCGATCACGCCGCGGCAGGCGCCATCATCGTCCATCAGCAGGTCGATGGCGAAATACTCGATGAAGAACTGCGCATCGTGCTTGAGCGACTGCTGGTAGAGGGTGTGGAGTATGGCATGACCGGTACGATCAGCCGCGGCACAGGTACGCTGGGCCGTGCCCTCGCCATAGTGCGTGGTCATGCCGCCGAAGGGCCGCTGGTAGATCTTGCCGGCTTCGGTTCGCGAGAACGGCACGCCGAAATGTTCCAGTTCGATCACTGCGGGAATGGCGTTCTTGCACATGTACTCGATGGCGTCCTGGTCACCGAGCCAGTCGGAACCCTTGATCGTGTCGTACATGTGCCAGCGCCAGTCGTCCTCGCCCATGTTTCCGAGCGCGGCACTCATGCCGCCCTGCGCGGCCACGGTGTGTGAACGGGTTGGAAACACCTTGGTGATACATGCGGTATTCAGCCCGGTGGCGGCCAGCCCCATGGTGGCACGCAGGCCGGCGCCGCCCGCGCCGATGACCAGCACGTCATATTCGTGCCGGGTGATATCGTATGCCTTGCTCACTTCAGACTCCCAGAGCCAGTTTGAGGATTGCGATCACGGCCAGCAGGCCGCCGAAGATGGACAACATGCGCACGACAACCAGGGCTGTCGTCTCGATCAGGTGACTATCAAAGTAGTCCTCGATGACCACCTGCAGTCCAAGCTGACCGTGGTAGAGACCGGCGACCACGAACAGAATGGCCATGGCGGCATGGAAGGGATGCCCCAGCAGCGCAGCGGCCTCGGCATGCGACGCACCGACGAGCGAACCCAGCACCCAGAGCAGCCAGACCGTCAGCAATATCAGGGCGATGGCGCTGAAACGCTGCGCCCACCAGTGAGACAGGCCGTGGCCGGCCGATCCGTGATTGTGCGCGTTGGCAAGCGGATTTCTCAGGCTCACAGCAGACCTCCCCAGACCACGGCCGTCATCACCACGCTGGCGACCAGCACGATCCATCCCGAAGCATAGGCGCCTCGCAGGTCGAGCAGCCAGCCGGCATCCCACAACAGGTGACGAATACCGTTGAGCAAGTGATAGAAAAGCGAAAAGGTCCACACCAGCATGGCGACCAGGCCGATGGGCGTGGCCAATAGCGAGTTGATGCGCTCGAAAGCCTCCGGGCCGGAGGCAAGTGCCAGCACCCACAGCACGACGACAACCATGCCCAGGCTGAGCAGGATGCCGCTGATGCGGTGGGAAATGGACATCACCGAGGTCAACTGCGGGCGATATACCTGCAGGTGCGGGGATAGCGGTCGGTTATCCGTCACCATGATCCAGTTCTCTTGTTGTCAGCGAGATGTTTCAGAAATCAATGCAGCGACCGTCTTTCTCCCAGTCGCCGTAGCGAGTCGGCTCGAGCCCCTTGCGGCGCCCTCCGATCTCGACCGGACGGCGTTCGGGCGTCTCCGAACGGTTCGTCTTCTTCTTGGAGTTGGCGGGAATGTCCCGCCGGGATTCGTTTTCACGAGACATTATAGAATTGTACCCTGTTTCGATCCTTCTTTGATGCCAGCATTCATGTCCAACTTCTTCAAGCTCGAACATCTCGGTGCACTGACCCTGTCCGGCCCGGACGCCGTCACCTACGCCCAGGCCCAGTTCACCAATGATATCGCCGCCATCGACGTCAACCATTGGTATCCGGGCGCCTGGTGCGACCCCAGCGGCAGGGTGTTGGCCGTCATGTTGGCAGGCCGGCGTGAAGAGCACGTCGCGCTGGTCGTTCCTGCCTGGCAGGTCGATGCGCTACTGGAACGCCTCAAAATGTACGCCATCGGGCGGAAAGTGGATTTCTCGAGCAGCGCGGATGTCTGCGGCTGTCGCGATGCCGGTGAGTCGGCCTCGAGTCTGAGCTATGACAGCCGACGCTCGCTGCTGATTGGTCGTGCCGATTGCCGTGACGATAGCGATGAGCAGGCACGTTGGAAGCTCGATGACCTCGAGGCCCGTTTCCCCTGGTTGTCACCCGACAGCGCCGGCCGCCACCTGCCCCAGTCACTCGGCATGGAGGGGCTGGGCGGACTGAGTTATACCAAGGGCTGCTTTCCGGGCCAGGAAGTCATCGCGAGAGTGCACTATCGCGGCAAGGTTGGATATCGGGTGGTGCAGGTCCGGTTCGATACCGGTACGGTTGCACCCGGCACGACCCTCCGTCACGAGGATGGGAGTCGTGCCGGCGAGATGCTGTGGAGCCTGCCAACCGGAAGTGGTTCCGCGGGGCTCGCGGTGATTGCCGTCGGGACGGAGGATGGAACGCCGGTGCTGGCCGAAAGCGGTCGTGACGGGCTCTCCGGGCGAGTGTCGCTTTGAAACAGCCTGTGCTAATATCAAGTCACAATAGAACGAAACAATCCAAATCATATACTTAGAGGGGTCACCTCAATGAACGCTTCAAACCGCGCTCTCGTTTTCATCTGCATTTTTCTCTTGTGCCTGGTGCCGGCAATCACCTGGTCGCAGGATGACGGGGACGGGCAGGACGAAGCTGAAGAGGCAGTCGAAGCCGCTGAGATCATCGAAGAGCAGGAGGCGCCGGTCGAGCCGATGGTCGAGGAAATGCTCGACGCTGACGACGTCGAGGCGGCCGCGTCGGCCTCCACCACAGAAGAAGGCGTCGCGAGTGAAGCTGAACCCCGACAGGAGACAGGAACCGAGCCCGCCACCCCCCAACCCGCGGAGCCGGAAGCAACACCGCAGCCGGAACCCGCGGCACCCGAAACGTTTGTCCTGCAGGGTCACCCCATTTTCACGCCGGATCAGGCGGAACTGGTCTACCGCCCCCTGGTCAACTATCTCAATGACGTCACGCCATACCGCTTTGACCTGCTGATATCACGCGACTTCCATCGCTACTGGCTGGATGTTCGGCGTGGCGAAACGCCCGACCTGGTGCTCGAGGAGGCCCACCTGACTGCCTTCCGGATGCAACGCGATGACTACGTGCCATTGGTCAAGGCGGTCGAGCCCATGACCTATTCCCTGATGGCTTCGCCCACCTATGCCGACGGCAGTCTGCAGGATTTTGTCGGCAAGCCAGTATCCTCCATGCCCTCGCCCAGTCTTGGGTATCTTGTGTTGTCGCGCTGGTACGAGAACCCGATGCAGCAGCCAATCATTCAGTCCAACGCCGGATCCTGGCTCGATGCGATCGAGATTGTCTTCTCCATGGAGGCCGATGCGGCCATGGCGCCACGCAACCTGGCCGAACGTTATGTCAATCTGGAAACGATTGCCACTTCACAGGAATTCCCCGGCCTGACGCTGTCAGCCAGCCCCGCTGTCCCCGAGGCAATTCAGCGTGAAATTCAGGAAGCTCTGCTCGGGCTGCATGAGGATGACGATCATTTCGCCGCCGTGCATGAACTGGATATCGGGCAGTTTGTAGAAGCAGAGCCGCAGGAATACGAGGGCCTGGAAAACATGCTGAGGGAAGTAACCGGCTTCTTCTGAAAACCTGTTGAAGCTCCTGATACCAAAGGGAATCGCCCCGTCTGCCGGCGGGGCGATTCAGCACTACTTGCGCGCGACCAGGTAGCAGATCCATCCCGCATCGGCGTCGCCGGTCTCGGCCGGCTCGTAAACGCCGTTGCCTTCCCCGCTTTCCTCGTCAGTCCCTTCCCAGTAGACAGCAACCTCGGAATAACCAGCCTCGACCAGCAACTCCCTGATCTCCGGCAGGGTCCAGAGCCGCCAGTAGTACTCGAAGGCACGATTCATCTCCGAACCGTCGGGAAACTCGAAGTGAATCAGGCAAGTCATGTGATGATGGATCGGATCGAAACTGGCCTGGTCCCAGACATAGGTGAAGTCATCGTACTCTGTACGCTCCTCCAGTTCCCGATGGGCGTCGTAGCCGCCGAAAGCGTCAAGGAACAGGATGCCGTCGTCGACCAGTCCTTCGCGAACTCTCCTGAAATAGGTTTTCAGCAGCTCACGCGTGGTGAACAGGTAGTAACTGAAGTTCATGGCCAGAACCGCGTCCACTGGCTCGGTCGCCACCTCCATGACGTTGCCCTGCAACAACTGGATGCGAGCAGCCTCGTCGGCATTCAGCTTCGCCAGGTGCTTTTCCCTGCCCCATTCGAGGACATCACCGTCCAGATCGATGCCGATGGCGCTGTGCTCCGGGCCGGAACGAACCCAGTGGCAGGCGGTATTGGCCGTGCCGCAGAAATCCTCGCGAACCGACCGCAAGGGCCGTCCGGCAAGCGCCTCGAAGGTTTCACTTACGAACTCGAGTTCGGTCTCGGGATCCTGGACGCTGGCCTCGTACAACTCGTGACGATCGGCCCGGTCGGCCATGGCCACCCGATTGCTCCTGTTTCGCGGCATGGGAACTCCTGTTTACCGGTTCATTCCGACTGGTTGCGGACGGCCGGCCAGGCAGCGCGCAGGTAGGCCAGCATGGAAAGTATGGTCAGAATGGCGGCGGCGACCAGCAGCCAGCGCCCAATCTCGAGCACCGGCAATACCCACAATGGCTCGCCGTAAAGCAGGAATCCGATCGCTACCATCTGCAAAATCGTCTTGAGCTTGCCGGTCCAGGCCACCTTGACAAGGGCCGCTTCACCCAGCGCCGCCATCCACTCCCTGAGCGCCGAGATCGTGATCTCGCGTCCGAGAATCACTGCTGCCGACAGAGCCATCACCACTTCGGGATGCCGCTGAACGATCAGGATCAGGGCAACGGCCACCATCAGCTTGTCGGCGACTGGATCGAGGAACGCGCCGAAGCTGCTGGTCATGCCGTAACGGCGTGCGACCCATCCGTCCAGGCCGTCGGTGATGGCAGCCAGCACGAAGATCGTCACGGTCAGCACGTTGGCCCATTCCACCGGCAGGTAGAACGCCACCACCAGCACCGGTATGAGCACGATGCGAAGCAGGGTCAGCAGTGTCGGAATGGTCAGGTGCAAGGACGGTTCTCCGGCAGAAGGCGTGCCTATTATCCCGCAGTCGGGGGGTGGTTTGTTCGTTGATTCGTTTGTTCGTCGATAGCCTGGACTGCGACAGCCCGTTCGGACAGGCGCTTCACGCCTTGCCGGATGGCTTCTGCAGGTGCCCGGCGATCTGTTCGGCAAGCTTACGGGAAATGCCGGGGACACGCTCGATCTCGTCGGTGCCGGCATTCATCAGCCCCTGCAATCCGCCGAAGTGTTTGAGCAACTGCTGCCGGCGTTTCGGCCCGATGCCGGGCACCTGTTCGAGCGGTGAGGCCTGGGCGCGTTTCTGGCGACGCGTGCGATGTCCGTCAATGGCGAAACGGTGAGCCTCGTCGCGAATCTGCTGGATCAGGTGAGACACTGGATCGTGCGGACCGGGAACGGCTTCGCGTTCGCCGAAGATCAGGGTCTCGAATCCCGCCCTTCGGGCCGGGCCCTTGGCCACTCCCAGCAACGGCACGGCATCCAGCCCCAGCGCTTCCATCTCCTCGCGCGCACGACTCAACTGACCCTTGCCGCCATCGATGATGACCAGGTCGGGCAATGCATTCTCTTCCTCCAGCGCCCGGCTGTAGCGACGCTTCAACACCTGTCCCATGGCTGCATAGTCGTCGCCGGGAGTGATCTCGCGGATGTTGTAGCGGCGGTATGCTTTCTTGTTCGGTCCGGTCGGACCGAACACCACGCAGGACCCGACCGTCTCGGTACCGGAAATATGCGAAATATCGAAACACTCGATGCGTTCCGGAGGAGTCGGCAACTCCAGCAGATCAGCCAGCGCGGCCAGCCCGGTGCCGATCTGGTCGCGCTCGGCCAGCCGCCGGCGCAAGGCATCGTCTGCGTTGGCCACCGCCAGCCGCACCCACTCGGCACGTTCGCCGCGCAGGCGCCAGCGCAGCTTCACCGCGGCGTCCCGGCGACTCCCCAGCGCTTCTTCCCACAAACGCGGCTGACCCGGCGATTGGGACAAGAGGATTTCCGGCGGCGGGCGGCGCTCGGCATAGTACTGGCCGAGAAATCCGGACATGATGTCGGACTCGTCCAGGTCATCGTGCAGGTTACCGGGAAAGTAGGTCCGGCCGCCGACGTTGCGGCCATGACGGAACTCCACCACGTGCAGCGCGGCCCGCCCCGGCAGATGGCTCATGCCAATCACATCCAGGTCACTGGCGCTGCCAGTCACGTACTGGCTCGCGCGCACTTTCTGCATGCTGCGGATGCGATCGCGGAACTGCGCGGCGCGCTCGAAATCGAGCTGCTCGCTGGCTTCCTGCATGCGCTCGGCGAGATACTCGATGACCTCCTCGTTGCGTCCCTGCAGGAAGCGCATGGCTGCCTGAACATCGCGCCGGTAGGCTTCCTTGCTGATGTAGTCGACACAGGGCGCACTACACCGGTTGATCTGGTACTGAAGGCAGGGACGCGTGCGGTTGGCGAATACCGTGTCGCGGCACTGGCGCAATCCGAACAGGCGGTAGATCTGGTTGAGCGCCTCGCGCACCGATCCTGCGCTGGAGTATGGACCGAAATAACGGTGCGGAGGCTTTCGTGAACCCCGGTAGAAGCCGATCCGAGGGTAGTCATGCCCACTCTCGAGACGAATCCAGGGATAGCTCTTGTCATCGCGCAGGCTGACGTTGAAGCGAGGCCGGTAGGCCTTGATCCACTCGTTCTCCAGCAACAACGCCTCGGCTTCGGTTCGGGTCAGGCTGACCTCCATCGAAGCCACCTTGCGAAGCATCAGCTCGATACGCGGGCTGCGTTGCTGGCGCGTGAAGTAACTGGCCACGCGACGCTGCAGGTTGCGCGCCTTGCCGACATAGAGCACCTTGCCATCGGCATCGCGCATCAGGTACACGCCGGGCCCGGTCGACAGGCTGCGGGCAAATGCGCGTCCGTCGAAACGGCTCATGGACGTGGACGCGCTCCCAGCTCTTCGATCAGGCGATCGGCAGCTGTTTCCAGCATGTCGAGGACCCGTCGAAAGCCCTCTTCCCCGCCGTAATATGGATCCGGCACCTCGTCGATGCCGTAATCGGGCGCCAGGCTCATGAGCAGATCGATCCGGGCGCTTGCCCCCACCGGCATTCTTTCTCGGAGATCCGCGAGATTGGAGCGGTCCATTGCGTAGATGCGCTCGAACCGGGTGAAGTCTTCAGCGGTGACGATCCTCGCGCGCTCGCCACTGATGTCCACTCCCCGGCTCCTGGCAACATGAATCGCCCGCGGGTCCGGAGGACTGCCCTGATGATATCCCGTCGTACCGGCCGAATCGGTTCTGGGCGACAGTCCAGCCCGCTTGAACTTGTAGTCGAATACGGCCTTGGCCGTCGGGCTGCGACAGATGTTCCCCAGACAAACAAAAAGTATACTTTCCATTATCTTACGAAGAGAAGTTGACCATCTGGTTGAGGATCCTGTGTCTTTCAGTCTAGCGCAAGAGCGGACTCAGGATGATTCAATGGATTCCAGGAATCGATGCACGTCGGCCGGCGTGTCGATACCCGGCGGCACGAGCGCCGCGGCCTGCTCGCAAACAATGCGCCAGCCGGCTTCCAGTGCACGCAACTGCTCCAGCGATTCCGCGGCCTCCAGCGCACTGCTCGGCAGATCGGGCCAGGCTGAGAGAGCCCCGGCACGGTAGGCATAGAGTCCGACGTGACGGCGCGCATGGCCCCGGGGCCAATTGCCATCGCGCCTGTGCGGAATCGGTGCACGCGAGAAGTACAGCGCGTTCCCACCGGCATCCGTCACCAGTTTGACCACGTTTGGATCACGCCAGTCGGACTCCGCCTCGATCGGCCACCACAGTGTGGACATGTCCGCCGACGAATTGTCCTGCAATAGTTGTGACACCTGCTGCACGCAAGCCGGTGGCATATCGGGCTCATCGCCCTGCAGGTTGACCACGATGGCGTCTTCGGCCAGGCCGAGCAACTGCGCCGCTTCCGAAAGCCGGTCGGTACCGCAGCGGTGATGCTCGCCGGTGATCAGGACGTCACCGCCGGCCTCCTCGACCGCTGCGGCAATGTCCTCGTGGTCGGTGGCGACATGCACACTCAGTGCGCCACAGGCGCGGGCCTGCTCAAGCACACGGACCACCAGCGGCTTGCCGCCGAGATCGACCAGCGGCTTGCGCTCAAGCCGGGTCGAGGCCATGCGCGCCGGAATGATGACGTGAAACTGGTTCATGAGTACAGAAATTCTCCCACATGGGACTTGATTGTCTGCAACGCAGACTCGGGCAGGCGGGCACGAATCGGAAGCACCAGTGTTTCCGGCAACCCCTCCAGCCCTTCGAGCTTGACCGCATCCTTTTCGGTGACGATCATCGGCCCCTTCAGCCCCGTCAGGTCCGTCGCGCGAAAGGCATGGTGATCGGGGAATGCGTGTCGCCGAAAGTGCAAGCCAAGCCCCTCGAGCGTGTCGAAAAAACTGTCCGGGTTGGCGATCCCGCACACGGCATCCAATGTCTGCATACGCTGCAGATCGATCGGCTGGCGATCGCCCAGTCGGTAGGCGCGCGCGGGTTCGATGGTAAAAGGTAATCCCGGCAGGTCGGTTCGCTCCGATGTATGGGTAGTTCGCTTTCGCAACACGAGGTCGACCTGATCAAGCCGCTCCAGCGGCTGTCGCAACGGCCCGGCTGGCAACAACCGTCGGTTGCCGAATCCGCGGGCCTCGTCGATGACGCAGATCTCGAAACTCCTGGGCAGGGCGGCGTGCTGCAACCCGTCGTCGGACAGGACGACTTCGGCCCCGTCGTCGAAGGCCGCCTGCATGGCGCTCGCGCGTTTGCGACAGACCCACACCGGGCAAGCGGTGGAGCGTGCCAGCAACAAGGGCTCGTCACCGCAGACCTGCGGATCGTCGCCGACCTGCACACGCAGGGGGCGCACGGGCGACTGTCCGCCGTAACCTCGACTGATCACGGCCACGCGCCGGCCCTCCTCGACCAGCGTCGCGGCCAGTGCGGCCACCACGGGTGTCTTGCCGCCACCACCAACGGTGATATTGCCGACGACGATCACTGGCCCCGGAAGCGCACTACGCTGATCGGGAACACGGCCGGGCGCTGCCAGTGCGTAGAGCCCGGACAGGGCGCGCCAGGGCAGTCCGGGCCGGGTACTCTCGTACCACAGCCCGTTGAAATAGCGCTCGACGCGATCGCGAAGCCGCCCCATCAATCCGACTGGCTGTCGGCCAGCTGAAGGCGATGCAGGTACTGGTAGAGGCCGTTATCACGCTCTACGAGCTCCCGGTGAGTGCCGGACTCGATCACCCTGCCCTGATCCAGCACCACGACGCGATCCGCCTTCTGCACGGTCGCTAGCCGGTGGGCAATGACAAGCGTCGTGCGATCGCGCATCAGGTTGTCCAGCGCAGCCTGCACGGTCTGTTCGGATTCCGCGTCCAGTGCCGAGGTTGCCTCATCGAGAATCAGGATGGGTGCATCCTTCAGCAGCGCACGCGCGATCGCGATGCGTTGGCGCTGCCCACCCGACAGCAGACCACCGTCCTCGCCAATGGGCGTATCCAGTCCCTGCGGCAGGCGTTCGATGAACTCCATGGCATGAGCGGCCCTGGCAGCGCTTTCAACGGCTTCGCGGGAAGCACAGGCCGATGCGCCATATGCAATGTTGCGGGCCACGGTATCGTTGAACAGCACCACGTCCTGGCTGACCATGGCAACCTGGCGCCGCAAGGCGGCCAGCCTGAAATCGACGATGTCGATACCGTCGACCAGGATACGTCCGCTGTTCGGCAGGTAAAAGCGTGGCAGCAGCTTGACCAGCGTGCTCTTTCCCGAGCCGGAACGACCGACCAGTGCCGTGACCTGCCCGGCGCCGATTTCCAGATCGATGTCCTCGAGCGCCGGCCGCTCTGCGCCGGGATAGGTGAAACTGACCGAGCAAAACTCGATGCGACCACTGACGCGCTCGGGCTCGGCCGTGCCGTCATCGGCCTCGGCCGGGGTGTCGATCAGCCGGAAAATGCTGTTGGCGGCCGCCACCCCCTTCTCGATCATCACGTGCATCTTGGTCAGGCGCTTGAGCGGGGGGATACACGCCGCCATGGCGGCCAGTACCGACATGAAGATACCGGCGGTCACTTCGGTATCCATCAATTGACTGGCGGCGATGATCAGCAGAAGGATGACGGCCAGGCCAGCGGCCAATTGCACCAGCGACGAGGAGACCAGCTGGGTGGCGACCAGGCGCAGGTGCAGTCGACGGTTGTGGTCGTTGATGGCATGGAAGTTTTCGCGCTCCTGGGGCTGGCCGCCGAAGATCTTGATCACCTGGTGGCCGTTGACCGCCTCCTCGGTCACGTGGGTGACATCCCCCATGGAGTCCTGAATGCTGGTGGAAATCCTTCGAAAACGGCGGCTGATCACCGTCACGATCAGGGCGATCACGGGCACCAGCAGCAGCATGGTCAGTGTCAGTCGCCAGGATTGGATCAGCATTACGCTGACCAGCGCGACGATGGTCAGCACGTCGCGGGCCACGCCGATCAGGGCCTTGGTGGCCGCCTCGGCGACCTGCTCGGTGTTGTAGGTCACCCGCGAGATCATCTGTCCGGATGACTCGCGGTCGAAATAGGCCGCCGGCAGCTCGAGGTAACGATGGAACAGATCCGCGCGCAGATCGGCGATCAGGCGCCGGCCAACCCACTGCATGCCGAATTCGCCGCCGAAATTGCCGACGATGCGCAGCAATACCGCACCAAACACCAGGGCCGGCAGGGTGAAGTCGAAGGTGGGATCCGGCGCGGCGATGGTTTCGTCGATCAAGGGCCGCAGCAGGTAGAAGAACAACCCCTGTCCGGCCGCGTCCAGCGCCACGGCCAGCAGCGCCAGGGCGAAGATGGTGCGCTGCCGCAGGACATGGGAAAGCAGGCGACCATAAACCTGGCGGCCGGTCATGCGCTCGCCATTGCTCATGGGCTTCGGCCGCCCTCTTCCACGGTCGCGATACTGACCCGACGGATCCCCTCGGCGGCTGCCGCATCCAGCGCCCGCACCACCAGCCGGTGCGGCGCCTCGGCATCGGCCCGAACCACAAGCACGGCATCCGGCCGCTCCTCGAACTTGCCGGCAATGGCCGCCTGCATGGTGGCACGTCGATCATCGACCAGCTGTTCATCACCGATGTAGACCTGGCCATCTTCGGTAATGATGAGTTCGACTACATCAGGTACGGCATCGGTCTCGGCCGTCGCCGCCTCGGGCAGGTCGAGCTGCAGCAGTGCGTGCTGCTCGAACGTGGTCGAGACCATGAAAAAGATCAGCAGCAGGAACACCACATCGATCAACGAAGTGAGATTGATTTCCGGCTCTTCGCGTTCTTCGTCCAGCAGTTTCATGTCATTTCATCCAGCGCCTTGCTCACTGTCCGCGCGGACGGTTGCGATGCTCGATGGCATGGAGCAGATCGATGGCCTGTTGCTCCATCTGCACCACGTAGCTCCTGACCAGGCCGCGGAAATAGCGGTAGAAGAAAAATGTGGGAATCGCCACCGACAAGCCTGCCGCCGTCGTGATCAGCGCCTCGGAAATACCGCCGGCCAGTTGGGTCGGATCCCCCACGCCATGCATCATGATGGCACTGAAGACCTTGATCATGCCGATGACCGTGCCCAGCAGTCCCAGCAACGGCGTGATGCCGGCAATGGTGCCCAGTGTGTTGAGAAAACGTTCGAGGTCATGCACGACATGTCGCCCGGTATCCTCGACCGCGTCCTTGATGACCTCGCGTCCACGGTGACGGTTGACCAGGGCGGCGGCCAGTACCTGTCCAAGCGGGGAGCTTCGCCTCAACTGTTCGATGTGCTGGCTGTCGAGTTCGCGCTGGTTGGCCCAGTGACGAACCTGACCGAGCACACCACCGGGCAGCACTCGGTTGCCGCGAAGCGCGACGAAACGCTCGATGATGATGGCGAGTGCGATGATCGAGCACAGCAGGATGGGCACCATCAGCCATCCGCCGGCAACTACGATTTCAAACATGATCCGGGACTGTTCCGTACCGAGTTGGACTCCAGCGCGCATGATAACGGGTTTGACCCGGTCTCGCCGGACCGGCGTCGCCGTCAAAGCAGGACGGAGCCGACTTCAGGGGCAATCCCCGCGTGGTTTCCAGAAGCGTCGCTGCAACGTGGCCATTGAGCGGACCTGCGCCGGGCGCCCTTCACGAATTCGCACCTGCAGCGCGCCGCATTGTCCCGTGCTCACCAGTCGCGCGCCAACGGCATCCACGCTGGATATCGTTTCCGGGTGCGGTCGCCCGAAGCGATCATGATGTCGCACCGAAGCCAGGGCAAAACGGGGCGATACTGCCTGCAGGAATTCGTTGTCGGACGCACGCCGATGACCGCCGGCGGCGAGCACCAGCACGTCGGCCGGGGGGCCACCAAACTGCTGGACCAGGCGCGACTCCACGCTGGCATCGATACCGCCGGTCAGCAGCAGTGCACCGCCCGGACCCTCGACGTGGAGAACACACGAGGAATTGGCGCCGAGATCGGGCAGACCGGCACTGGGATGAAGAAACCTGAAACGATATCCGCCAGCCGTCCATTGCATGCCGGTCTTGCAGCGCTGCCCGACCCCATCGATGCTGCTGTAGATGCGATCAGCCGGCAGGCGATGCGCCACCGAGCCCAGCCCTCCGGCATGCCCGCGGTGAGCATGCGAAACGACAAGGCGGTCAATGGACGGTACATCCAGGCGGGCGAGCAGCCCATCGAGCTCGCGGCCGATCATGTCCCCACCCTGCCCGTCACCTGGTCCGGTGTCGTACAACAAAACCTCCGCATTACTGCGCACGACGGCGGCCAGGCCATCTCCGGCATCAAGCAACCACAACTCCAGTTCGCCTTCCCCAAGTGCATCGGGTCGTGTCAGCAGCAACGGAATCATCAACGGCACCCCCAGCCAGCGCGCCGGCCAGCCCCTGGGGGCCAGCAACCAGAGTGCGCCGGCTGCCGCGGGAAGCACAACCTTCCAGGACCCACCGGCGACGGGAGCGTGAGAGAAATCGAACCCGTCGATCCAGGTCAGGAGGCCCAACAGCAAAACCAGGCCCTGCTCACCGGCGCTGGAAACCAGAGTCGTTGAAAAATTCAGGGCGATTCCGGTCATCTCCAGCAGCAACGCCGGCAGTATCCAGAGCCCGACCAGCGGAATGGCGACCAGGTTGGCGAAGAACGCTGCCGGCACGAGTTGCTGAAACACGCCGACATTGAGCGGCAGCAGCCCGACGGCGATGACGAGCTGTGCGCGCAACAGGCCCGACAGCCACTGCCCGCGCGATTCATCGTCGGCAGGCCGCCAGGCAAAGGCCCAGATCAACACGGCCACGGCGGCAAAGGAAAGCCAGAACCCCGTCGCCAGAGGGGCCAGCGGGTCGAACAACAAGACTGCCACCAGCGCGAGCAAGAGTGCATGCGCCGGCGCGGTGGCACGGCGCAGGAAGAAGGCCAGTGCAACCACCGCCAGCATGACCAGGGCGCGCTGGGTCGGCAGTGTGAAGCCGGCGAGCATGGCATATGCGGTTGCCGCCACCAGCCCGCCCGCCAGGGCCAGTCGACGGCGGTCGAAACGCCGTTGTACCAGCACCAGCGGCGCTAGCAGCACGGCGCTGACCAGCGCGCCGATTGCGGCGACCATGCCCACATGCAAACCGGATATGGCCAGCAGGTGGGCCGTTCCTGTGTGTCTGAGCAACTCCGAGAGCTCGGGGGCCATGGCCGAGCGATCGGCCAGTCCCAGGGCGCGCTTGAGGGCGGCGGCATCGAGACGGGTGGTTTCGGCCTGCAGTACCGTGGCCAGGCGCTGGCGCAAGCGACTCACCTGGCCGCGTCCACCATCTTCCAGGATTTCAGATTCGTCGCGCACCGTTGCTGTGGCACCGATACGTCGTGACAGCAGGTAACGATGGAAATCAAAGCCGGCCGGGTTGTCGCGACCGTCGGCCGGATTCAGTCGCAATTCGAAGCGCCAGCGCGAACCAGGTTCGACATGCAGTGATGGCCGAAACCAGTTGACCTGCACCCTGGAGGGCACATCCCCGTCTGTCTGGCCGCGATCCGGCCTGAACTCGAAACGGATACCCTGCTCGCGTTGCTCGACCAGGCCGGTCACCGTGCCGCTGACCGCAAGCACCTCCCCGGCCCGTTCTTCGGGCCATTGCTGATCGAGCTGCCACTGTGCGTGGGCCAGAAACCACAGCATGCCGAGCAGGAATGCAGCAAGCAGCCGCGTTCGCCGCCAGGCCATGGCACCGGCCACCAGCAGTACTAACAGCGAGATGCCCCACCATCCCGGCAGCAGCGGCAAGGCGGCGGCAAGCACGCACCCGGCGGCAAGCAGCAAGAGGTATCGCCAGCCCCCGGCCATCGCCGCCGCCTAGTCGATGGGTTGGAGCAGCCCCCCGGTCATCTCCAGGCGCCGATCCATTCGGCTGGCCAACTGGGGGTCGTGGGTGACCAGCACCACGCTGGTACGGAACTCGCGGTTGAGCTCAAGCATCAGGTCATAGACCTGGGCCGCGTTGCGCTCGTCGAGGTTGCCGGTCGGCTCATCGCCCAGGATGCAGGCCGGCCGGTTGATCAACGCCCGCGCCACGGCCGCACGCTGACGCTCACCGCCGGAAAGCTCACCCGGCTTGTGATGCAGTCTTTCGGCCAGCCCGACCCGACCGAGCAGGTCGCTGGCCGCTTCCGCTGCCTTCGTGGCAGATACGCCACCGATCAGCAGCGGCATGGCGACGTTCTCCAGTGCCGAAAATTCCGGCAGCAAGTGGTGAAACTGGTAGACGAAGCCGAGGTGACGATTGCGAATGCGGGCGCGCGACCGCTCGTCGCCGGCAACCATATCGGCGCCGGCAACGAAGACCTTGCCTTCGGTCGGCTTGTCCAGCCCGCCGAGCAGGTGGAGCAAGGTACTCTTGCCGACGCCCGAAGCTCCCAGGATGGCAACGCGCTCGCCCGGCGCGATATCCAGATCGATACCGCGCAATACGTGCAGTTCGCTATCGCCCTGGCGGTAGACACGGGTCACCCCCCGGGCCTGGATCACGGCATCACTCATGGCGCAGTGCCTCCACCGGCTCGGTGCGCGAGGCGCGCCAGGCCGGGTATATGGTCGAAAGGAACGACAGCACCAGCGCCAGCGCACCGAAACGAACCACGTCGCTCATGCGCAGCTCCGACGGCAGGTCGCTGATGTAGTAGATCTCGGCCGACAGGAACTCGACGCTGAGCATGGCCTCGATGCTGGCCACCACCGACTCGACGTTGAGCGCCAGGATGATGCCCAGCACGATACCTGTCAGCGTCCCGATGATGCCGATCAGCGAGCCCTGGACCATGAAGATGCCCATGATCCGTCTGGGCCCCATGCCCATGGTCTTGAGGATGGCGATGTCGCCCTGCTTGTCGGTGACCACCATCACCAGCGTGGAGATGATATTGAAAGCAGCCACGGCGATGATCAGCGACAGGATGATGAACATCACCGTCTTTTCGGTCTGCACCGCGCGGAAGAAGTTGGCATGCTGCTGGGTCCAGTCGCGCACCTGATAGATGCCCGGCAGCCGGTCGGATAACTCCAGGGCAACCCAGCGCGCACGCATCATGTCATCAAGCTTGAGGCGTACACCGCCGATGTTATCGCCCAGCCGGAACAGTCGCTGACCGTCCTGGTAGTGGATGACGGCCAAGGCTGTGTCGTACTCGTGTACGCCGGCCTCGAAGATACCGGCGACAGTGAACCGTCGCACCTGCGGCACCACGCCGGCCGGCGTCGCGCGAATCTCGGGTGCGAAGATGGTGACCGGATCGCCGGGGCCGACGCCGAGGCGACTGGCAAGGCCGGACCCGAGCAGCACGCGCCACTCACCGGGCTGGAGATCCTCGATATTGCCGATGCGCATCAACTCATGCACTTCCGAGACGCTGGGTTCGAGTGCCGGATCGATGCCGCGCACCAGCGCCCCGGCCGTGCGGCGCCCCCGCAGCATGGTTTCCTGTTCCACGTAGGGTGCGGCACCCAGCACTTCCGGATGGGCGTTGGCCTCGTCGAGCACACCCTGCCAGTCGGCGAACTCGCCCTCATAGCCCTGGATCGTGGCATGCGAGATCATGCCGAGAATGCGCTCGCGCAACTCGCGCTCGAAACCGTTCATCACGCTCAGCACCGTGATCAGCGTCATCACCCCGAGGGCAATGCCGGCCATGGAAATCAGCGAGATGAAGGAAATGAAGTGGTTGCGCCGCTTGGCCCGAAGGTAGCGCAGGCCAACGAAAATGGTCAGTGGCTGGTACATGGACGCTTCAGTTCTCCTGCACTTGGCGCAAGCGCTCGATGACATCGCCGAGCTCGTCGGGAAGCGGCGCATTGAACACCCGCTCTTCCGGCCACGGCAATTTCAGGAAGTGCGCGTGCAGGAACAAACGCTTCAGACCCGCCGGCACCGGACCCGGATTGTACCGGTCGTCGCCGGCCAGTGGGTGACCGATGTGCGCGGCATGGGCCCTGATCTGGTGAGTGCGCCCGGTTTCGATGCGGGCTTCGACGTAACTGTAACCGGCCAGCCGCTCCAGGCACTGGAACGAGGTCTGCGCCGGCTGGCCATCTTCGGCCACGATCACGCGGTGCTGGCCACTGCCGTCGCGGATTTTCTTCAGAGGCTCGTCGATACGCACCCGGTCCTCTGGCAGCGCGCCTGCCAGCAACGCAAGGTAGCGTTTATCGACCTTGCGGTCCGAGAAGGCCCGCTGCAGTTCCACCGAAGCCTGCCGGTTGCAGGCGAACACGACCAGGCCGCTGGTCGGACGATCGAGCCGGTGAACGGGCTTGAGTCCTTCATGCAGTTCGGCCAACACGTCCACCAGGCCAAAACTCAGCCCGCTGCCAGCGTGCAGGGCCAGTCCGGCGGGCTTGTCGACCAACAGGATATCGCCATCGTGATAGATGACCCGCCCGCGAATCTCCTGTACAAGGTCGGAAGGCACCTGCGCCTTACCCCGCGGTCGGGTCCCCACCGGGGGTATGCGGACCTCGTCGCCCGTCTTGAGCTTCTTCATCGGTTTGGCGCGGCCGCCGTTGACCCTGACCTGCCCTGTCCTCACCAGGCGGTAGACCAGGCTGCGTGGCACGGCATCGAGCTGACTGATGAGGAAATTGTCCAGCCGCTGACCGGACTGGTCGGCACTGACAGTGACATGGCGCACGGCCGAACGCTCGGGGGCTTGATTCATGGGATATACGCGTGAAATCGGGTTCGCCGCGGCCTGGTCGGGCAACCGGCCGCATCATCTCAGACTATCATCAAAACCATCGCAATGATAAGATAATCAAGTTAAGTATGGGCGAGTCCGGGACTTGCGGCCCCGTGGTTCGAACAGCGCGCGCCGACCGGATACGCCCGACTCAACGGCGACAAGGTACTGTGCCCGGTGACGGTTCGTCAGAATCTGCGCACCGGGCGTCCGCCGAAGGCGGACAGAACTTAACGCATGACCGCCCTGCACTGGCAGTCGGTTCATGAAGTCAATTATGGGTTGGCCGGCAAATTACACCGAATTTGCCAGGCCACCTGATGAAAATCATGCGCTTTTCGGATTGGCCGAGTGCGTCTCGCCACCGGGATCAGTGCCAGATATTGAAAGTCCGCGCGATTGCGCGGACGCCAGTCGAGTTGGCCTCGCGGATCCGATCGGACCGCGACGCGAGTTGGCAATTCGGCGGCTACACCCGGCCGCCGTGACAGCAGCCCTTTAGCTGCCTGATGACTGGCTTATGCTACCCCGTTCCCCTTGGCTGGGGAATCGCGGCCAATGTCCGGCACCGTCTCCCCCGGCGACTCTCGCCATCCGGGCGCCGGAGGAATCAAAACCAATGAAACGCATGCTGATCAACGCAACTCAGCCAGAAGAGTTGCGCGTGGCCATCGCCGATGGCCAGACCCTGCTGGACCTGGACATCGAGGTCCCGGCCCAGGAACAGAAGAAAGCCAATATTTACAAGGGACGCATCACCCGCGTCGAACCCAGCCTGGACGCCTGCTTCGTGGAATTCGGTTCCGAACGCCACGGTTTCCTGTCGATGAAGGAAATCAGTCGCGAGTACTTCAGCGACAAGGCGATCAAGCAGCTCGAAGCCGGTGAGCGGGTCGAAATCAAGGACGCCGTGTCCGGCGGCCAGGAAGTCATCGTTCAGGTCGAGAAGGAAGAACGCGGCACCAAGGGTGCGGCGCTGACCACCTTCGTCAGCCTGGCAGGACGCTACCTGGTGCTGATGCCGAACAATCCGCGCGCCGGCGGCGTCTCCCGCCAGATCACGCGTGAAGAACGCAAGGCGTTGCTCGACACGCTCAACGATATCCGCATTCCCGACGGCATGGGCGCGATCGTGCGCACGGCCGGCGTCGGGCGCGACAGCGAGGAACTGCAGTGGGACCTCGACTACCTGCTGCAGCTGTGGAGCGCCATCCAGGAGGCGGCCAAGTCCAAGGCCGCGCCGTTCCTCATATATCAGGAAAGCAACCTCATCATCCGTGCGCTGCGCGACTACCTGCGCGAGGAGATTGGCGAGATCCTGATCGACGACGACAAGGTCTTCGAGGACGCGCGCGAGTTCATGCAGCAGGTCATGCCGCACAACCTGCGCAAGCTCAAGGCCTACCGCGACCCCACGCCGCTGTTTTCGCGCTTCCAGATCGAAAGCCAGATCGAATCGGCTTTCGCCCGCGAGGTACGCCTGCCCTCCGGCGGCGCGGTCGTGATCGATCACACCGAGGCCCTGCTGTCGATCGACATCAACTCCGCACGCGCCACCAAGGGTGCGGATATCGAAGAAACGGCCCTGCACACCAACCTGGAAGCAGCCGACGAGATTTCCCGCCAGCTGAGGATCCGCGATCTCGGCGGGCTGATCGTGATCGATTTCATCGACATGATGAGCAAGGACGCCCAGCGCCAGGTCGAGAATCGCCTGCGCGAGGCGATGCGCATGGACAAGGCGCGGGTGCAGATCGGCCGCATCTCGCGTTTCGGCCTCCTGGAAATGTCCCGCCAGCGCCTCCGGCCTTCTTTGGGCGAGTCCAGCTACATCACCTGCCCGCGCTGCGACGGATACGGCGCCATCCGTTCGATCGAATCCCTGGCCCTGTCCATCATTCGCCTGGCCGAGGAAGAGTCGATGAAGGAGCACACCTCACGGGTCATCGTCCAGACCCCGATCGAGGTCGGCAACTTCCTGCTCAATGAAAAACGCGATGCCATGGCCGAGCTCGAGCAACGCAACAAGGTACCGATCACCATCGTTGCCAACCGCTACCTCGAGACACCGCGCTTCGAGATCCAGCGCCTGCGCACCAGCGAATCGGTCGATGAGCCCAGCTACGCGCTGGCCAAGGGTGAAGAGCTGGAAACGGCCGCCGGAGAAGTACAGGGCCAGGCTGCTCCCCCGCCTCCGCCGCCCCCGGCCGCGGTCAGCGGCGTGCGTCCCAGCTCGCCGGCACCCAGCCGCGAACCCGAGGGCTTCATGGCACGCCTCATGACCGCCCTGCGCAAGCTATTCGGCGGATCGGAGGACTCCGACAGGAAAAAGCCGCGAACCAAGGGCAAGAAGCACGAACGCAAGCGCTCCGGCAAGGCCGTGAGCGGACAGCATCGCCGTCCGCCTCACGGCAAGCAACAGGACAAGGACAAGTCGGGCGGCAATGACCGCAAGCCGCCGTCACGCAAGAAAAAGACCGGCAAGAAGAAAGCGGCACAAGCGAACGACGACCGTGGCGGCAAGCCAAATCAGCAGGATAACGGCCAACCGGATCAACCCAAGAAGAAAAAGCGTCGGCGTCGCGGCGGCAAGAAGCGACGCTCACGCGGTGGTCGTCAGCAAGACAGTCAGCAGAACGGTCAGCAGAATCACGCAAGCGGTGATCAGCAGTCGGATTCCGGCAAGCCGGCGGGCACCGGCGGCGAACAGTCCAGCCCAGCCGCGCGGGATCAGTCCGATCAGCCGTCCGGCCGTCAACCGAAGCAGGACAAGTCAGCCGATCGCCCTGGCCAGCAGGACAAGGCAGATGCCAAACCGGGCCAAAAGACTGAGCAGAAGTCCGAGCAGAGGTCCGGAAGTGAATCCGCACGCGGACAGGAAAGGCCTTCCGGGCAGCAACCGCAAAAGCAAGGCGAAAGCGCTCCCGCTGCGAAGTCTGACTCCGCTGCCACTGGCCAGACTGAAGGCAAGAGTGAGCAAAAGCCGGATCGCCAGGAATCTCCCAAGGGCTCACAGCGTTCCAACGCCGCCCCGCACTCCAGGCCGTCGGAAAGCCCATCCGACTCCCGCTCAGGTGCAGGTAAGCAGCCCAAACCGGAGAAGCAATCGGACCAAAAGCAGGAAAAGCCCCCGGAACAGAAGCCAGCTCAGGCCGAAGCAAAGCCGGAAAGCGGCAAGGAGCGCAAGCCTGAGCAGCCGACAACTTCCGGCGACGGCAAGGAAAAGCAGAAGACATCCCGGGACTCGGGCGAAAGCAAGCCTGCCGAGAAGGCGCCCGGAACACAGGACAAGAACAAGGAAAAATCAGGCGGCCAGGACAAGCCGAAATCCGAGGACAAGCCAAAGGATCGGCCTCAGGCCGTACCCGAAGGCGGCGGCATCTACCGCCTGAACAAGGACGGCGACAAGAAGGACTGACCCCGCCGCCCTGCTCCAAACTCAAAAAGGCCCCGCGAAGTCGGGGCCTTTTTCATGTCAAGGAATGCAGCCAAGCCTTCAATTGAACCCTCGAGAATCCGCCCCTTGGCACTCAATTCTTCCCTTGTAGCTCGGGGTTGCACCCCCGACGAACAGTGTCGAAACTTTCTTCCCAAGCAAGCGACCAGGTAAAACCTTACCTGATTACTCATGTTTCTCAGCCATGATTCTGAATAGAATCATGAAACCGCGGATGAACCCCGATAAACGCAAATTTTCGATCCGACTCATGGTTCATCGGTAGGCGCTGGGGTTAGCGATTCAAAGAACAGCCCAGGCTTTCATGCGTCCACGAGCTGAGACACATTAGTGCGATCGTCTCGGGGCGCGGACGATTACAGCTGTTATTCCTGCTGCAAGCCCTTGAATCTACGTTAATCCGCGTTCATCTGCGGTTCGCAAAAATTCCGACCGACATATGGCTGAATCATCTGAGTAATCAGTTGGTTCTAAATGCTAGGGGAAACTCATGGTCGTCTTCTACACGCTCGCCAATTATCGGTCTCCCTTCGTGATGACCGGAAATATTTTCCCTAAGATCATCCGGCACTTGACGGCGAGAGCTGGGAAGCTGATTAAACGCATACGCCATAGCCGCCGTAACCGCCCCATTTGCGAAAAAGCCCCGCACGGCGGCGGGGCTTTTCCTGGTGGCATGTATTCATGCCTATTGCTTGTTACTCGATGACGATTTCGACCTGGTCGGACGATTCGGTGAAAAGTTCATGGGCAGCGGGAGCGCTGCTTCTGGACTGCACCATGTCGTCGGCGCTGTCACCTGCCAGGATCAGAAGGCCGTTCTCGGCATCGTACTCGAAAGCGAGCGCGCCCTCCTCGGCCGGCTGCATGGCAAGCCACTCACCATGGCTCCAGTGACCTGCGGTGTCGCGCAGCTCGATGCGGACCAGAGCAAGTTGATCGAACGCCAGTGAACGAACCCGGAAAACGTCGTTGCCGCCCCGATCTCGACCACCGAGCAACACCCGCGGCGGCAGTCCACCGCGGTAGTTGCCCGAGACCATCAGGTGGCCCTCGATGCGAGATGCATCAGCGGACACTGAGCCGTCCGTTTCGTCATCACTTTCAAAGCGATCCTGGAAGATCGGGTCTTCGGTAATGACGATCTGCGTGGTCGTGGTGTCACTGGCAACAACGTCATCCAGTTCGACCGTGGCGGTGACCGCAATCGGGCCGGTGGCAGTGACGTCAACATCGGCTTCGAGAACGTAGATCACCGAGGATCCGGCCGCCATTGAGACCGCATCGTCGGCAATGTCCCCGCTGTCCGAGCCGGTGCAGGACGCACCCTGGCCGGCGAAGCACTGCCAGTCGGCAGTGGCAGTCACCAGCTCGGGCGGCAACACCACGCTGACCTCGGCATCTTCGGCATCGTTCGGCCCGGCATTACTGACCGTAACGACATAGGTATTGCGTTCACCCGGCTCGATGGTGTCCCGATTGTCGGTAATGGAGATATCCAGGTTGACCACCGCATCGACCTCGGCGGTGAATTCCACCGGGCTGCCGGCGAGGCCGGGTGCCGACGCGGTCAGGGTCTGAACGGCTTCACTGCCGAGCACCCATTCACCGACCTGGGCAAGACCTTCGCTGTCGGTCACCTGCGTGGCACCGCTGATGCTTCCGCCACTCGAGGTGACTTCGAAGCTGACGGTGACTCCGGCAACCGGGTTGTCGGCCTGGTCGACGACGCGCACGGTGGGCAGGTCGGCAACATCCACGGGCTCGCCGGCTTCGCCGGAAATCGTGGTGGCACTGACCGCCTCGATGGTATTGCCGTCACCTTCCACCACATTGAAAGACTGTGTTTCCGTTGGTGCCGCATTCCAGTTGTCACTCCCCGGCTGATCAGCGGTAATGACGACTTCGCCCAATTCCCCGGTCAACGTGACTTCGTTGCCATCCAGAGTGGCCGGACCGGACACCAGGGTGAAGGAAACAGGCAAACCGGAAGTCGCCGAGGCGGAAATAACAAACGGCTCCGTGTCGACCGGACGATCGCCGATGGTCGGGAAGTCGATAACCTGGTCTGCTGGCTCGATGGTCAAGGAATCTGAAGCCGATCCGGTGTAGTTTGGCTGGTCCACCACCGCCTCAACGGCATAGGTGCCGGCTACCACCGGTTCGATGCTGCCACCATCGTAGGTGACCAGCACATTGATTCCAGCAGGATCGGTAACAACAGTGACCTGCTTCGGTTCACCATCGTAGACCTGGACCAGGTCATCGAGCATCACCTGTGCTTCAGCCGGCTCGATCACCAGGGTCTCGGTGGCCTCACCCTCGAAGTACGGATCAACCACCGTGGCGGTAATGGCATAGCTGCCGGCATCGACAGGTGACGCCGGGTCGAACACGATCTCGACATCCAGCTCGGCTTCCGGTGCCGTGGTCACGCCAACGGTCTTTTCGGTGCCATCGAAGGTCTGTACCAGATCGTCGGTCTCGAAGGTGACATCGGCCGGCGTCGGCAAGACTTCGACGTTTTCCACGAACTCACCGTACACTCCGCCGACGCCGACGATGCTGTCGTCGAAGCTTTCGACCGTGATCGTGCCCTCGTAGAG
>SKSJ01000028.1 GCA_007123055.1 Wenzhouxiangella sp. | reverse complement strand
TGGCGTCGGCCAGGATCATGCGGCCCTCGGCATCGGTGTTGTGGACCTCGATGGTCTTGCCGTTCATGGCGGTGATGACATCGCCCGGGCGATAGGCCTTGCCGTCGGGCATGTTCTCGACTGCCGCGACCACGCCCTCGACATTAAGCGGCAGCTTCAGGCGGGCGACGGCCTCCATCACGCCGATGGTGGTCGCTGCGCCGCACATGTCGAACTTCATCTGTTCCATCAGATCACGCGGCTTGATCGAGATGCCGCCGGTATCGAAGGTCACGCCCTTGCCGACCATGGCCGCCGGTGCGTCGCCTTCCTTGCCGCCTTTCCAGCTCAACCGGATGAGACGCGATGGATTGGTGCTGCCCAGGCCGACGGCCAGCAATGCATTCATGTTGAGTTCGGCCATCTGCTTCTCGTCGAGGATCTCGACTTCCAGGCCGTCATGCTCGGTCGCCATGTTCTCGGCTACTTCGGCCAGGTGAACGGGCGTGCAGATGTTGGGCGGCAGGTCGCCGAGGTCTCGGCAGCGCTGAATGCCGGCGGCAGTCGCGTTGGCGATGGCCAGTTGCGCTTCCACGCCGTCGCCGGCCGGAAAACGGATCTCGTCGGTGGCCGGCGCGGCGTCATCCTTGGGTTTCTTGGTGGCGCTGTAGATATAGTCGGAGTGGGCCAGGGCGAGGGCGGCCTGGCGCACCTTCCAGTTGGCGTCGCGGTCTTTGACTTCGGCTTCGGCCAGCAGGCAGCAGGCGCTTCTGGCATGCGACTGGCGCAGTGTCTTGCCGGCCGCCTGGGTGGCCTTGACGTAGGCGATGCCGTCGAGTTTCTCGGCCTTGCCCAGGCCGGTGACCAGGACACGCGCGGCTTTCACGCCGTCGAGATCATGCAGCATCAGCGTCTTGCCGGCCGATCGCGGCAGTTCGTTGCGTTCGTCGAGTCGACTGAGCCGGCCGTTGCTGGCTTCGTCGAGTTGCTGGAGCGCGGGTCCGAATTCCTGGTCGACGCCGAGCCCGACAATCAGGCAATCGGTTTCAACGGCACTCGCGTTGGCGGTGGTAGTAGTAAACTGCATGGTTTGAAATCCCGGAAATTCTTGGCAAGGGGCGATTGTACCCGCCCGCGCCCGTGATCTGAATGCTGATCCTGCAACGCTACATTCTTCGCCAGGGCCTGGCCGCGAGCTTTCTCAGTCTGCTGGTCTTTCTCGGCGTGACCGTGGCCCTGTTCCTGGCCGAGCTGGTCGGCGACGCCGCCCAGGGCCAGCTGCCCGGTTCCAGCGTGATGCTGTTGCTGGGCCTGCGCATGCCCGAGGCGATCATGCTGGTCGGTCCGTTGGCTTTGCTGACCGGCCTGCTGCTGACCTTCGGGCGCCTGCAGGAGGATAGCGAAACCGTCATTTTTCGCTGCAGCGGCCTGCGCTTCCGGCGCATGCTGTGGCCGGTGCTGGTGCTGGCGGGCATGTGGGGTGGAGGGCTGCTGCTGATCTCCGGCTGGCTGGCGCCGATGGCCGTCGAGCGTACCGGGCAACTGATGGAGGACGCGGCGCGTCACGCGATGGTGGCCGGGTTGCGGCCGGGACAGTTCGGCCGCATGGACGGCGGGCGCACCACCATTTACGTGGGTGGCGTGGAGCGCGACGGCGAACGTCTTCGGGATGTGTTCATTCAACACATGGATGGCGATGTGGGCGAGGTTCTGACCGCGCGGGAAGGTCGTGTGTGGACCAGCCCGGAGGATGGCGCTCGCTACCTCACCCTGACCGACGGGCGCCAGGTTCAGCATGGCCTTCCGCCCGCCATGAGTGAAGTGCGCGAGGTGAGTTTTTCGCGCAACGACTTGCGTCTTCCCGTGCCCGAGACGACAGTTTCGGAAACCGAGGCCAGCCTGTTGCTGTCGCAGCTCTGGCGGCCGGACAGTCCGGATGAACGTCGCGAGTGGCATTGGCGACTGGCCGCTCCGGCTGCTGCCCTTTTGCTGGGCATGCTGGCGCTGCCCTTGTCCAGTCGCCTGCCGCGTCAGGGGCGTTTCGGCAGTATCGTCATTGCGCTGGTGCTTTACCTGCTCTACTCCAACGCCATTCATGCCGGGCTGATCGTCATGGAACAGCAGGGCGCGATGCGCGGGCCGGGGTTGTGGCCGGTGCACGGTGCACTGGGACTCTTGCTCGCAATGCTGTGCTGGAGGCAGTGGCGATCATGGTGATGCCCGGCATTCTCGGTCGTCACATCGGTCGCGCAGTCCTGTTGGGGATCGCTCTGGTGGCCGTGTTGCTGCTCGGTCTCTACACCATCATCGAGCTGATTCGCGAATCGCGTGCGCTGACCGGTGACTACGGTCCGCTGCAGATGGTGCTGTACATGGCCCAGACCACGCCGCGCCGACTCTACGACATCTTTCCCTTCGCGGCACTGATCGGCACCATGCTGGGCCTGGGTGGGCTGGCGGCCGCCAATGAACTGGTGGCCATGCGCGCGGCCGGATTCGACCGTCGACAGATACTGGTCAGCGTCATGGGTGCAGTGCTGCTGTGCGTGGTCATCCTGATGTCGATCAGCGAATTCCTGGTGCCGGAGCTGGAAGCACGCGCCGGGGCCGAGCGTGATCAGGCCCGGACCGGCCAGGTGCACCTGGGGCGGTATGGTGCGCTTTGGTTGCGTGACGGTGAGTACATGTTGCGTATCGGTCACTCAGCCTGGAGCCGGGACGATATGCCGGAGTTCGGTGACTTGATCATTTACCGTGTCGATCGTGAAATGCGGCCGGAGCGCATCATTCGTGCCGAGACCGCGACCCACGATGGTGACAACTGGATGCTCAGGCAGATCAATGCCCGCGATCTCACCGAGCGCGTTGCCGAGCGGGTGATTTTCGACGATGCAATGACCCTGGATTCCACGCTCAGCCACGACTTGTTCTCCTCGGTGATCAGTCGTCCGCGTGTGCTTTCGGTCAACGATCTCAACGAGATGATCGAGTTCCTCGAGGTCAATGAACTCGACTCGGCCACCTACCAGCAGGCCTTGTGGAATCGTGTGTTCTTTCCGCTCAACGTACTCGCCATGATCCTGGTCAGTCTGCCGTTCGCGTTTCGCGGTGGACGTCACTCGAGTCGCGGCATCAATCTGTTCTTCGGGGTCACGCTGGGGCTGGCGTTCTTCGTGCTCAGCCGACTGGCACAGGGCGTGGGCATGCTCGTGCCGGGTCCGCTGTGGCTGTCGGCACTGATGCCCTCACTGGTGATCGGCGCGCTCGGTGTGATCATGCTGCGCCGGCTTTGATCCGCCTTTTGGTTCGACGACCAGGAATGTCTTCGAGGCGAGATCATGCCAGGTGGCCTTGCGCGGGTGGAGCAGGGCCCACAACAGGCCGAGACCGAAACAGAACAGCGATGCAATCGCCACGATGAATCGAACCAGGGTAGTCATCCAACTGACCGGGTGCTGGTTGCCGACAAGGCGGATGCGCCAGGCCTTCATGCCCAGCGTCTGGCCGCCGCGACGCCAGCATATCGCCAGGTAAATCCAGGCAATGACCATCAGGTAAGTCTGGAACCAGATCGATCCCGGTTCGACTACCTGGCCGGCGGGAATGATGATCACTGCCGCTGCGATCATCCAGAGGGCGACAAGCAACAAACCGTCATAGATCATTGCTGCCAGTCTGCGCACAAGTCCGCAAGGACGCAGGCCATCATGCAAGGTGGTGGGTTCAGGCACGAGCTGCTCTCTGATGTCGTTGCTATTGGCCGGGTCTCGCCCGTGCCGATCGGTTGCGCCATTTTACGCGTTCACGGCGAAGCGTGAAGGACGTGTTTCATGCCTTGACTCAGTCTGCGTTCGACCAGTCATTCAGGTGTGTGATTCCGCTGTCGGTCATGTCATGCGATGGCATGTTCGCGTTTGCGAGTCTTGCCGGGAATTGATCGGCTTCCGGTGAAGGAATTGAGTTCGGTTCAACGACGACATCGATGGCGTTGTTGAGAGGGCTTTTATGTACCCTTGAAATGTGGCAGAGTAGTATGCGCCGCGAGGGAGTGCATCGTACATGACGGATATTGACGCTCTCGTCGTGCCAACCTGCAAGAAGATGTTTATTTGATCGGACCCAAGGAGGTCAGCGTCATGCAAACGAGCGAAGAATCGAAGCTGGAACAACAGGTGCCGGGCGCGGGAAGCGCATCGGGCGCACCGGAGGGCGAGGCGTCGGCGGCGAACAAGGAACCGGTAGTAGCTGCCGCAGCCAAGAAGAAGGCTTCCAAGAAGAAGGC
>SKSJ01000092.1 GCA_007123055.1 Wenzhouxiangella sp. | reverse complement strand
CGGGAGTGCGGGCGGGCAATGACTCACAGTTGTTATCCGCACGCGAGTCGTAAGGGGGGAGCGCGGAGGTGAAAGTGGTGGGCGATGCTGGGTTCGAACCAGCGACCCCTGCCGTGTGAAGGCAGCAGCTGATGACTCCTGCCCGGGCGGCTGGCTGAATCGTCCCGGTTTTCCGGGATACCCCGGAGCCATATTGGATTTTCTCTGGTTACCCGGCGCTTTTGAACCGCCCATGATCAGATCTGTGAGCGGGCTTCATCGTGAGGGTCTGGTGCCGGGAGTCGAACCCTGAGGCGGGACGAAACAAATGAAGTGATCTGACGATGTAAGAGCCGCTTGAAAGGGGGCAGAACTACGTCTGTGGGCAATTGATCAAGTTGTTCACCTGATCGCGCCATTGGGTGGGTTCCTTGATTCCATGGAATCTTACCTCGGCAACAGCGGAGCCTGAGGTGTAGAAGGACAGATCACCGACTCCGAGCAGTCTTTGGACAATGCTCTGATCAAGTCCAACACTTCTCAGGTCGGCTATCCGAACGCCTTGCTGCCTGCGGGATATGATTCCGTGATGCGTCAGAATCTCATTTTCATTCATGAAGAATTTCCACGAATAACGGCTCACCACGCATAAGACAAGGATAAGCAGTGATAGAAAAACCAGGCTACCGGACACGATGAGTGCCAGATTCATGTTCTGTGGACCGAGAGCCATGAGCAGGACCCAGGCTGCAGGCGGGAGGGTTGCAGCAACCAGAAAACCCGCCCAGTAGTTTCTCCAGGCAGGACGAAGTTGGACACTCATTTCTGTCATGGCCAGGCCTCTTTTGGTAGTGCGGGCAGGAAGTCTCCGTGCAATGAGGTGGATGTACGAATGCCGGGAATTGCCGCGGTCCGTTCGTGTATTCGTCCCATGCATTATGGAGGGCCGGGGGAGCTGTCGGCAAGTGGAATGGAGCGCATATTGAAACGCCAACCCCTTTCCGAGGGCCGGTTGACGCGTTTTTTTACTCAGTGATATCCTGCGACAAAAGGGGTGTCTCTTCCCACGCGGACCCACGCCAAAGATAAGTTCCGGTCTGTGTGGCGGCGAGCACTCCCGCGACCTTCGGGAGAGGAAGCCTGAGAGGAACAATGGCTCTATTGAAGCCCGGTAACATCTTCATGGCGATCATGATCGCGCCCATGAACGGCTTCAAGGGGTTCTATCTCGGGGCGATGCTGGCAATGACTGCGCTTGTGGCTGTTCCGAGATGGGGCGGCAATCCGGTGCTGATCGATATCCTGCTAACCATCGTGTACTTTTTCCTGTCCGCGCTTTGGCCAATCATCGTCTTTGATATGCGGGGTGGGGCCATGGAGCAGGTTCCGGAGGTTTACGGCCAGCGCGAAACCATCCTGCTTTTCGGTGCAGGGCTAGGCATCGTCTATATGGTGTATCGGTTCATCATGGATTTGCGCGCTTTGGGCCCCGATTCCGGTGCTCGATAGGACGCCTGCCGGCACATCGCGGAGTTACAATGACACAGCCTCACGGTCCACCTGAAGAATACCCGCGAATCGTTCAGGCACTTTCCGGCGTTGGTCTGGCAATCGGTTTCATCGCCGGCTACATTTACTTCGGTAACTTCGGGTGGGCAATCGTTTGTGGAATTGGCGGAGCAGGGGTTCCGGTTATCATAGCAATGGCGCTTTACCTCGCGGGCGCATTCCTTGCCATCGCATTGATTCTCGGTCTTTTTTTCGGTGCGCTCTGGGTTGCGGCGTTTCTTCTGGGCGCAATCTAGCAGCAACCCCCATGAGATTTCGCGCCTCCCCCAGACCTCTTGTTTGCTCAGGGTGAACGGGGTCAACGGCTGTGGCCTTCAGTTGTGCTGGTTGTACAGGTACAAGGCTCCGACAACGGAAGCAATGGCAAGTACGCCCAGGATCAGGCTTTTTATGCCGCGAACAATACCGTAGCCCATATCTCGAAAATCCTGTCTATCGGTGATCCAGAAACGGCTCAGACCCAGGTGAAGGAAATAGGTCAGGCCTGCAGCAATACCCGTAATCATCCAGAAGTGTGCCTGAAGGTGAGGCATTTCATCGATCAGGGATAGCAGTCTTTCGCCAAAGAACACCTCGACCGGCCAGGCAAGATAAACCACCGCGTGAATAATTAGCATGAACGGGACGAACTTGGGGATTAATCCAGGGAAGAAGCCATCCAACTGAAAGCAGTAGTAGCCTACAAGCAGCAGGCAAACCAGATACCCGGTGACATAAAAGCAGATGGCCAGTACAAGCAAGGAAATGCCAAAGTGGCCAATCGCGTCCAGCGCATAATTCTTCATGCAAGATAACGAACTAAAAAGATCATGGCGTATTTTCTCGAAGGAAAAATTTCACGTAGCTTGCAATGAAAAGACCGAACGCGCCGGCTCCAACTGCCTGCTGGAGTTCCATTTCAAACGCGATGACCGCGAAGCAGATCACCGCGATTGCAGGAAATGCGGCCGACAGGCCAACCAGGCCGCCTATCGCAGCAGACAGAGCTACAGTGATGAAGACCGTATCCTCCACGGTTCCTGCGAGCGCATGAGGAAAGCCTGGCAAGCTGCCACGAAAAATCGAGTGGCTGAACAGCAGGCCGACGAATGCCCCAAGGATCAAATCCGTCGGGGAAACTGCTCGGATTCGTACATAAATCGCATGAATGTCAGTGCCACTGGCGGGTTGCGGACCGGGCTGAGGCCCAGGCTGAGGCCCAGGGCCGGGCTGAGGTCCAGGTTGAGGTCCAGGACGAGGTTGTGGTCCAGGTTGTGGCGCTCGCTGCCGGCGTCGCTTCCGATTTCTTCCTTGCTGAACCTTCCGCCGGGTTCGCTTTGTAGCCTCGTGCTTGAAACAGGTCAGGCATCCTTCACCGAAATGGATATGGGCGGGGTCATTCCGATGCAACCGGCAGCGGTGAAGTAACCTTGCATCGGCGGCAAGATACTCACTGAACATACGCTGCCAGTCGTCGGGCCGCGGCCTCCCGCTTCTGGATCGAAAGAGTGCACGATCCAGATACTTGCGCAATCCGCTCGGCCACAATTCATGGGTACTTGCCGGCTGCGGCCTGATCGTTGTATTTCTTCTTGACCTGCCATAGGCATACAAGCCATGACGTATTTTGGAGTCGGTGTCATCCATTCTCGGGCCCTGGTAACGGGCATCCACGATGCACTGGTAGGGGTGGATGCCGTCATTGAGAAGCTGAAAGATGATGACGGCCAGCACGAACAGGTCCTGGTCTTCCTCGTCGTAGTTGTCCGGATTTTCCAGTAGTCCCGGTGAGCGGTATTCGGGGGTCGTCATGCGTGCGGGAATTCGATCTCCTGACGACGTGCTGATCGAAAACCCGTCGCAGTCGAGCAGGCCGGCCAGCATGACCCGTCGGTAGGTCATGACGTTATCGGGTTTGAGGTCAATGAAATAGTGTCCATGCCTGTGCAGTTCGGCCATCAGGCTGCACAGGTTGCCAAGGTACCGGAGCTTGTTGGGAAGTGCGTCGAGCTCGGAAATATCGTTTTCTGAGCGAGCCTGTGGAGAAAGGCAACGGTCGAGCTCGACGGCGCGCTCTAGTGGGATCCTGGGCATAAGGTAGCCTACTCCGCGATTGTTCTTGTCCGTCAGCAGGTGGGTGGGCCACGCGTACTGGGGCCAGGATTGACCGTCGATGACCGCTTCCAGGTTGTCGGGGGGATCGTGCAGCATGGCGCGGATCTTCCGATCCCGGAAAGGCTCGTACTTGTGAAAGACTTTGGCGACCAGTCGTCGCTGATCCACTTTCTTCGGGAGTCCATAGACCGTGCCGACACCACCCGAGCCGAGTTTTTTTCGCGCATCGATGGTGACCGATCCCCGACGATGACCATGCCTGTCAAGGATACTGTACTGATTGATCATGCGTGCTTGCCGGTCGAAGGTCCGATGGATGCCGGTCATTGTCCATTATCGTCATCGACGGGAGCCCCCTTGGCATGGTCATCGACTTCGGACTCGGTTGCCTCGTCTTCCGGAATCTCGGTACGGAAAGGCCGCTCCCCCGAATCAGCCTCGTCTGAAGCCAGTGTTTCCCGGGGCTCGCCCTGCTGCGGTTGCAGTTCACTCAAGGGCGTGCGGGTCCACTTCTCTCGCATGGCCACCAGCAACGTCTTGTCGTCACTGGTCACCGGGTCGGCCTTGGGCGAGGAAAGGATCTGTTCCACGTAGGCATGGCGCGCCTTGTCGCTGTCCAGACGCTGGCATTGCAGGATGACGACATCGATGAAGGCCTGGTTGGGCTTGCCG
>SKSJ01000026.1 GCA_007123055.1 Wenzhouxiangella sp. | reverse complement strand
AGCTTCGAGTTCTTTCCGCCGCGCAGCGACGAGCAGCGGGTGAACTTCGAGCGGGCGCGCGATCGGCTGGCAGCCTTGTCGCCGGCCTACATGTCGGTGACTTTCGGTGCTGGTGGTTCGACCCGTGATCGCACGCGCGAGACCGTGTTGGGAATCGCCGAAGCTACCGGCATCGAGGCCGCTCCGCATATCTCGTGCATGGCCGAGAGCGACGAGGACATTGTTGCCTTGCTCGACGGTTACCAGGCCCACGGTATCGGTCGCCTGGTAGTGTTGCGTGGCGACCGGCCATCGGGCAGTGGTGCCGGAGTCTTTCCCTACGCGGTTGACCTGGTTCGCTTCATTCGCAAGCGCTACGGCGATGCCTTTCGTATCGAAGTGGCCTGCTACCCGGAACATCACCCCGAATCCCGCACCCCGTACGATGACCTGAAACACTTCCAGGCCAAGGTGGCCGCCGGTGCCGACGGCGCCATCACCCAGTACTTCTTCAGTGCCGAGAGTTATTTCCGCTTCGTCGACGAGGCGCACTCGCTGGGCGTGGACGTTCCCATCGTTCCCGGCATCATGCCGATCACCAACTACACCGGCCTGGCGCGTTTTTCGCAAATGTGCGGTGCCGAGATTCCCCTCTGGATCGCCAAGCGGCTCAAGGCCTGGGATGACGCCGGTGACCGCGAATCGATAGTGGCCTTCGGCGAGGAGGTGGTGACCGGTCTGTGCCGGCGCCTGCTCGATGGCGGCGCACCGGGGCTGCACTTCTACACGCTCAATCGCGCCCGCGCCACCCTGGCGCTGTGCCGGAATCTGGGACTCGAACCACGGCGGGCCGCGACTGGCTCCTGATCGGTCAGTCGCGCGGCCGAACCCGAAAGTCGCTTCCCTTGCGCCCCTTCGGAGCGTGCCGGATCCGGTAGAAGCCGGCGGTGGTCAGCGGTTCACCGTGAGTGCCCAGCAGCCAGCGGAACGTACGGTCTTCCCAGGTGTTGCCAAAACTTGTTGCCGGGCGCTGGTACACGCCGATGTTGGCGCAGTAGCCTACGGCACGGGCGACGTCGCCGCGCAGGATCTGCAAACCGCCGACGGCCTTTTCGCGTCTTTCGGGTTCGAAGCGGGACAGGTCCAGGTCCAGTATGGCCGGCGCCTGCCCGGCGCGGGTAAAGATTGGATCGTCAGGCTGGAGCATTTCGCTGACCTGGTGAATTTGCGGGAAGGTCAGCATGGCATCGTGATCGCACAATTCGGCAGCGAGGTCGTCCAGGGCGCCGGCCTGGAAGGTCACGTCGCAATCGGTGAACCAGATCCAGTCGGAGCGTGTTGCCAGTGCCGCCTGGTTGCGGCCGATGGCGCGTCGGAACAACCTCTCTTTTTCCAGCGGCTGCCAGTTCCAGGTCACGTTAGTCACGCGTTGCCCGGCAAAGTAATCGAGTATGTGACCGGTATCGGAATCCTCGGGGCAGTGGAACACGGTCATGGTCACGCGACAGTTGCGTGGCGGGTGCAGCACGAGGGAACTGAGCTGGTAGTTCAGCAGACGACCGTACTTCCAGCAGTGGCTGACGATCTCCAGGTCTAGGAGGTCGCCGGCCGGTGGCGGTGGTGAATCGGGCAGTTTCGGGCGGAACAGGCGTCGGGGCACCAGGCCGCTGGCGGCAAGACGAAAGAATTGCTCTTCGATGAAATCTCTCACGACATTGAACCGGCGGCTAAGAATGGGAAACGGGAGAAGGATAACCTCAATGTCCCTCACCGCGCACCACGGGTTCGCCGTCGGGCTGGTCGGGTAGTTCGATTTCTATCGGCCGACAGCATACACGGCAGTCCATGACCACCTCCTGTCCGAGTTCACCGGGATCGAGCGGCAGTTCGTTGGGTTCGTTGCACCAGGGGCAGGCAAACGAATAAAGCTCCATGTTGCTCTTTCCTTCTCGGATTGCGCGGGAGGCCGTGAACACAGTCACGAGCCACGAAAATCCAGGGATGCCCTGTCCGCCAGGGCCTTGATCCGTGCGCATTCCGTAACATGCTAACCTGCGCGATGGACCGATCCATGGAAAAACACGACGATGTCGAAATTTTTGCCTTTCCTGCTACTTCTCTCCCTGCTGCTGGCGGCTTGCGAGTCCGGTGATGATGCGACCAGCGAGCCGACCGAGCCCGAGGCGGCCCGCTCCGACTCGCCCGAAGTCGCTGCCGATGCACCCGAGACGGTTGACGATGTCGCCGAGCGAGTGGTGCAACTCGACACCCTCTATGAGCAATTCTTCGAGGCCTCCCTGGAACTGAGTCCCTTGCGGGCCACTTTCATGGGCGACCATCGCTGGTCGGATCGCTGGCCCAACTCGCTGAGTGAAGAGCATCGCAACCGCATGCTCGAGCATCACCAGGATTATCTGGAACGCCTGCGTGCGATCGGCAGTGACGGCCTGGAAGGCCAGGACCTGCTCAGCTATCGCATGTTCGAAAGCGAGCGTGAGCGCGCCATCGAGGGGGCCGAGTATCCCGGTCATCTGCTGCCGATCAACCAGTTCCGCAACCCGGTCAATACGCTCGTGATGCTCGGTTCCGGAGACGGCGCCCAGCCGTTCAGGAATGCCGAGGACTACGATGCCTGGCGCCAGCGTGTGACCGAATGGACCGTGTGGGTGGACCAGGCCATCGCCAACATGCGCGAGGGCATGGATCAGGACATCGTGCAGCCGGCGATCCTCATCGAACGCACGCTCGACCAGCTCGACGCCCACCTGGTCGACGATCCGGCTGACAGCCTGCTGTTCCGTCCGCTGGAGAATTTCCCGGAAGATGTTGCCGAGGAAGAGCGCGAACGCATCGAGAGCGAGTACCGTCGCCTGATCGCTGAAACCGCGGTACCGACCATCCAGCGCCTGCGCGATTTCCTGGCCGACGAGTACCTGCCGGCCTGCCGCGAGACCGCCGGCATGCACGATCTGCCCGGCGGCGAGGAGTGGTATGCCTGGCTGGTGGCCAACACCACCACGACCGACCTCACTCCGGCCGAGATCCACCAGGTCGGCCTCGACGAGGTCGAGCGCATTCACGGCGAAATCCATTCGGTTATGGAAGAGGTCGGGTTCGAAGGTGACATGCACGACTTCTTCGAATTCACCCGCACCGACGAGCAGTTCATCTTCGACACCCCCGATGAGCTGATCCAGGCCCACGAGGACCTGCGTGACGTGGTTGATGCGGTGGTGCCTCAGTACTTCACCCTGTTGCCGGAAGCCGATTACGAGATTCGCGCCGTCGAGCCGTTCCGCGAGCGATCGGCCGCTGGCGGCTCCTATCAGCGTCCTGCCGCCGATGGCTCCCGTCCCGGCATCTTCTACGCCAATACCTACGACCTCAGTGCCCGCCCGAGCTGGGGCGTGGAAGCGCTGTTCCTGCACGAGGCGGCCCCGGGCCACCACTTCCAGATCGCGTTGCAGCAGGAAACGGACGACCTGCCGCGCTTCCGCCGATTCGGCAGCTATACCGCCTACGTCGAGGGCTGGGGCCTGTACGCCGAGTACCTGGGTCACGAGATGGGCATCTACGAAGACCCCTACGCCCGCTTCGGTGCCCACGCCGCCGAGTTGTGGCGCGCCATCCGCCTGGTCGTCGATACCGGCCTGCACTACCACGGCTGGACACGCGAGGATGTACTCGAGTACATGTACGCCAACTCTCCGGCCGCCGAGGCGCGCGCGGTCTCCGAGGCGGAACGCTACATGGCCATTCCCTCGCAGGCGCTGGCCTACAAGATCGGCGAACTCAAGATCCGCGAGATCCGCGAGCAGGCCGCCGAAGCCCTGGGTGAGGACTTCGATATCCGCGAATTCCACGCCCGCGTGCTTGAAACCGGTGCGGTGCCGCTGGACGTGCTCGAAGCGCATGTCCAGGACTGGGTCGACGACGTACGGGGCTGAGCCGCCCGCCTCGCGGAATGATTACTTCAGGGTCCTGGACATCAGGACCCAGTCTCCGGAGTGATCGCACCCGGGGAAGGGAACCAGCGGCCGGGTCGCCACCGGCCGGAAACCGAGGCGGTCGTACAGTCTGACCGCCCCGGTGTTGGCCTGAGCCACGATCAGGCTGATGTCACTGCAACCGGTCTGCCTGCAAAGTCGTTCGGCCAGTTGCATCAGGCCGCTGCCGATCCCCCTGCCGCGAACCTCGGGCAGGGTGGCGATGGCGTTGACGTACCAGGAGCCGGGGGCCAGGGATTCCAGTTCGATCAGCGGGCGGATGACCGACGGGTACTCATCCAGGTTGCCGGCCTCGTAAGGATCGTCCAGTCGATAGCCCAGCAGCATGCCGACGACAGTTCCGTCGATCTCGGTGACGTGGGCGTTGCGGTAGCTGAAACCGCTGTCGGTGCCGGCGACCCGCCTGCTTCCGAAATCCATCACGTCCTCGCCGGGTTCGGCTGATTGCGACCAAAGCCAGGCCGGCAGGCCCTCGCCGGCACTGTTCATCAGTCGCGCAAGTGCCGGGGCATCCGCAGACCTTGCCCGGCGAATCGTCGTAGCTGCCCCATCATTCATGCTGCTTCATTCCTGTTGATTCATTTCCACTCACTTATCCGGAGATACGTGAAGCCGGGCGCATGAGCGCCGCCGAACTTGCACTCAGTATTGTGGCGGGCCGGTCGCGGCGACGCCGTTTCACTTCATGAACGACGGAATTCAGGCCGCGGGTGGGGCGGCGTTCAACGAATGGTTCCGGCATCGCCCCTTGCGCGGGTGCGAACCGGGGCGGAACCCGATCTCCGAGGTGATCATGTTCCCGAAATATCTGCTGTTATTGCTGTCGAGTCTCCTCATGGTGCTGGCCGGCTGCGAACACCCGCAGGCCGAGGAGAGATCCGGCAATTCCCCGCCCCTGCCCGAGCTGGCACCGGTTGGTGCAACCTTGCTCGAGGGACTGGGCGATCACAATATGTCCATCAGTACCGATAACCCCGAGGTTCAGCGCTGGTTCGATCAGGGACTGATGCTGACCTACGGATTCAACCACGACGCGGCCGAGCGCTCCTTCCTCAAGGCCATCGAGTTGGAACCCGAGTGCGCCATGTGCTGGTGGGGGGCATCGCTGGTGCTGGGGCCGAACATCAACGCGCCCATGGAGCCGGAGGCCAATGCGCCGGCCCACGAACGCCTGCAGGCGGCCGTCGCGCTGGCGCCGGAAACCAGCGAGCAAGAGCAAGCCTATATCCAGGCGCTGTCGGCACGCTACGTGTCCGATCCCCCCGAGGATCGTAGCGGCCTGGACGAGCAGTACGCCAACGCCATGGCAACCCTGAGCGAGACGTACCCGGATGATCTCGATGCCGCAACGCTCTACGCCGAATCGCTGATGAATCTCCAGCCCTGGGATTTCTGGGAAGCCGACGCCACGACACCACGCGGCAACACCCCGGAGATCCTGCGCGTGCTCGAATCGGTCATGGACCGATCGCCCGAGCACCCTGGTGCATTGCACCTCTACATTCATGCCGTCGAGTCCTCCGATGGTGAAACGCTCAAACGCGGAGAGCGGGCCGCCGACCAGTTGCGCGACCTCATTCCGGGCTCCGGGCACCTGGTGCACATGCCGTCGCACATCTATGCCCGCGTCGGTCGCTGGCGCGATGCGGCCGCGGTCAATCGCGATGCCATCCGGGCCGACGACGCCTACCTGGCCATTTGTCGGCCACAACCCGGCGTCTATCCACTCGGATACGTGCCGCACAACCACCACTTCCTGTGGTTCGTCTCTTCCATGATCGGCGATCGCGCCACCGCGCTTGAAGCCGCCCGCTCGACTGCCGAGCGCACCAGCGATCCGGAGCTGATGCGTGCCCCGGGCCTGGAGGCGATGCAGAACTTCGCTTTCACCCCCATGTTTGCAAAGGTCCGTTTCGGCATGTGGGAAGAGATTGCCGAGGTGGCGCCGCCGGCCGAGGACCTGCCCTACATGAACGCGCTGTGGCATTACGCGCAGGCCGTTGCGGCCGTGCGCCTGGGACAGATGGATCAGGCCCATGAGCACCACTCGGCACTCAGTGAGCTGGCCGAGCACCCGGCATTCGACGAGATGCTGTGGTTCGGACGCTACCCCCTGACGCACGGGGTTCGCGTGGCCGAGCGGGTCGTTTCGGCGGAAATCGCGCTGGCCGAGGGTGATACCGGGTCTGCCATCAACCACTTCGAGGAAGCGATCGCGATCGAGGACGGCATTCCCTACGACGAACCGCCTGGCTGGCACCATCCCGTGCGCCAGATGCTGGGCGCGGTCCTGATCGAGGCCGGACAAGCGGCGGAAGCCGAGGCGGTCTATCGCGCCGAACTGCGACGAAACCCCGACAATGGCTGGTCCCTGTTCGGCCTGCAGCAGGCCTTGCTGGCGCAGGGACGCGAGGATGAGGCGAGTCGTGTTGGTGCACGCTTCGAGCGTGCCTGGGTCGATGCCGATGTGGAACTCGCCGCCTCCTATTACTGATGCACTGGATGCGATCTGTTTCCCTGCTCCTGGTCCTGTGCGCCGGCACGTGGCTTGCCTTCGTGTTGCTGCAATCCGATCCGCCCGGTGTGCGGGACCTGAGAGCGGGGGTCATGCTGGAAGCACCCCGCGCCATCGACGGCTTCGAACTGGTCGACCACAACGGGGCGCTGTTCGGACCCGCCGATCTGAAAAACGGCTGGGACCTGGTATTCATCGGTTTTACCCATTGTCCCGACATCTGTCCGTCTACCCTGCACGTGCTCGGCCGGGTCGACGAACGTCTGCGTGAGCGCGGGCTGCAAATGAATCCGGTCTTCGTCAGTGTCGATCCGGAGCGTGACACACCGGAAACGCTGGCTGGCTACGTGGGGCACTTTGGCAATCACATCGCGGGCGTTACCGGGTCTCACGACCAGCTCGAACGCTTCAGTCGCCGGCTCGATTTCGCCTACGTCCGGATACCGGCAAGCGAGGGCCGCTACAGCGTCGATCACTCCGGTGCCCTCGCCCTGATCGATCCCCGGGCCAGGCTGGTCGGCTACTTCATTCCGCCGTTCGATGCCGACGCAATGACCGAAGACCTGAGCCGGGTGATCGGCGGGTACTGATTCTGGAACCGCCAACCGGCAAGAAGTTTCAGCCCGCCTGGGTGGCGACCAGTTGCAATTTCACCCGCCGGTTCTGCCGGCCCTTCTTTTCGATCTTCCGGACCTGAACGGGGCCGATTTCGCCGGTGCGCGCGACGTGGGTGCCGCCGCAAGGCTGCAGGTCGACGCCGGGGATGTCGATCAGGCGAATACGGCCGGCCCCTTTCGGCGGCTGGACCGACAGGGTCTTGACCAGTTCGGGCCGTGCTTCGAGTTCGGCCTCATCGATCCAGCGCGAGCCGACCGGGTGGTCGGCCTCGATCAGTTCGTTCAATGCCCGCTCGACATCGGTCTTGTCGGGCGAGTCGGGCAGGTCGAAGTCCAGCCGGCCGCTGCCGTCACCAACCTGGCCGCCGGTGACGGGATAGGGGAGAACGGCGGAGAGCAGATGCAGGCAGGTGTGCATGCGCATCAGCCGAAGGCGGCGGTCGAAGTCGATGGTGGCTTTTACTTCGGTGCCGATGCCCGGTGTCTCGCTGTCTTCGGCCAGCACGTGAAGGATCGCGCCGTCATCCCCGTGTCGGGTATCGACGACTGCCGCTTCCCCGCCGTCCCAGCAAAGGGTGCCCGTATCGCCGGGCTGACCGCCGCCTTGCGGGTAGAACACGGTGGCGTCGAGTATCACCCCTCCCGGGGTGACGGCCTCTACTCGTGCCGTACATTCGGTGCGGTAGGCATCTTCCCTGAACAGTGTTTGTGTCGACATGCCGCCTTCTCCCGCTGAGTCGTATGATCAGTCGTCGTCCCGGTAGATGCTGATCTCCACCGAACCGTCGGTATGAATGGCGGCGCGGTACATGCCGGCTGTGTTGAACGGCATGGCGACGTTGCCCTTCGCATCGACCGCGATTACGCCACCGTCGCCGCCAGCCTCGGCCAGTACCTGGTTGATCACCGTGTCGGCGGATTCGGCCAGGCTCAGTCCGGCATGGCGCATGCGCGCGCAGATGTCGTAGGCGACCACGTGGCGAATGAAGAACTCGCCATGGCCGGTGGCGCTGACCGCGCAGGAGCGGTTATCGGCGTAGGTGCCGGCGCCGATGATGGGTGAGTCGCCCACTCGCCCCCAGCGCTTGTTGCTCATCCCTCCGGTGGACGTCGCGGCGGCCAGGTTGCCGTCGACATCGACAGCCACCGCACCGACGGTGGAAAACCAGTCCTCGGAAAGTTGCGTGCTGGCCTGGCCCTCGTCGGATTCACGCGCCTGGATGTCGCGCAACTGCTGCAGGCGGAAGTCGGTGATGAACCAGTCATCGTCCTTGAACTCCAGGCCGTGGTCGCGGGCGAACTCCTCGGCACCGTCGCGCACCAGCATGACATGCGGGGATTCGCGCATGACCTTGCGCGCCGCATGAATCGGGCTGCGAATGCCGCGCACGCCGGCCACCGCACCGGCATCGAGTGTGGCGCCGTCCATGATGGAGGCATCCATTTCCACGGTGCCGGCATTGGTCAGCACGGCACCGCGGCCGGCATTGAACTCGGGGGCATCTTCCAGCACCTGGACCGCCGCGATCACGGCATCCATGCTGCTGCCCCCCTCGACCAGGATGCCGTGCCCTTCGCGAACGGCACGCTCGAGTGCCTCACGAATGGCGTTTTCGCGTTCGGCGGTCATCTGGCCGCGCTCGATGGTGCCGGCACCGCCGTGAATGGCAATAGCGACCGGGGCATCAGCCATGACGACCCCCGGCAGAAGCAGGGTGAGAATGATCAGTGCACGTTGCATCATTACTGGTTTCCTTTTCCGAAGCAGGTTTCATGACCGCCAGAGTCTACCATCGCCGCTATACTGCTCCCAGTTTCCGTCAACTGGAGTATCGCGATGATCTCCCTGTTCTATGCCAGCTTGCTGGCACTCCTCTTCATGGTGCTTTCCTGGCGTGTTGTGGTCTTGCGCCGGAAGTTCCAGGTCGGTGTCGGCACCGGCGGTCACCAACCGCTGGAACTGGCCGTGCGCGCGCATGCCAATTTCGCCGAGTATGTTCCACTCGGCCTGGTCATGCTGCTGGTCCTGGAGCTGGGAGCCGGTGCTCCGGACTGGCTGCTGCACGTGCTCGGCGGCATGCTGTTGGCCGGACGGGTGTTGCACGGGCTCGTGGGGCTCAACCTGGGTGCCGGCGCTTCACCGGGACGCTTTTACGGCACGCTGCTGACCTGGTTGATGCTGCTGGCTTCAGCCGTCACCGGGCTGATCATCGCCACCGGGTGGCTGGCCCACTAGGCCGGACCAGTACAGGGCGGTATAGATCTTCGGGTCCAGCGCGCAGCCTGCACGATGGCGATTGGCCAGCCAGTCGTCGATGGCTTCACGCCGGACCTTGTGGACGATGATGTCTTCGCTGTCATCCCCACCACCGTCACCGGTGCGCTTCAGCCTGGTGGCCTCGACGAAAGTGACCTCTTCGTCGGTCAGCCCGGCCGAAGTCGGACAGCGGATCAGGGCGCGCAGCGCGCCGGCGCGCCACCCGGTTTCTTCCTCCAGTTCGCGGCCGGCGGCATCAAGCAGCGATTCCTCTTCCTGACCGGTCTCGTCGCCGACCAGCCCGGCCGGGAGTTCGATGGTCCGCCGGTCGACGGGAATGCGGAACTGCTCGACCAGCAGCAGCTCGTCATCGGGCGTCCAGGCGATGATGACGACGACCCGGTGTTTGCGGATGACGAATTCCCATCCATGCTTTCTGCCGAGGCTGATATAGCGCCCCGAGTACAATACCCGTTTGTCCTGATTCATCGGCTGTGTCCCGGCTTGACGGTGGTGCGCTGTGATCGGGCTGAACGTTTGTCTCGGTGCGCAGTCCCAATGGCGCAGCGACTCAATGTAATCAAGATAACAGGATCGATTATGCGCAACCTCTCATTCGCCGCCGTGCTGATGCTCGTTTTGTCCTCCCTGGCCATGGCTGGCCAGGAGTCCGGTACCCCCCCGGCAGGCCAGCAGCTCTCGCACTGGATGAATCAGGCCGCCCGGGCCTACCATGCCGGAGATCATGAGGCGTGGGTGGAAGCGACCACGCACCTGCACCGCCTGCGTCCCTACAACCAGGATTTCATGACGCACCTGGTCAAGGGGCATGCGCTGACCGGCAATCTGCGCGGCGCTTTCGACATGATGCTGGCAATGCAGCAGCAGGGCCTCGCCGCCGACTGGGATTCGGTCGAGGAAGTCGAGGCGCTGCGCGACACCCGTTTGTACGACCACCTGAGCGATCTCATGAAGGAGGCCGGTCAACCCTTCGGCGATGTCGAACTGTGGTCGACCCTGGATCGTGACGTGGTGATGCCCGAGGCCCTGGCGATCGAGCCCGGTGGTGAGCGCATGTTTCTCGGCACGGTTCGCGACGGTCGGATCCTGGTCAGCGACGATGACGGCGAAAACTGGGAACTGTTTGCCTCACCCGAGTCGATCGCGGAGTTGCAGGGCGTGTTCGACCTGGTGGTCGATGCCGACAACGGTTTTCTCTGGGTGGCCACGGGGCGCGTACCCCAGTTCCAGGGCGAGCCGCGTGAAGACGGCGTTCGCAGCAGCCTGCTGCGTTTCGACCTGGCATCCGGTGAGCTCGATGCCGAGTTTCCGTTGAGCACGGGCAGCGGACGCAACCTGCTGGGCAGCCTGGCGGTGGCGGCCGACGGCACCGTCTATGCTGCCGATACCATGGCGCCGGTCATCTATCGGCTCGACGACGAAGAGGAGGGCCTGCACACCTACTTCGGCCATCAGAACTTCACCAGCCTGCGCGGTCTGGCACTGGGCCCGGATGACCGCCTGCTCTACATCGCGGATTACGAACTGGGCATCTTCGTCATTGACGCCGATGGCGGGAAGCAGGCCTGGAAACTGGCCGTACCCGAAACCCTCAACGAAGGCGGAATCGACGGGCTGTTCTTCTGGAACAGTCACCTGGTGGCGATCCAGAACGGGATTTCACCCCAGCGTGTCGTGCGACTCGAGCTGGGGCCGGACGGCCTGGGTGTGGTGGCGGTTGCACCGATCGCCGCGGCCCGGCCCGAGTTCGACACGCCCACCTTCGGTGTCATGGACGGCCAGAATCTCTATTTTCTCGCGGCCAGTCACTGGCAGCATGTCGATGCCGAGGGCAATGCTCGTGGCACGCTGCCCGAAGTGCCCATTCTCAAGCTGGACGTGGATGCCGCCAGCGTACGCGTGGTCGGGCAGGAAATCATGGAGCAGTTGAAGCAGCAGCAAGGCCAATGACCGACTGTTCGGCTGGCTGGCGGCTGTTGGTGCACGAGATTGCCGTTTCGGCTTGATCAGGCCTGATCGGAACCTCCCCGGTTCCGGTCGCGCAATCGATGCAGGCGCTCGCGCAGCGGGCGCCCGAAACCGAGTGAATCCAGTATCGCGTCCAGCGAGTCACCGCATCCACCGTTGCGCTTGATGTCGGCCGGTCTCTCGATGTGGGGAATGTCGCCGGCCAGTCCGGTCAGGCGGCGTGCCAGGCGCGCGGCCTCTTCATGCTGTCGCAGCCGCAATGCCAGTTTTTTCGCACCCCTGATCTTCAGCCAGGCGATCTCGTCAAGCCGAGAATAGATGGCATCCAGATGCCCGAAGTGGGTCAGCAGGGCACTGGCGGTCTTCGGACCCACCCCCGGCACCCCGGGAATGTTGTCGACGGCATCGCCGGCCAGGGCAAGGAAGTCCGGAATCTGCCAGGGATGTACGCCGAAATGGGCGTGGACGCCGGCGGCATCGAGCCGTCGCCGACGCGAGAAATCCCACCAGGTATCGGTTTCGCCGACCAGCTGGGCCAGGTCCTTGTCGCCACTGACCACGCAGATCGAATGTCCGCTCTCGCGGCAACGACCCGCCAGCGTGGCGATGAGGTCGTCAGCTTCATAGCGGTTGTCGGCAAAGACGGCAATACCAAGCGATCGCGCCAGATCCTTGCACCAGGCGAACTGACGCGTGAGTTCCTCGGGTGCGGGATCGCGGTTGGCCTTGTAGGCGGGATAGATCTCGTTGCGAAACGAGCTGGTCAGTGATTCATCGAACGCGACGGCGACTTGCTCGGCCCGCGTCTGCTCGAGCAGCTCGCACAAAAAACGGGCGAAGCCGTAGACGGCGTTGGTGGGGTTGCCGGCCGGATCCATGAAGCGATCCGGCATGGAGTGCCAGGCACGAAACACGTAGACGCTGGCGTCGATGAGATAGGCGGATTGCTGATCGGTCATTGCAGCCATTATGCCCGAACTCGCCCGGGTGCCTGGTGCCGGATTCAGCGATCAGAGACAGTGACGCAGGGTCAGTTTGCAACGACGCCCTGACCGGATTCCAGTCTTCTCCTCAATACGCTGTTGCGCGGGAAATGAGCGAGCAGGAACTCCATCTGGTCGGCGAGGATGCGACGGCCCTGCAGGTAAACGTATTCGGCATGGGTCGGCGTGAACGGGATGGCCAGCAGCTGCATGCCCGATTCCTCGGGCGTGCGCGAACCCTTGTGGTTGTTGCAGCGCTTGCAGGCTGATACCACGTTGGCCCAGATGTCGGCGCCGCCCTGGGCCAGCGGCTTGACATGGTCGCGCGAGAGCATGCGGTCGGGAAACTGTTCGCCGCAGTACAGGCACAGACTCTCGTCACGCCGGAACAGTGCGCGGTTCGATAGCGGCGGTGTGTAGCAGTCGTAGAAGCGGTGGGCGTCGGGGTGCGAGCCCTGGGTGGCGATGATGGCGTTGACGGGAATGCAGGTCTGGCGACCACTGCGTGCGTTGATCCCACCGTGCAGCTCATAGAGCACACTGCCCAGCGCGTAACTGACCTGGCCTAGCACGATGAGACGAACTGCAGACTGGTAGCCGATCCATTCGAGCGGCATGCCGGTCACGTCGGTGCGCAGAACTTGTTGATTCAGGTTCAACATCTTGTGCTCCTCGGGTCGATGCATCCCCATATGTAGGGTGGTCATTCCCGATCTGCGTTTATATCATCCGGTTTTTGGCCGCAAATGCAAGGGGGCGGGGCAAAAAAAAACGTTTGGCGTTGTCCATGAAACCATTCGTTCCCATGTTGAGTCCAAAACCGCGCTGCCGGAAACCCTCGAGGATGATGAACCCATGCACAAGTCTGTACGGATCTGCCTGATCACGATTTTTCTTGTTCTGACGGCACCGGCCTGGTCGGCTCTGCCGGCCGAAGTGGATGGTGAACCCCTGCCATCGCTTGCGCCGATTCTCGAACAGGTCATGCCGGCCGTGGTCAACGTGCATACCCGCACGCGTGTGCAGGTGCGCACCAGTCCGTTCTTCGACGATCCGTTCTTCCGTCGCTTCTTCGACTTTCCCACCGTACCGCGCGAGCGCGTCCAGCAAAGCCTGGGGTCGGGCGTGATCGTCGATGCCGGGGCCGGGTTGATACTGACCAACAACCATGTCATCGACGGCGCCGACGACATCGCGGTGATGCTCGAGGACGGCCGCGAGCTCTCGGCGGAGTTCATCGGCAGCGACCGCGACACCGACCTGGCGGTGATTCGCATCGAAGCCGACGATCTGCACGAACTGCCGCTGACCGATTCCGATCGACTGCGCGTGGGCGATTTCGTGGTCGCGGTGGGTAATCCCTTCGGCCTGGGCCAGACGGTGACCTCGGGTATCGTCTCGGCGCTGGGCCGCAGTGGCCTGCGCGGTCTCGAATACCAGAACTTCATCCAGACCGATGCCTCGATCAACCCGGGTAACTCCGGTGGCGCGCTGATCAACCTGCGCGGCGAACTGGTCGGCATCAATACCGCCATCTTCACGCCGTCTGGCGGCAATGTCGGGATCGGCTTCGCCATCCCCGCCACCACTGCCGAGCATGTCATGGCGCAACTGGTTGAGTTCGGCGAGGTCCGCCGCGGCAGTTTCGGTGCCGAGGTGCAGGATCTGTCGTCGCAGTTGCGCGAAGCACTGGAAGTCGATGTGCATCGCGGTGCGGTGATTACTCGCCTGCAGGACGACGGTGCGCTGGATGCCGCCGGCCTGCAGCCTGGCGATGTTGTCGTGGCCATCGATGGCCGACCGGTGACCGGGGCATCCAGCTTCCGTCATATCGAGGGGCTGTTGTCGGTCAGCAGCTCGGTACGCGTCGAGTACCTGCGCGACGGTCACGAGCGCAGTGCGAGTGTTCGCATCGAGGAAGATCTGGACGCGCGGATTTCCGGTCACCGCCTCGACGAGCGGCTCGACGGCGTGGTGCTGGTGCGCATCCCCGATCGCTCGCGCGCCCAGGGAGTGCTGGTCGAGGAAGTCCGGCGCAACTCCAGTGCCTGGCAAGCCGGCTTGCGCTCGGGAGACGTGGTCGTGGCGATCAATCGTCAACTGGTCCGCAACCTCGGCGAGTTGCGTCAGCAGTTCCCGCTGTCGGAGAATCGCGAGATGGTGCTGGAGATCCGCCGGCGAGGAGCGGGCTACCTGGTGACGCTGGAGTGAAACGGGAGGGTGAAACAATCCGGATCGGTGCCATTTCACTGCAGGCCCATTCCGGCTTCCCTACAATGCGGGCACATTCGAACTCATTGATCCAATATGCTTTTCAAGCGAATCTTTCCGTGCATTGCAGGCGCTGTCCTGGTGATGTCCGCGCCTGTCAGCCTGCTGGCCGAAGAGCCGGAGGAGTGGGGTGATCATCGGCTGGTGCCGCGT
>SKSJ01000172.1 GCA_007123055.1 Wenzhouxiangella sp. | reverse complement strand
GCAATCAGCTCCAGGCTCTGCTGAAAGGCCTGCGGAGAAGTGCCGTCGACGATCATGGTCAGCCCGTAGCCTTCTTCGGTGGCGCCGCCTTCAATCCGCGGAATGTTGCGTTCGGCATCATCCGATCCGGGCGTCGTCGCGGGGACATCCATGCGCTCTTGTTCACGGCGGACCTCGCGTCGGGGTTGCGTCTGGGCTGTCGGCTCAGCGGCCTCTTCCTGCACGACGGTTTCGGTCTCGTCGCTGTCCGAGCCGCATCCGGCCAGGATCAGGGTTGCGGCGATAGGCAGAATGTATCGTTTCACGGTTCACTCCATTGGTTTTGTTTGATGTGGCAAGAAAGCTGTGCTGTTAGACGGTCGCATGCGCGGACGGTTCCTCATTCGGCGATGCGGCGTGCGTGCAGGTCGTAATCGTCGGCATGCTCGATCCGCACCTGGATCATCTCGCCCGGCTCGACCCGGCCCGGTTCCATGATGATGACTTCACCGTCAATCTCCGGTGCGTCGCCATAACTGCGGCCGATGGCGTGGTCGTCGACCACCTGGTCGATGATGACGGTCTCCGTGCCGCCGACCCGGTCAGCCAGGCGTTCAGCGCTGATCTTTGCCTGCTGCTGCATGAAGCGATGCCAGCGTTCATCCTTGATGTCTTCCGGTACGGCGCCTGGCAGCTCGTTGGCGGCCGCGCCTTCGACCGGCGAGTAGCGGAAACAGCCGACGCGGTCGAGTTTCGCTTCGGCCAGCCATTCCAGCAGCTGTTCGAAGTCTTCCTCGGTCTCGCCGGGAAAGCCGACGATGAAGGTCGAACGGATGACGAGTTCCGGGCAGACTTCGCGCCATCGGGCGATGCGCTCGAGCGTGTTCTCGGCCGCCGCGGGCCGACGCATGGCCTTGAGGACGCGGGTGCTGGCGTGCTGGAAGGGAATATCCAGGTAGGGCAGGATCAGCCCCTCGGCCATCAGCGGAATCAACCGATCAATGTGGGGGTAAGGGTAGACGTAGTGCAGCCTGACCCAGGCATCGAGCTCGCCCAGTGCCCGGGCCAGGTCATGGAGCCGCGTTTCCCATTCACGCTCGCGCCAGTAATCGGTCTGGTAGCGCAGGTCGACCCCGTAGGCACCGGTGTCCTGCGAGATCACCAGCAATTCCTTCACACCTCGTTCGACCAGCGCCTCGGCTTCCTTCATCACCAGCCCCAGGGGGCGGCTGACCAGCCGGCCACGCATCGACGGGATGATGCAGAAACTGCACTTGTGGTTGCAACCCTCTGAAATCTTTAGATATGCGTAGTGCCGGGGAGTGAGTTTCAGCCCCCCGGGCGGCACCAGGTCCACCAGCGGATCGTGCGGGCGGGGAAGGTGGCTGTTGATCGAGCGAAGCACGGCCTCGGCCTGGTGCGGGCCGGTGACATCGAGCACCTTGGGGTGGATGCGGCGGATGTCTTCGGGCTTTGCCCCCATGCAGCCGGTGACCAGGACCTTGCCGTTGGACGACAGGGCTTCACCGATGGTTTCGAGCGATTCGGCCTTGGCTTCGTCGATGAAGCCGCAGGTGTTGACCACCACCAGGTCGGCATCTTCGTAGCCGGGCGCGATGCGGTAGCCTTCCGAGCGCAGTCGCGTCAGGATGTCCTCTGAGTCGACCAGCGCCTTGGGGCAGCCGAGCGAGACCATGCCGACGGCGGGAGCCGTCGCGTCGTTTCCGGGTTCCCGGGTCATGTTGATTCAGTCCTGTGGTCAGTACGCATTATTCGCGCAACAGTCTCTCAAGGCTGTCGAGCGTGCGGTCGAGCGAGTTGCCGACCGGCGCGAAATGCACTGGTTCGTGCTGGAGGCTGTCGGCCAGGGTCTGGTCCGACTCCAGCAGATGTCGATTGAGGCCGAGGTTGAACGGCTCAAGAAATATTTCGAGTTCATCGGCGCGTTCACGCAGTTCGTTGCGTGTCGTGCGGTAGGCATGCTCGGCCAGTTCGCTGCGCGAAGCGTAACTGAAGACATTGGTGTAGAACATTTTCTCGTCGTTGCGGTTGGGCTCGACGAGCATCAGTGAGGCGGCCGGGTAGGCCGTCTCGTACTTGCGCATGCCGACCTGCATGCGCGACTGGATCAGCGAACGGAAGGTCTGCGAAAGGACCACCGGCAGGCCGCCGCGAACCATGCGGTCGCGAGTTGTGCCTTGATCGGGTGCCACGCCGTCGGCATCGAACGGGACCAGGGGGTTGATGGCAAAAAGCAGGTCGACGTTCTGCTCCAGTGCCACCGAGGCGTGCAGTGTTCGCCTGAGCGCACCGTCGACGAAGTAATGGCCGTCGATTTCCACCGGGGGGTAAAGGCCTGGCAGTGCCGCGGAGGCCTGCACCGCGGTCGAAATGGGCACGTGATCGTTCCCCGGCTCGCCGAAACGCACGGCCTGGCCGGTGTCGAGTTCCACGGCGACGATGCGAAGCTTGGCCTGCAGCTGGCGGAAGTCGTTGCTGCGCCCCGGCTTGCCGAGGGCTTCGGCCACGAATCCCTCGATGTTGGCGTTGTCGAAAATTCCGGTTGGAATCAGCCGGCTCAGCCCCTCCACGCTCTCCAGGCTCGTCAATCGCTCGGGATGACGAATCACCTCGGCGAGCATATCGAACAGCACGCTGGGCAGGCTGGCCGCGCGACTCAGATATTCGCGGAAGGCCGGGCGCAGGAAGATTTCCGGGTGAAAGGCATACTCTGCGTCCGGGGAACTCATGAATACGCGGGCCATCTGGCAGGCGGTGATGCGGTTGGCCAGGCTGGCCGACAGAAACGCGCCGGAACTGACGCCCACGTAAACGTCGAGGTCGTGCATGTGCACGCCGTCAATGGCTTCATCGATGGCCTGCAGCGCCCCGAGCTCGTAGATGGCGCCAAGCGGGCCGCCACCGGCGATGGCGAGACCGATGGTGGGGCGACGGGCGGAAGGCCTTGGCTGACTGGCAGGCGTGAGTTTGAGCATGGGTTTTTTCGACAATCTCCGGCAAGCGGGGTTACATCACTCCATTATAATGCACCGACCATGTCCATCCGTATCGGCCAGAAGGCACCCGATTTCACGCTCCCGGCAGACGACGGCAGTCGTTTCACGCTGTCGGAATTCCTGGGACGCCGCATCCTGCTGGTGTTCTATCCCGGCGACGAGACCCCGGTCTGCACCCGCCAGCTATGCGACTACCGTGACGGTATCGAGGCATTCGCCGAGCTCGGCGTCGACGTGGTCGGGATCAGCCGCGATGATGCCGATTCTCACCGGCGGTTCCGCGAGCGCCACGATCTGCCGTTCATCCTGCTCAGCGACCCCGACATGGCGGTGGCCGAACAATATGGCTGCCGCGGCCTGATCGGCATGAAGCGCGGCGTGTTCCTCGTCGACGTGGACGGGGTGGTGCGTTATGCGCACGTGGAAGCCGTCGCGGCCTTTCGACGCCGGCGCGAGGAACTGCTCGAGGCGATCGAGGCGCTGGGATGAGCGATTCGGACGCTGTCAGGCACCTGGTCGAGCAGATCGAGCGCAACCTGGCGATCGCGGCGAGGATCCCGGAAGCGGGACCCTGGCGCGACTCACTGGATCGGTTGCAGGCCTGGCAACGTGACCGGCTGGACGCCACCTATGCCGATCTGCGTGCACAGGATCGTTTCCGCGCCGCCTGTGAGTTCTTTCTCGATGATCTTTACGGCGGGCGCGACGTGCATGCGCGCGATCGCCAGCTCAAGCGGGTGGTGCCGATCATGCGGCGCTTTCTGCCCGCTCACCTGCTGTTTGCCATCGGCGAGGCCATGCATCTGCAGGCCATCAGTTTGGAGTTCGATTTCCGCATGGCCGGCGAGCTGGTCGATGTCGACGAGATCACCCAGCCCGAGTACGCGCGAGCCTACCGCCGGGAAGGTGACTGGGAGGGGCGCGAGGAACAGTTGCGCCTGATTCGCGAGTTGGGGGATTTGCTGGTGGAGACGGTGCGCAAGCGCATGGTGCACCGGCTTATCCGCATGATGCGTGTACCGGCGGAACTGGCCGGCGTGGGCATGCTGCAGGACTTTTTGCAGCGCGGCCTGGATGCCTTCGCCTACATGGACGGCGACCCGGAGTTTCTGTCGACTATCGAAACCCGCGAGGCCGAGGCGCTGGAACGACTACAGCAAGGAGAAGACTGGCCGTTCGAGCCCTGGATCGGTCGCTGGCCGGATCAGGGGTGATGTCCAACTTGCGAGAGGTTTCGCAGCGACGGAGTGGGGTGCTTGTGGGGGCGACCATTCCTGTCGTCCCGGCCGGAGCGAAACGCAGAGCCGGGATCTCGCACGCTTCGGCTCTGCACGGTGCGCAATGGGGTATTGTTCAATGCCGTGGTGTGGTGCGGGTGCGAGGCCCCGGATAATCGCTTCGCGATTTCCGGGGCGACG
>SKSJ01000012.1 GCA_007123055.1 Wenzhouxiangella sp. | reverse complement strand
CTGGCGACCCATGACCTGTCGCTGGGTACCCGACTGGAAAACTGGCCGCCGCCCTCGCTGGCGCGTGCCGAGCACTGAGGAGAAGAACCATGCGTCATCGCAAAGCAGGCCGTAAACTCAATCGGAACTCGCCCCATCGCCGGGCCATGTTCCGTAACATGACCGCCAGCCTGATCGAGCACGAGCTGATCAAGACCACGCTGCCCAAGGCCAAGGAACTGCGCCGGGTGGCAGAGCCTCTGATCACGCTCGCCAAGGAAGACAGCGTGTCCGCGCGTCGGCAGGCATTCAATCGCCTGCGTGATCGTGATGCGGTCGGCAAGCTGTTCTCCGAGCTGGGTCCGCGCTACCGCGAGCGCCCGGGTGGGTACTTGCGGATTCTCAAGTGCGGTTTCCGCCCCGGGGACAATGCGCCCATGGCCTACGTGGAACTGGTCGATCGCCCGGATGCGCCGGGCATGGAAGCGGCCGAGTAATTTTCCGGTTTCTTGCCGGAGGTTCAGGAAAGCCCGGCCACCGCGCCGGGCTTTTTCTTGTGCGCTAGAATGACCTTTTGCGCCTGCCCGGAGAGCGTTCCATGCGCCGAACCCTGATCCTTTTGGCCAGTGTGGCCATCATTGTTCTCGGACTGTGGGGCTCGGCGGTCATCTACCTGGACGAAGAGCGCCTCAAGTCCATTGTCACAGCTCACATGAGCTCACAGTCCGGCCGCAAGGTGGAAATCCGCGGGTCCCTCTCTCTGCGTCTGTTCCCACGGCCCCGGATTCATGCCGAGGAGCTGGTCGTGGCCGCACCGGATGGATTCGACGGTCCACGGTTTTTCAGCGCCGATGAGCTGTCGATGTCCGTGCGCCTGCTACCGCTCGTCAGGGGCAACCTGACACCGCGCGAGGTGCGATTGAGCGGGGCTACGGTCAATCTTTACACCGATGAGATCGGCCGCAGTTCGGTCGACGGCCTGGTCCGCAAGCCTGATGCGGGCATTCGTCGGGGCGCGCAGCTGCTGGCGACGCGCGAAATGCGCCTCGAGGACATTCGCGTGGTGATCAACGACATGAGCGTTGAACGACGTCGCGCGGTCAACATCGACCTGATGGAGTTCGAGCGGTTTGCGTTCGATGAACCACTGGAGTTCCGTTTCCGGGGTAATTTCGGCGATCCGCCCTTGTTTTCGGTGATGGATATCGAAGGCATGCTTCTGGTCCCGTCGACGCGCGAGAAACCGGTCCGTCTGTCGAACATGCGGTTGAGCGGGGAGCTGGCCGAAAGTGGCCTGCCGCTGCAACTGTTGGGTCACGTGTCCATGTCATCGGTGCCGAATCTGCAACTGGAGCTCGCCGACGGTGCACTGGATATGGCCGGGCAACGGCTATCGATCGAAGGGGTTTACACCGGAGGTGAACGCGGTGACCTGCAATTGATGGCAACTGCAGATCACCTGGCATTGGGAAACGCGTTCGTCGGGTCGGTGTTGCTGGACGAACATGTTCTGCCGCTGTTGCGCGGCATCGATTCCGATCTCGAAGCGCGAGTGGGTGAGCTCCAGGTCGGAGATGCCGGTATTGAGGGTCTGCGCCTGCGGATGGCCGGACGCGACGGTTATATGCTCGTCGATACGCTGGAGGGCATGATGCCCGGTGCGGTTGTCTCCGGCCGGGGCGGATGGCAGCTGGATCAGGGGCCGCCCGAGGGTGGACTGGACATGGAGCTGTCGGTGGACGATGCCGGACGTTTACTCGCGGCATTCGGGGTTTCACCGGTACTCGATGGCATCGGTCAGATCCAGTGGCGCTGGCTGGAGCGCCCGGTGCCAACGGGGTCGGAACGCCTGGCCGAGGGCCGATTCGAGCTGTGGGACGGAAGCTGGAGGACGGCCGCGGACGAACGTGTAGACTTCCAGCACGTTACCGGAAACTTCATGTACTCCCCGGGAATGTTCGATGTGCCGGAGCTTGTCCTGACGCTGGCCGAAGACGAGTTGCTGGGGTGGTTGTCGGTGTCGTTGGAGACGGGCCAGATCGGTGGACGCCTTGTACGCGCCGGAGACGGCGGTGAAATCGTGCTGGCGGGGGCGATCGAGCGACCCGAGCTATCGGAAGGGCTGGGGGTGGATCGGGACCCCCCTGCGGACAATCCATCCGGTAATGGCGGGTCTTCAGACGGATTGCAGTGAAGGACGAACAAGAGACGCGGCTCGGCCTGTTTGCAGGCCTGGGAGCCTTCTGTATCTGGGGCCTGGCGCCGCTTTACTTCAAGCTGCTGGGGCATGTCGGCGCCGATGAGATCATTGCCCACCGGGTACTGTGGTCGGTGCTGCTGCTGGCGTTGTTTCTCCTCGCCCGCCATGGCCGGGGCGTGCTGCGCCATGTCCGCATTGCGCGGCGGACCCTGGCGGCCCTTGCGCTCAGTGGTGTGCTGATCGTGAGTAACTGGCTGATCTTCGTCTATGCCATCCATTCCGACCAGGTGCTCTCGACCAGTCTCGGCTATTTCATCAATCCCCTGGTCAGCGTGATGTTCGGCCTGTTCTTCTTCCGTGAGTCCCTCAGCGGCCTCAGGCTTCTGGCGGTGCTCGTTGCCGCTGCCGGCACGTTGTACATGACGATTCGCGTGGGGCAGTTTCCCTGGCTGGCGCTGGCGCTTGCGGTCAGTTTCGCCCTCTACGGCGTGGTGCGAAAGAAGACCGATGTCGGCCCCATGGTCGGCTTGTTCTGGGAAACAGTGCTGGTCGCGCCGCTGGCACTGGCCTGGCTGTGGTGGTTGGCGCAGAATGCGCGCCTGGAGTTCGACATTTCCGAGGTCGGCGAAGCTGCCTTGCTGGCCGGAACGGGCCTGCTTACGCTGGTACCGTTGGTGCTGTTCGCCGCTGCCGTCAGACGCCTGCAACTGGGGACGGTCGGACTGATGCAGTACCTGGCGCCCAGCATGACCTTTGTCCTCGCGGTGTTCGTGTTCGGCGAGCCGTTCACCCGCGATCACGCGATCACCTTTGCCTGTGTCTGGGCGGCTCTTGCCCTGTTTACCTGGGGCGGGTGGATGCGCCACCGTCAAACGCGCATTGCCGTAAACTAGCACCATGAAGTCCCCCGAAGCCACTACACGGCCGGCCAGCCGCCAGCTTGGTTCTCTGCGTGCGCTCAGGCCGTTTGTTGCCCGCTACCGGCTGCAGATCTCACTGGCCGCGGTTTTCCTGCTCGTGTCGGCCGCCGGCGCGCTGGCCATCCCCGTGGCTGTCGGCCAGGTCATCGATCGCGGGTTCATGGCCGATGACATGGCGCACATCAACCGCTGGTTCTGGCTGCTGTTCGCCGCCGCGGCCATGATGGCAGTCGGTGGTGGGCTGCGCTTCTACTGGGTGAGCTGGCTGGGCCAGCGCGTGGTCGCCGATGTCCGCAAGAGCGTCTATGAACGCGTGCTGGCGATGAGCCCGGAGTTTTTCGCCACGACCCGCACCGGCGAGGTGCTCTCGCGCCTGAATACCGACACCACCCTGGTCGAAACCCTGGTCGGCTCGACGGTGTCGTTCGGTATCCGCAATCTGCTCATGCTGGTGGCCAGCGCCATCGCCCTGACGCTGACGGCACCAAACCTGGCTGGTGTCATCGGGGGATTGATCGCCGTCATCGTCGTGCCTGTTGTGCTGATCGGTCGCTGGGTGAGAAAGCTCTCGCGCAGCGCGCAGGATCGTGTGGCTGATTTCAGCGCCCTGGGCGATGAGTCCATCAATGCCGTACAGACCGTGCAGGCCTTCGCCCAGGAAGCGCGCGAGACGGCCCGCTTCGGTCGGGCCGTGGAGGACGCCTTTCTGGCCGCTCGCAACCGCATTCGTGCCAGCACCCTGCTGATCGTGCTCATCATCCTGATGACTTTTGGTGCGGTGACCTTCGTACTGTGGCTCGGTGCCCGCCTGGTGCTGGCCGGAGACATGACACCCGGTCAGCTCGGCCAGTTCGTGATGTATGCCGCCATCGCTGCCGGATCCACCGCCAGCCTCAGCGAGATCTGGAGCCAGTTGCAGCGTGCTGCCGGTGCCATGGAACGCATCGCAGAGCTGCTGGAGGCGCGCTCGGCCATCCAGGGACCGGAGCAGCCACGGACACTTCCCGATCAGCCGCTTTCAGTGCGCTTCGACAACGTACGCTTTGCCTATCCTGTGCGGCCCGACGAAACCGTTCTTCGCGACCTCTCGTTCACCGTAGAACCCGGTGAAACCGTCGCCATCGTCGGTCCGTCGGGTGCGGGTAAGTCGACTCTGTTCCAGTTGCTTCTGCGTTTCTACGATCCCGACAGCGGGCGGGTGGAAATCGGCGGTATCGACGTGCGTGAACTCGACCTCGTCGCCCTTCGCCGCACACTGGGCCTGGTGCCGCAGGACGTGGTGGTGTTCTCGGGTTCGGCCGCCGACAACATCGCCTACGGTGTCGAAGCCCG
>SKSJ01000126.1 GCA_007123055.1 Wenzhouxiangella sp. | reverse complement strand
GACCTTGTGGGCATGAACGAGGCGAGCCGGACCATGGTCGATCGTCTCGGCGTGCATGACAAACCCGACGCCGAGAAACTGCTGGGCCACTGACCGGAGCCAAACCATGAGCAAACCCGCCTACATCATCCCCGCCGACGGCAAGGTCATGGCCTGCCTCGATGCCTCCGCCTATACCGAGTCGGTGGTCGACCACGCCGCCTGGGCTTCGCGACGACTGGCTGCCGATCTGGTATGCCTGCATGTACTGGATCGAAAGCCCGCCCGACCGGCACGGGCCGATTTCAGCGGCAATATCGGCATGGATACCGGTGTCGAACTGCTCGAAGAACTCACTGAACTCGATGCCCAACAGGCCCGTCTGGCCATGCGCCGGGGTCGGGCACTGCTCGAACAGGCGCGTCAGCGCGCCAGCGATGCCGGCGCGATCAATCCCGACGGCCAGCAACGTCATGGCCCGCTCGCCCAGGCCCTGACCGAGCTGGAAGACAACGTGCGCTTGTTCGTGATCGGCAAGCGGGGTGAAGCGGCCGACTTCAACACCGGTCATCTCGGTGCCAACCTCGAGCGCGTGGTGCGCAGCGTCCATCGCCCGCTGCTGGTGACCTCCCGCAAGTTCCAGGCCATCGAACGCTTCGCGATTGCCTTTGACGGCAGCGCCACGACGCGCAAGTGTGTGGAAATGGTCTGCATGAGTCCCTTGCTCAAGGGCCTGCCCTGTCACCTGATCGCAGCCGGCGACGAGACGGCGGCGCTGACCGAAGCATTGGCATGGGCCCGTACCGAACTCGAACAGGCCGGTTTCGAACCGGAAACCATCATCCAGCCCGGCAACGCCGAGCAGGTCATCACCGAACAGATCGGTGAGCTCGACATCGGCCTGCTGGTCATGGGCGCCTACGGCCACTCCCGCATCCGCCACCTGATCGTCGGCAGCACCACCACCGCCGTGCTTCGAAGCAGCACCATTCCGGTTTTGCTGTTGCGTTGAGCATCGGGTATCGTGGATCAAGCCAGACCGGGGGCATGATCCCCCGGTGCCATAACCGTCCAGACTCAATGGTCTGACACCATGACCGACTTCCGCCAACTGATCCTGAAGCGCATCGGCGAACTCGAAGAGATCGCCGAATCCAGCCGCGAAGCCACGGCGACGGTCGAACTCGACCAGACCCGCCAGGGCCGCCTGAGCCGCATGGACGCACTTCAGGGCCAGGCCATGGCCAAGGCCGCGGAACAACGTCGCCAGCTGGCCATTCAGCGCCTGCATGGCGCCCTCAGACGACTCGATCAGGATCAGTTCGGCGAGTGCCTGGCGTGCGGCGAGGACATCGCCGAAGCACGCCTCCGGGCCGACCCGGCCACCACCCTGTGTCTGAGTTGCGCCAGCGAACGCGAAACCTGAAGAGAACCGGCGAGAGAACCGGAACAGACAGCCTTACTGTCAAAACCGGCGCTGCCGGGGGTTGGCGCGCCCGGGATTCGGACTGCTGCCCATTTCAGGCCGGATGACGTCGCTGATCCGCTGAAAAAGCGCATTGGAAAAGAACGCTGACGGTGTCGAGCCGGAATCAGCAGCTCAGGCGAGGCGATCCCTAAAATAATGTGTGTCCCGGTTTTTGCTGGATGATATTGACGCATTATTGCCCCAGTCGATCAAGGGCGTGGTTTCGTAGGCGCTTACGGCCAACACGTCACTACCGGGTGTCGTCCTTGGCTTCGGAATCCAGGTCCCGCAACTGGACCCGCCCGCGCGTCATGGCGCGAACCAAAGCCTTTTCCCTGGCAACGAATTCCGATGCGCTCCAGTTACTCTGGTCGTAAAAGGTATCGCCGAGACCAATGTGCCCGTTGGCGCCATAAATGACCACGGGGGATGAACCTGGCCCGCCAAGCCTTGAGCCGGTCGCAGAACGGCGGTGACGATCCAGGTGCCTGTCCAGGCGTGGCAATGTGACCTCATCGGAATAACGGGGCCACAATTCTTCTTCCAGAATCGCCTTGGCGCGACGCTTCTGCTCTTTAGAAAGTTCCCGATAGGTCTCTTTCGCCGTCTGCACCATCACGGAATAATCGCGTTCAGCAGCCAATTCGAACCAGGCCCAGGCCACGGCCAGGTCAGGCTCAACGCCGATTCCGTTGTAGTACATCGTGCCAACGTTGTACTGACTGATCTTGTTGCCCCACGCTGCCGATTTTCGAAAGTTGTACAGGGCAAGGTCGAAGTAGCCCGCCCGGTAGTGACGATCGGCCTTCAGATAGAGCCGCTGGGCGGGATTATCCAGATGCGGCATGGGCTGGGCGCACAAATAGGGCGAGTAAAGAATCGCCATCCAAAAGAGCAATGCGAGCACCCTTGACGCTTTGAACGACCTTTGAGTCCCCTTCCGAGCAACCAAGGTGGCATCAAAAAACTGCATGAACTATCTCGTCTGAGAAGGGCTCTTCTCCGCTGGAGGCAAACAACATTCACAGTTGCCAGTAAAGTCTCGGCCGCCATAGGGACACACATCAAGGCACTGGTTACAATCTAAAGATTGTGCACTCTGCTCAGTATCAATCGCCCAATTCATAGCCAATACCCCTATGCAATCACTGGCTATATCTTGATCAACGTCAGAAGCAGTTGCGTCTAAAGAAACACCACTTGAAGCACCCAGTTCAACAGCATTAGCAACATTGACCTGATCAGCTCCAACATGCAGTGATACGGCAAATAGAACCAAAAAGAACCCAACGAACTTTAATTTTATAGCCACCACTTAACCCTCCACGCTCTACAGTGAATGGCAGTCTTATCACAACCAGAACTACCATGCAAGTTGCTTCGTCGCGGTCTGGTCTTCTCCCAAAATCAGGGGCACGAGTCCTTTCCAATCCAGAGATCGCATCATCTTTAGGACAGGCATCTTCGTCAGAACCGGGACACCCACAAATTGCAGGAAATTTCCTACAGCACGAATCGGCAATCTAAGGATTTACCTGCTCCCGGTCTCAAGCCATCATTGCCGCATGACTTATCCACGCGGCCAACTAGTCAGCAATGAAGAGCCTGGTTTCTACCATTGTGTAAGTCGGTGCGTGCGTCGTGCTTTTCTCTGCGGGGTGGACCATATGACCGGAAAGAGCTTCGAGCATCGGCGTCAGTGGATCGAGGACCGGATACTTCAGCTCGCAGAGAGCTTTGCTGTTTCTGTGTTCGCATACGCAGTAATGTCTAACCATGTCCATGCGGTACTACGTAGCGATCCGGTCATGCCCTGGCAATGGTCAGACAGGGAAGTTGCCGAACGTTGGTTAGTGATATTCCCCGGCTCGATCAGTGATCGCGATGATCCAGCCTGTGTGGAGCATGCCACCCTCGCCCTTCTCGGAAATGCCAAACGGCTGGACGTTATTCGTCAGCGCCTCGGTTCAATCAGCTGGTTCATGCGGGCGCTCAACGAACCCATTGCTCGCTGGGCCAATCGTGAAGATGGATGCTCGGGCCGATTCTGGGAGGGCCGCTTCAAGTGTCAGGCGCTGCTGGATGAGCAGGCGGTTATTTCGTGTATGGCCTACGTCGATCTCAATCCAGTGCGAGCCGGCATGTGCGAGACGCTTCGCGACTCCGAGCACACCTCGGTCCGGCACCGACTGGAATCGGCTCAATCGGCCATTGCAAAGGCTTTGGGTAAAAGATCGCAGGAGGAAGCACTCAAGCCTGTCGCCGGGCTCGATGTAGACACCCTCTCGGATCTCACGGAATCCAGCTACATTGAGCTGGTCCGATGGACTGGATTGCAAGCCCACCCTGAAAAGCGGGGTAGACTCTGCGCCACTGAAGAAACCCCACCAGAAAGTCTCTGGAACGTCGCCAAACATCCAGTCGAATGGATGAGACGTGTCCATGGTACCGAGAGCAACTACTACCGTGCCATCGGCTCGGCCGAATCACTGATGCTAAAAGCTGCCGAACTGGGGCAGCGCTGGCTGAAAGGTGTTTCCGGGGAACTCGCACTCCAGAAGCTGCGGGAACAACCCCTGCCCTGGTAGCCCCACCCTGACCCGATCATGACCCTTCGGGATGCACCGGGCGCTAGCCCGTGCTGATCTCCGGTCTCATTTGAACGCCAGATGCTCGGAACACCCAATCTCAGCGATTCCGAACGAATTTCGTGAGAATTCTGACGCCCAGCCAACCACAGTTGGGCTGCGTCAGCCACCAGAATCGTGGGTGTCCTGGTTTTTGGGTGTCCTGGTTTTTGCAGGGTGTCCTGGTTTTTGCAGCAGTTGTCGCAGCGCAGGCGCAGGAAACCGTGCTCCAGCCGCCCGCATTGCAGGTAGCCATGGAATGCCTGACGCACATGGGCGGGTAGCTGTTTGCCGGCCTCGGCCAAGTGGTCGGAAAAAGCCGGGTAATGCCGCTCGACAATCCGGTAGAGCAGTGTTTTT
>SKSJ01000078.1 GCA_007123055.1 Wenzhouxiangella sp. | reverse complement strand
TGATCACGACAACAGGCAGAGACCAGTCCGGGTAGGCCTGGTGGAGCCCGGCGCCCAGCGAGACCAGCAGCAACACGAAAATGATCAGCCAGCTGACGTGAATCTCGATGCGGATGCCGCGGATGTACCCCAGCACGAGGACGGATCGGAACATGCGCATACTCCGGAACGGTGTCACCCGATTCTAGCGCAGGATCCTCTCGTTTCTTGACCGTTGCCCGGAAAATGTCGTCAGCACGATGGTCAGCAGCCACAGCGCACACAGGAAGTCGATGGCTGTGGAACCGTAGTAGATGCCGCTGATGCCGATGAACTGTGGCAGCACCAGCATGACCGGGGCATAGAGCAGCAACTGGCGCGAGATCGACACCGTGGTGGCCTTGCCGGGCTGCTCGATGGCCGGCAACAGCGCCAGTGCCGTGAACACGATCGGCAGCACCGGCAGCACCAGCATCAGGACCCGGAAATGGTGCAGATCCGCGGCACTGAACGCCGCCTCCGGCAGCATCAGACCCAGCACCGGGTCGGGAAACAGGTTCATCAGTATCCAGATCGGCACGATCATCATTGCGCCGGCGGCAACGAAGGTCCAGTAATGCCGTTGCACCCGTTGCCACTGGCCGGCACCGTAGTTCATTCCGGCGACCGGCTGGAAGGCGCGCATCAGGCCGAACAGCGGGGTGATGATGAACAGCAGCAATCGCCAGGCAGCACCGAAGAAGGCGATGTCATGCTCGTTGCCGATGCGGGCGAGCATGTTGAACACCACGATGGCCTGGACCAGCCCCATGGAGCTCATGATCATGGCCGGCGTGCCCAGGCGCACGATGCGCGCGGTCAGCTTTCGCGGCAGGCCGACGAAATGCGCATCGACCGGGTAGCTGGCGTGGCCAAGCAGGTAGCGGCGCCACACCAGCATGCCACCGATGGCACCGCCGATATTGGTCGCCCAGGCTGCACCGGCCACGCCCCAGTCGAACACGACGATGAAAATCGGCGTCAGCGCCACGTTGGCGGCCAGGCCGAGGCCCATGTAGCCGGCGGCCAGCTTCATCTTGCCTTCGCCGCGCAGCAGCATGTTGAGAGTCATGCCCGCGATGGCACCGATGCCGCCCAGCGCCGAGGCGCGCAAGTAGGCGGCCGCGATGGGAATCAAGTCGTCGCGAGCGCCCATGCCGTAGACCAGGCTTTCGGCGAACAGGCCGCCGATCAGCGCATAAAGGAGCGCCATTGCCCCGGCAATGGCCAGCGCGGTGCCGGGCAGCCGGCGCACGACGTCCTGATCGCCGCGCCCGATGGCGATCGACAGGGCCACGCCGCCACCGATGCCGGCCAGTGACCCCAGACCCAGGGTGATCTGGGTGACGGGATAGGCCAGCACCGCGCCGGCCAGCGCCTGCTCGCCGATCAACTGACCGATATAAACGGCATCCATGACCGTGTTGAGGCCGAACGCCACCATCACGGCCACCGCGGGCCAGGCCATATGCCAGACGACCCGCCAGGGGTGACCTTCGAGAATCAATTGCGCGTGCGGATCGCCGCGGTCGCGCACCGAGGCATTTTCGGCGTGTTCCTGCTGCATGGCTTGTGATCAGCCTCCAGTCCGCAGGATACGCACGGGCGGAGTATTCAACACCGACCGGTTGCCCAGCCAGCCGCTGCCGACGACCAGCACGATGGCCACCACGAAACCGGAGATGAACAGCACCGGTGAGGGCTGGTAGCGGAACTCGAACAGCTCGGCGGCCAGGAACCATCCGGTCACGCCGGCCCCGGTCGTGGCCAGGGCGGCGGCAATCAGGGCCATGACGCCGTATTCGACCAGCAGGCCGCGGCGGACCATGCGGTTGTCGGCGCCCAGGGTTCGGATCAGTGCCGCCTCGTGACGGCGCTCGTCCCGGGTGGCCTCGAGTGCGGCGAGCAGAACCACGAGCCCGGCCAGCAGGGTGAAGAAAAAGACGACCTGGGCGGCCTGGCTGACTCTGTCGATGATTTCACCAACCCGCTCGATGATGGCGCCGATGTCGATCACGGACACATTCGGCCAGGTGCGCGTGAGCTCGCGCAACAGAGTGCTGTCGGCATCGCCAAGGTGGAAGCTGGCGATCAGTTGGTGCGGCAGAAAGTCGGCCGCCTCGGGCGTCAGCAGAATGAAGAAATTGACGTTGAACGAATTCCAGTCGACTTCGCGGATGCTGGTGACGGTCGCGCTGAAGCTGCGCGCCCCCGACTCGAAGTTCAGTTCGTCGCCCAGGCTCACGCCCAGTCGCTCGGCCCACATCGCCGCCAGCGAGATTTCGCCGGTCGCGTCAGGAGCGAAGAATTCGCCGGCGACGATTTCGTTGGCCGGTGGCAGCTGGTCGATCCATGAGACGTTGACCTGGCCGGCCATGCGGTCATCGGGCGGACGCTCGCCGTTGATCGCGATCAGGTTGGCATTGGCCATCGGCCGGACCTGCAGGTTGACCACGCCGGCCTCGCGCAGCGTCCGCTCGACGTCCGCGGCCTGGTCGGGCTGGATATTGACGGCAAAATGGTCGGGTGCATCGGCCGGCAGGCTGGTCCGCCATTGTTCGAGCATCTCGGCGCGCACGATCACCAGCAACAGCAGGGCCATCAATCCCAGTCCCAGTGCGGTGACCTGGACGATGCCGGCACCGCGGCGGCGTTTCAGTCCGGCCAGTCCGAATCGCCATGCGGCACGGGCACGAGCGGCCAGTTGGCCGCTGACGAGCATGGCCAGCCAGCCGAACAGCGCCAGACTTGCGGCCAGGGCGGCACTGGCACCGAGAACGATCAGCGCCAGGCGGGCATCGCCCAGTTGCACCACCGGAATGGCAAGGGCAGCACCGACCGGCAACAACCACAGCAGCCGCGATATGCCGATGCGCTGATCCAGCGAGCGATTGAGAATTCGCATCGGCGGTACGCCGCGCAGGTTCAGTAGTGGCGGCAGGGCGAAGCCTGCGGCCAGCAACAGGGTGAACACGCCGGCGCCGGCCAGTGGCTGGAAGCGCACCGGCGGCAGGTTGTTGCCCGGTCCGTCGGCCAGGATATGGGCAATCAGTTCCTGGGCGATCAAGCCTGCCGTTCCACCGACAACGATGCTGATCAGTACCAGCCACAACAGCATCAGCGTGAGGGCGCCCATGACCTCACCGCCTTTCGCACCGAATGCCTTGAGCAGGGCGACCAGGTCGCGTTGTGCCAGGGAGAAGCGCATGGCCGAGAGCAATACGGCCACGGCGGCCAGGATCACCGCGGTCAGCGCGGCCACGCCGAGAAAACGGCGCGCCTGGGTCAGCGCCATCCCGGTCTGATCTTCGGTATCGGCCACGGTAATCAACCGTTGGTTGTCGTCCAGGCGCGATTGCACCCAGTTGCGAAAATCGTTCACCGCCGCCTCGCTGCCGGCCACCAGCAGGCGGTAGCGGGCGCGGGCGCCCGGGCCCAACAGCTCGCTGTCGAGCAGGTCGTCGATATGTACCATCATGCGCGGGGCCAGCAGGAAGCGTCCCCCGCCCCGGTCGGGCTCGAACAGCAGGGTGCGGGTGATGGTCAAGTCGCTGTAGCCCAGCTCGGTCGTGTCGCCGATCCCGGCGTCCAGGGCGCGCAGGCCGCGGGGTTCCAGCCAGGCGGTTCCCCTGTCGGGCAATCGGGAAACCGTATCTTCCGGACCGTCTATCTCGGCGGCGATGCGAAGCTGACCGCGCAGTGGGTAGCCGCCACCCACGCCCTTGACGTCGATGAGCTGGCTTTCATCACCCACGAAGACCGCTGTGCTGACCAGGATGATTTCTCCCGTGTCCAGGCCCAGACGTTCGGCTTGTACGAGGAATTCGGGGGGCAGCCGATCACGTCCGGCAACCACCAGGTCGGCGGCCAGTGCTTCTCCGGCCTCGCGCTCAAGCGCCCGTCCGATGCGGTCGGTGAACAGGCTGACCGCGCTCATCGCGGCCGTGGCGACGACCAGGCCAGCGACCAGCATGGCCAGAGCGCCGGAGCGGCCCTGGCGGGCGAGGAGGCGGAATGAGAGGGTTAAGGGGTTCATTGGGTGGTTGGCTGGTTCACTGGTTCGTCTGTTCGTCTGTTCGTCTGTCGGATCTCCGGGCCCTCGTTAATCCGTTAACCCGTTGGCCCGTTGCCTTCAGCCCGTCACCGCCTTTTCGACCAGTTGTCCATCGACGATTTCTTCGATGTGGGCGCAGCGGCGGGCCAGGTCCATGTCGTGGGTGACCAGGACCAGGGCGGTGTCGTGGTCGCGGTTCAGATCGAATAACAAATCGGCGATGGACTGACCGGTACGCCGGTCGAGGTTGCCGGTGGGTTCGTCGGCGAACAGGATGGCGGGATTGCCGGCAAAGGCGCGGGCAATCGCCACGCGCTGCTGTTCGCCTCCCGACATCTGGCGCGGATAGTGATCCAGGCGATGGTTCAGGCCAACCTGGGTCAGCGCTTTGACGGCGCGTTCATGGACGCCGTCGAAGCCGGCGATCTCGAGGGCGAGCATGACGTTCTCCAGGGCGGTCAGGCTGGGCAGCAGGTGAAATGACTGAAATACGAAGCCAACCTGGCGTCGGCGCAGCCTGGCGCGCTGGTCTTCATCGAGCTGCTTGAGATCGGCGTCGGCCAGCCGGATATCTCCCGATGTCGGCAGCTCGAGGCCGGCCAGGAGGCCGAGCAGAGTGGTCTTTCCGGACCCCGAGGCGCCGACGATGGCCAGCGTTTCGCCGGCGTTCAGGCTCAGGGTGATATCGTCGAGTATATCGAGTCGGCCGCCGGGTGCATCGACGGAAAAGCCGACATGCCGGCACGACAGGATTTCCCGGGGTGATTGATTCATGATGAAAGTTTTTTCCAGTTTGATCTATCTGTTGCTTGCGCTGGGCATGGCCGGTACCGCCTCTTCGCTATACGCGGGCCCTGTGCTGGTGGTCGGCGACAGTTTGTCAGACGCCTACAACATGCCGCGTGAAGCCGGCTGGACGCATCTGCTGTCCGAACGCCTGGGCGAAGACTTCGAAGTGGTCAATGCCAGCATCTCGGGTGAGACCACCGCGGGTGCGGCCACCCGGATCCACGACCTGCTTGCAGATTACCGCCCCGGTCTCATGCTGATCATTCTCGGCGGCAACGATGGTCTGCGCGCACTCAGCCCGCGCCAGATCAGGGACAATCTGGCGGCGGTCATCGAAAAGGGCAAGGCCTCGGGTGTGGAAATAGCGCTGATGCAGATCCGGATGCCACCCAACCTGGGGCCTGCCTACGTGCGCCGTTTTGAACAAATCTACCCGGACCTGGCCGAAGAGTACGGCATCGAGTTGCTCCCGTTCTTTCTCGAAGATCTGTTCGATCAACCCGGCATGATGATGGCCGATGGCATCCATCCCACGCCGGAAGCCCAGCCGAAGATGCTCGAGCGACTCTGGCCGGCGCTGGAACCACTGCTTCCCACCGACTGAGTCACCGGCATTAAAAGCGAGCGCAACACGTTCGTAAACGGGTTTGCGTTTATCATGAGGGGAGTTCCCGGCTAACGACACGAATCCAAGCGGAGCGAACCCGATGTCCGAACGCGAAATCATGGAATACGACGTGGTGATCGTCGGTGCCGGCCCGGCCGGGCTGGCTTGTGCCATTCGCCTCAAGCAACTGAACGACGATCTCAACGTCTGCGTGATCGAAAAGGCGGCCGAAATCGGCGGCCATATCCTGTCCGGCGCGGTGATCGAGCCAGAACCGCTTGATCGGTTGATCGAGGGCTGGCGCGACGATCCGCCGCCGATCTGCGTGCCGGCCGGTCGTGACCAGTTCCTGAAGCTGTCGAAGACCGGTTCGCGCAAGCTGCCGACGCCGCCGCAGCAGAAGAATCACGGCAACTTCATCGTCTCGCTGGGCGCGATGTGTGCATGGCTGGCGCCGAAGGCCGAGGCACTCGGTGTCGACCTGTTTCCCGGCTTTGCGGCTGCCGACCTGTCGTACAACGACAACGACGAGATCCAGGGCGTGATTATTGGCGATATGGGCGTTGACAAGGACGGCAACTACAAGGATACCTACGTCCAGGGTATCGAGATCCGTGCGGCCGTGACGGTGCTGGGCGAGGGCTGCCGCGGGCATCTGTCCAAGCGTGCGATCAGCAAGTATTCGCTGGATGCCGAGTGCGACCCGCAGACCTACGGCATTGGCATGAAGGAGCTCTGGCAGTTGCCTGAAGGGCGCGTCGAGCCCGGGCTGATCCAGCACACCGTCGGCTGGCCCTTGCCCGGCGAAATCTACGGCGGCAGCTTCGTCTACCATCTCGACAAGGATCGCGTCGCCGTGGGTTTTGTCTGCGGCCTGGATTACCAGGATCCGAACTTCAGCCCGTTCGAGGCCTTCCAGCAATTCAAACACCACCCGATGATGAAGGAGCTGCTCGATGGTGGCGAGATCCTGTCGGCCGGAGCGCGCGCACTGGTCGAGGGCGGCTACCAGTCGCTGCCGAAGGTGGAGATGCCCGGAGCCGTGCTGATCGGCGATTCTGCCGGCCTGCTCAATGTTCCCAAGATCAAGGGCACTCACCAGGCGTTGAAGTCGGGCATGCTGGCCGCCGAGCACCTGGCCGAAAAGGTCTCCAGCGAGGGTTTCGACGCCCGCCTGCGCGAATCCGATATCGTGACCGAACTCAAGAAGGTCCGGAATGTTCGTCCCGGTTTCAACAAGGGGCTGTGGCGTGGCATGGCCACCGCCGCGGTCGAGACGGCGACCGCCGGCAAGCTGCCGCGCACGCTGCCCAATCACGCCGACCACGAGCAGTTCCGCAAGCTCGACGAACAGGGTTTCAAGTACGATTTCGTGGAGCGCGACCTGCCGCCGCGCGATCGCCTGGCCTCGGTGTACTTCGCCGCCACCGCGCATGACGAGGACCAGCCGGTGCACCTGAAGATCGTCGAGCCGGATGTTTGTTTTACCCGCTGCGAGGAGGAGTACGGCAATCCCTGCACGCGTTTCTGTCCGGCCAACGTTTACGAGAAGGTGGAAGACGAGAACGGCAAGCGTATCCAGATCAACGCCGCCAATTGCGTGCACTGCAAGACCTGCGACATCGCCGACCCCTACCAGGTCATCGAGTGGGTCACGCCGGAAGGCGGCTCCGGCCCCAACTACACCAACCTTTGATGAAGGGTTCAGGTTTCAGGGGTCAGGATTCAGGGGTGGCCTCGACCGCCTCCCGGGATCCTGTCCTGAAACCTGAACCCTGAAACCTGAAACCTTTCCATGCCTCCCAACTCCTTCGGCCATCTTCTGACCATCACGACCTTCGGCGAAAGCCACGGGCCGGCGATTGGTTGCGTGATTGACGGTTTTCCGCCGGGCATGGAGATCACGGCTGAGGAAATCCGCACCGAGCTGATGCGGCGGGCGACGGGGCAGAGTCGGTGGACCTCGCAGCGCAAGGAGGCCGAGGAAGTGCAGATTCTTTCCGGCACCTTCGAGGGCCGGACGACCGGCACGCCGATCGCCCTTGTGATTCACAACACCGACGCACGCTCGAAGGACTACTCGAAGATCGCCGCACAGTTTCGTCCAGGGCATGCCGACTATACCTATCACCACAAGTACGGCATCCGCGACTATCGTGGAGGAGGGCGCTCCTCGGCACGGGAGACCGCCATGCGCGTCGCAGCCGGTGCCCTGGCGCGTAAGTGGCTGAATGAAAAGGCCGGGATCACGATTACCGGCTGGCTGGCCCAGATCGGCGAGCTTGTCTGCGACGAGCATTTCGACGAATCGGTGATCGACACCAGTCCGTTTTTCTGTCCCGATGCGAGCATGATCGGCCCGCTCGAGGATTACATGAAGAAGCTATGGAAATCCGGCGACTCGGTGGGTGCCCTGGTCAGGGCGCGTGCCGTCGGTGTGCCGGTGGGCCTGGGGGCGCCGGTGTATGCCAAGCTCGACGGCGACCTGGCCGCGGCGATGATGAGCATCAACGCCACCAAGGGCGTGGAAATCGGTGCAGGGTTTGGTTCGGTGGCTCAGAGGGGGACCGAGCATCGCGACGAGATCACTCCCGAAGGCTTCGAGTCCAATCACGCCGGCGGCGTCCTGGGTGGGATTTCCACCGGCCAGCCGGTCGAGGTGGCGGTTGCCTTCAAGCCGACTTCGTCGCTCAGGCTGCCCGGCAAAACCGTGGATACTTCGGGCCAGCCGGTTGAAATCGTCACCACCGGCCGCCATGACCCTTGTGTCGGGATTCGCGCCGTCCCCATCGTCGAGGCGATGCTGGCCCTGGTGATCATGGATCACTGGCTGCTGCATCGGGCCCAGTGCGGCGATGTGGAAGAGCAGACGCCCCGGATTCCGGGGTGATCGAGGGCGGTTAAAGGTAAAAGGTAAAAGGTAAAAAGCGAAAGGTAAAAGGCGAAAGGCTTTTCCCCTTTCCCCTCTATTCCTCTCACCCACTATCCCGGCAAAATCAAACTCCAACTTTTGAAGCAGGCGAAATGAATACAAGCGAGAAGAACACCGGATTTCGAGTAGCCGTGGTCGGTGCGACCGGGGCCGTGGGTGAAGTCATGCTGGAACTGCTGGCCGAGCGCCAGTTCCCGATCAGCGAGATCGCGGCCCTGGCCAGCAGTCGCTCTGCCGGAAGCCAGGTGCAGTTCGGCGGCAAGAGCGTGACGGTCGAGGACCTGGCCACCTTCGATTTCAGTGGCTGGGATTTCGCCTTGTTTTCTGCCGGCGGCGGCATATCTGCCGAGCACGCCCCGAGGGCCGCGAAGGCCGGATGCACCGTCATCGACAACACCTCGCATTTCCGCATGGACCCGGACTGCCCGCTGGTCGTGCCCGAGGTCAATGCCGACGTGCTTGATGATTTCTCCGGCGGCGGTATCATCGCCAACCCCAATTGCTCGACCATCCAGATGGTACTGGCCGTGGCACCCATTCATCGGGCTGCCGGCGTGTCGCGCATCAACGTGGCCACCTACCAGTCGGTGTCCGGCGCCGGCAAGGCGGCCATGGAGGAACTGGCCCAGCAGAGCAAGGACCGGTTCAACTTCAAGGAACCGAAAGTCGAGGCACTCAATGCCCCGATCGCCTTCAACGTCATCCCCATGATCGATGTGCTGCAGGACAACGGGTACTCGAAAGAAGAGATGAAGATGCACAACGAGACCCGTCGCATTCTCGGAACCGACGACATCGCGGTCAACGCCACAGCTGTCCGCGTGCCGGTGTTCTTTGGCCATGGCGAGGCCGTGCACCTGGAAACCGTCGAGCCGCTGGAAGTCGAGCAGGCCCGCGAGTTGCTTGCCGACGCCGCCGGCGTGGAGCTGATGCAAGGCGAGGAACTGGCTACGCCGCTGACCCATGCCAGCGGGCACGACCCGGCCTATGTCTGCCGCCTGAGGCGTGATCTCAGCCATCCCCGGGGGCTGTGTTTCTGGGTCGTGGCCGATAACGTCCGCAAGGGTGCGGCGCTCAATGCCATCCAGATTGCCGAGTACCTGGCTGCCCGCAAAACGGCATGACATCCGAGCGGGGTATTCGCGCTGCTTCCATGCGGCCTGAAGTCATTGGTATACTCGCTTGAATTAAGGCGAGTAATTGTCCGACTAAGAGGGTTCCGGCGCCAATGTCATTATTCAGTAATCGCTTGACCGTGTTCGCCCTGCTGGGCGGACTGGTGTTGTTGTTTCCCGCCGATGGCCTGAGGGCGTTGGGCCTGGGGGAGGCGCGGGTGGACTCGTACCTGGGGCAGCCGCTGGATGTGACCATACGTCTGCTGGATGCGGAGTCCGATGTGGTCGAGGCAATGACCGTGGCGCCGGCCTCGCCGTCCGATTACGAACGGCTCGGTCTGCCCTCCGAATCCCTGGGGCTTGGCCTGGACGTGTCGATCGATCGCAGCACCGAGCCGCCAACGATTCGCCTGCGGTCGCAGCGGCCGGCCAACGATCCCATTGTCCAGGTCCTGGTCGATGCACGTTTTGCCAGTGGCCGGGTGTTGCGTGAGTACACCCTGTTTCTCGACCCGCCCACGATCGATTCACCGCCTCCGGCCAGTCGAGCACCCCAAGAGGTGGCCGAAGCGGACCCGGCACCGGGTGATCCGGCGCCGCGCGAGCAGCGGCCGGCGCCGCGCCAGCCAGCCGCCGCCGATCCCGAGCCGGCAAGTGAGCGCCCAAGGCTTGCGGCTGATTCGGTGACGGTCGCGCGTGGCGATACATTGTGGGGAATCGGTTATGGCTGGCGGCCGGATCCGGGGTTGAGCATGGACCAGGTCATGCTGGCCATCTTCGAGCGCAATCGCCATGCGTTCATGGACGAGAACATCAACCGACTGCGAAGCGGCGCCGAGCTGGCCATGCCAAGTGTCGACGAGGTGCGCAGCGTCGGTCGCGGTGAGGCCGAGCGACGTGTCCGGGAACACATGCAGGCCTGGCAGCAGGCCGATCCGGCACGCGATGTGCCGGTGGTCGCCGACGCGGGCGTGCCTGAAGCCGATCCGGTTGAGCCGGCACCGGCAACGGCAACGGCCGAAGAACCGGAAGATGTCGTGCATCGCCTTGATGTCGTGCCGCCGGAAGATGACGAGTTTGCCGACGGGCCGGCGGTGTCGGACGGTGACATCCGCCGGGTGCGCGGTGCGCTGGTCGAGGTCGAGGAAGAAATCCTGGCCGAGGATCTCGACGGTGAAGCATTTGACGAGCATGTTGCCGAGATTCGGGAAGCGCTGGACAGTCGCGACATGGCCGGACTGGCCTTTGCCGAGGAATCCCTGGCCGAACTCGAGGCTCGCTTGCGCGAGGCCCGTCGCGAGCGTGACGAGGCGGAACGTCTGGCCGCTGTCGAAGAAGATGAGGTCGATACCTATTTTTCCGAACTGGAGCGCGAGCTAGTCGGTGACCCAGACGAAGATACCCCGGTGCCGGATGACGAGCCGGCGGTTGCCGCAGTCGATGACGTAAGGGATCCCGATGGCGAGTTGGCACCCGCCGAGCCGGTGACCGATCCGGTGGAAGAGGCCGCGCCCGTCGAGACCGATCAGCCGGTCGCCGCAGCGGCCGAACCCGAGGCGCAGACCGGATTGGCGCTGTGGCAGTGGCTGGCCATCGCCGTAGCCGTCATTGTCGCCTTGCTGGTGGCAGTGGGCGCCTTCGTGTTCCTGAAGCAGCGTCGAAATGCTGCCGCGGAAGCATCCGGCAGCGTTGCGGCAGGCGATGACGACGCCAGCGCTCGCAAGGCGGTTGCCCGTGATCCGTCCAACCTCGCGGCCCACCTGGCGTTGCTCAAGGTGCTGGCCGAGCGTGACGAGAACGATCGCTTTGCCGATGCCCTCGACCAGATGTATCAGCACGTCGACGACGAAAGCGATACCCACTGGCAGGAAGCCCTGGGACTGGCGCTTGTCCATGCGCCCGATCACCCGATGCTCACACCGCCTGAGACCGATACGGGAGACCTGGGAGACGAGGAGCTGGATCGTCGCACCGACGAGATGCTCAGCATGTTCGACGTCGATGACGAGGAGGATGCAGCGCGCCGGCCGGAGGCCGATTCGGAAGGCGAGACGCTGGAGCCCGGCGAAGAAAGCGACGAAGAAAGCGTGGAAGCCGAGTCCGTCAGTGAGACGGTTGAACCCGGTGGCGACGACGACTTCGGCGAAGATCTTGACCTGGGTGAGCTCTCGAATCGCCTGGACGAGCCGGAGCCGGCTTCCGGGGACGACGAGGTTTTCACGGCCGAGGACGATGATTTCGACATTGGCGATTGGTCTGCGGAAGAGTCGGCCCCGAGCGGCGAGACGGACAGCGGTGAGTCGGCGCATGCCAAGGACGACGATCTCGGGCTCGATCTGGATTTCGAGCCGGGTTGGGGCGCGGAAGAAGTCGAAGCGTCGGCCGATGAACCGGCGGCAGCGGATGGCACGGAGCCTGAAACCGATGCCGACCAGGAGCAGGATGCCGGACTCGATTTCGATATGGAGCCTGAGCCCGATGCTGCGGCACCATCCGAGCCTGAAGCCGGCAGCGCGGACGAACCTGAGCCGGTTTCCGAGCCCCTGTCGCTGGATCTCGATTCCGACGACGACGGTTTGTCGCTGGACTTCGAGGACGATACCGAAGCCGACGCAGACGCATCGCTTGACGATGAGTCGGACGACGGGGAGCCGGCAGGCAGTGAATCGCCCGATGAACCCGGGATCTTCGAACTCGACGATGACTCCGGCGAAGAAGCCTCCGAGCAACCGGCCGAGGGTGCGGATGATGCCCAGTTGAGTGACGAGGATGCCGACGTCAAGCTTGACCTGGCCCGGGCGTACATGTCGGTGGATCTCGCTGATTCGGCCCGAACCATCCTCGAGGAAGTCGTGGCCGGCGGTAGTCAGGACAAGCAGGACGAGGCACGCAAGCTGCTCGACGACCTGTAGCCGGCGATTGCCCGACGATTACCGATCCCATGCGACTGGCTGCAGGAGTCGAGTACGACGGCAGTGGATTCTTCGGCTGGCAGCGACAGCGCCAGTCGCCGACTGTGCAGGAGTGCCTCGAAACGGCGCTCGGTCGGGTGGCCGATCACCCGGTCACCGTCCACTGCGCCGGGCGCACCGACACTGGCGTCCACGCGGTTTGCCAGGTGGTCCATTTCGATACCGAGTCGGTTCGAAGCGAGCGCTCCTGGGTGCTCGGCACCAACACCCACCTGCATCCCGGCATCACCTTGCTGTGGACACGTGAAGTGGACCATGACTTTCACGCCCGCTTTCGCGCCACTCGCCGACAATATCGCTACCGGATTCTGAATCGTTGGGTGCGGCCGGCCATCGACCGCGGTCGTGTGGCCTGGATCCGTCAGCCGATCGAGGCGGTACCCATGCACGAGGCGGCCCAGGCCCTGATCGGCGAGCACGATTTTTCCAGTTTTCGTGCCGTCGGTTGCCAGGCGAAGTCGCCAGTGCGCACTATTCATCGAGTTGCCGTGACACGGCAGGGACAGGAGATCGTCATCGACATCGAGGCCAACGCCTTCGTCTACCACATGGTCCGGAACATCGCCGGTACCCTGATGGCCATCGGCCGGGGCGAACGTCCGATCGACTGGGCCGCGGACGTGCTCGCCGCCCGCGACCGTACCGTGGCCGGTATCACGGCCCCGCCCGAGGGACTGTATTTCATGGCGCCGAGCTATCCGGGCTATCCACAGTTACCCACGGACCAGGCGGTGGGTTTCCCGCCGGATGATCGCGCATGATCCGGGTCAAGATCTGCGGCATCACGTGTGTAGAGGACGCCCTGGCGGCCGCCCGGGCCGGAGCGGATGCTGTCGGTCTGGTCTTCGTTGGGCGTTCGCCGCGTCATGTCGATATCGAGACCGCTCACGCGATCTGCCGCGCCCTGCCACCGTTCCTCAATCGGGTGGGGCTGTTCATGGATGCCGAAGCATCGCGGGTATGGCAGGTGCTTGACGATGTGCCGCTGGACTGGCTGCAGTTTCACGGCGGCGAGGATGCGGCGTTTTGCCGGCAGTTCTCTCGCCCCTGGATCAAGGCGTTGGCCATGGGGGAGAACGCGGCGGTCGATGTCGCGTCGTTCGATACGGCCGACGCGTTGTTGCTCGATTCACATGGCGCCGGTGCGATGGGGGGCAGCGGTGAAACCTTTGACTGGACCCGCGTTCCCAACATGAAACGACCCTGGGTACTGGCCGGCGGCCTGCACCCGGGCAATGTCGCCGAGGCCTGTCGCCAACTTGAGCCGGATGCCGTCGATGTATCCAGCGGCGTGGAAGACCGGCCCGGCGTGAAGAGTGATAAGCTGATGGATCAATTCATCAAGGCGGTGAAACATGGCTGAACCAGGCCAACAAACACTCGCGTCTGACGGCGTTTTTCCCGATGCCGGCGGCCACTTCGGCGTCTTCGGCGGCAAGTTCGTCTCCGAGACCCTCATGCCCGCGCTGGAAGAGCTGGAAGCGGCCTGGCGCAAGTACCTGGCCGATCCCGAGTTTGTTGCCCGCCTGGATTCCGACCTGACTCATTTCGTCGGCCGGCCGTCGCCGCTGTATCTCGCCGAGAATCTGACCGACCGGGCCGGCGGAGCGCGCATTGTGCTCAAGCGCGAGGATCTCAACCACACGGGCGCGCACAAGATCAACAACACCGTCGGCCAGGCCCTGCTGGCCAGGGCCATGGGCAAGCAGCGCGTGATCGCCGAGACCGGTGCCGGCCAGCATGGGGTGGCCACGGCCACGGTGGCCGCGCGCCTGGGTCAGGACTGCGTGGTTTACATGGGTTCCGAAGACGTGCGGCGCCAGGCGGTCAACGTCTATCGGATGAAGCTGCTCGGCGCCGAGGTCATCAGCGTCGACGCCGGCTCGCGCACCCTCAAGGATGCGCTCAACGAGGCCATGCGCGACTGGGTCACCAATGTCGACGACACTTTCTACGTGCTCGGAACGGTGGCCGGACCGCATCCGTATCCGGCGATGGTGCGCGATTTCAACGCCGTAGTCGGCCGCGAGGCCCGCGCGCAGATGATCGAGGAATACGGTCGTCTGCCATCGGCGCTGGTCGCCTGTGTCGGTGGTGGGTCCAATGCCATGGGGCTGTTCCACCCCTTCATCGGCGATGATGCGGTAGCCATGTACGGCGTCGAGGCGGCCGGGCACGGACTTGCAGGACACGAACACGCGGCCAGCCTGTGTGCCGGTCGTGTTGGCGTGCTGCACGGTTCGCGGACCTACCTGCTCGATGACGATGCCGGCCAGATCCGCGATACGCATTCGGTTTCCGCCGGGCTGGACTACCCGGGCGTCGGTCCCGAGCATGCCTGGCTCAAGGACAGCGGTCGGGCCCGCTACGTCGGCATTACCGATGAAGAAGCCATGGCCGCCTTTCACGAACTGACCCGTCGCGAAGGCATCATGCCGGCGCTGGAAAGCGCGCATGCCATTGCCTATGGCATGAAGCTGGCCGCGAAGATGAGCGCCGACGATATCGTGCTGGTCAATCTTTCCGGCCGTGGCGACAAGGACATCAACACCGTGGCCGAACTGGAGGGCATCGAGTTTTGAACCGTATCGACG
>SKSJ01000226.1 GCA_007123055.1 Wenzhouxiangella sp. | reverse complement strand
TGACCTGGACCTTCAACCTGGGTGTGCCCGCCGCGCTGGGCTTCTGGGCAGGCGACGTGATCGGCATGATATTGCTGGCTGGTGCCTTCCGCCTGGCCTTTTCGCAGCACTGCACCTTCTTCATCAATTCGCTGGCCCACACCTGGGGTAAACGCAACTACAGCGACGAGAACACCGCCCGCGACAATGGCGTGATCGCGCTGTTGACCTGGGGTGAGGGGTACCACAACTTCCACCATGCCTTCCAGTACGACTACCGCAACGGCGTGCGCTGGTGGCAGTTCGATCCGGGCAAGTGGCTGATTGCCGCCTGCTCCTGGGTGGGCCTGGCCTACGATCTCAAGCGCATCCCCGCTTTCAAGATCCGACGTGCGCGGCTGCAGGTGCTGTTTCGCCAGCTCGAGGAGCGCATGGCCGCCGGACAGGTCAACGAGACCTGGGCCGAGGCGTTCGACCGTGAGTACCAGCAGTTCAAGGAGACGGTGGCCCAGTGGCAGGCCGTTCAGGCCGAGCGCATGCAGGCAGGCAAGGACGCCCTCAAAGACCGCTGGCATCGCACCGCATTCCGTACCCGTTACAAGGAGCTGGAGTTCCGCCTGAAAATGCAGGCGCGTCGTCTCTCCACCCTGCAGCGCGCGGCTGCGGCTGCCTGAGGAATCAAGCGGGATTTTTCTTCAGCCCGGCAGGCTGAAGAAATCCCGTGCGCAGGCGGTGGTCTGCTCGGCCAGTGTGTCCGGCGTCACCCCGCGGCAGGCAGCCACTGTGCCGGCAATCCACGGCAGCCACTTGGGTTCGTTGCGGTGCGTGCGTGCTTTCGGCCTGAGGTTCCTGGGCTTGAGGTAGGGCGCGTCGGTTTCGATCATCAACCGATCGGCCGGGATTTCGTTGACGAACTCCTTGAGATGATGCCCGCGGCGCTCGTCGCAGATCCAGCCGGTGATGCCGATATGGCAGTCCAGCGCCAGGTAGTCGAGCATGGCCTCGCGGGTGTCGGTAAAGCAGTGCACCACGGCGTGCGACAGGTGCGGCCGGAACTCGCGCAGGATGGCCAGGAAATCGGCGTGGGCATCACGCTGGTGCAGAAACACCGGCTTGCCGCAGGCCACGGCCAGTTCAAGCTGACGCTCGAACGCCTTTTTCTGGGCTGGTCGCGGCGAGAAATCACGAAAGTAGTCCAGCCCGCATTCGCCCACGGCAACCACGTTCTCTTCGGCATGCAGTTCGGCCAGCACGCTTTCGGTGTCGCTGGTGAACTCGGCGGCAAGATGGGGGTGAACGCCCGCGGTGGCAAACAGCACACCCTCGCGCTGGCTCGCCAGATCGCGTGCCTTGAGGCTGCCCGCTTCGGATGCGCCGGTGACGACCATCTGCGCCACACCGACCGCGTGTGCATTGGCGATGACCTCGTCACGGTCGGAGTCGAAGCTGTCGTGGCTGAGGTTACACCCGATGTCGATCAATTCCATGGCGCGGGATTGTAACCGCTTCACCGCGGAATGGAAGTCGAGGCTGGCCGGTTTCAGAGCCGGAGCTGTAGCCTCAGTCGGGGTTGCTCCTGGGGTCGCACCAGGTCGGCCAGGGTATGGCGGTCAAGCTCTTCGTGGAAGCACTTGAGGGCCTGGTCGAGCAGGCCGGGCAGGCGACAGGCGGGGGTGATCACGCAGCGATTGTCGGGGCGGAAGCACTCGACCAGATTGAAGTCGGTTTCGACCTGCCGGATCAGGTGACCGAGCCGGATGGCTTCAGGTTGCCGGTCGAGTTCGATGCCTCCCCCGGCACCTCGAATGGAACGAACGTATCCGAGCGTGGCGAGCTGGTGGACCACCTTCATGAGGTGATTGCGGCTGATGCCATAGGCCTCGGCGATCTGCTGAATGGTGGCCCGCTCGGGGTCGACCAGCGCCAGGTAAATCAGCACACGCAAGGCCAGATCGGTGTGCAGGGTGAGTCGCATGATGATTCCTCCTAGCCTGGGCGACCGTCCGCCCGTGGCTGACTGACCACCGGCCAGTAGGCGATCGCAAAAATGATGAAGGCTGCCATCCAGGCCAGGCCCGCGGCGATTACCGCTGGCCGGTAGGGCAGCAGGGCCATGGCCGCGGAGATGCGCAGCAGCGTGGCGACAATGACCAGCCAATAAGCCGGCACCAGGGCCCTGGGCAGTTCCAGCGGCCGGCCGGTATGGCCCAGACAGACACGCGTCATCACGCCGAGTATCAGGGTGCCCATGGCACCGATGCCCAGCGCATGCAGCCAGGTCGAGGGCGTCAGGGTATCGAGCCAGGGGAATAATCCCAGCAACAGCAGCCCGACTGGAATCCAGGCGTATCCCACGTGCAGGATCCACACCAGCGGGTCGCTTCGCGTTTTCCAGCCGACCCAGCCCAGCAGCCGCACACCGTTGGCCACCGCCGCCAGCATTGCCGCCACCGACGTCCATGCCATGGGTGCACCCGCCACCAGCAGCACCAGCACGGCCAGCGTCGAAACGACGGCAGCCGTCTCCACCGAGGGCCAGGAACGAACGGCCGCGGCATCGCCGCCATGGCGGTTGAGCCAGTTGCGCGTGAAGGCCGGCGTGATGCGCCCGCCGATGACAACCATCAGCAGCACGATCAGCAAGATGGTGCCGAGTTCGGCCCTTCGGGCCAGCTCCGGGAGGTTTTCCCAGACGCCCAGGTGAAACAGGAAGTTGGCCAGCCACAGCAGCGCCACCATGCCGACGATCGGCAGGTTGCGGCGAATACCGGCGCCGGCGATCACGCGCCAGGCATAGACGGCCACCGCAAGCAGGAACGACAGGTCGATGGCGGCGACCAGCCAGCCTGGCAGCCACGCCGCCGACCACATGGCCACGCGCCCGGCCAGCCACAATCCAAAAAGGGTCATCAATGCCCGACCGGACAGCAGCGGGGCACCGGTCCAGTTGCACATCGCCGTCAACAGGAAGCCGGCGATCGCGGCCGCCACCATGCCGAACAGCATCTCGTGGCTGTGCCACTGCATCGGCGTGATCGCCTCTGGCAGCGGCCAGCCGCCGAACCAGGCACCAAGCCAGAAACCGACGATGACAACAGCGTACAGACCGGTGGCAAGAAAGAAGGGGCGGAAGGGTGCGGCCCAGACGGCGGAAGCGCCCGGTCGCCGCTTGCTTACTGATTCAGGTGGCATGTCGTCGTCGTTCGATTGCCCGGCAGCGAGGGCCGGGTGAGAATGAATGAGGCCACGGCGAGAAAGAACACCGTCAGGCCGGTCAGCACGAGGCGGTCCAGTCCCAGTACCCAAAGCGTTAGCCAACTGAAAGCCAGCAGAATGCAGGCCGTCAGCTTGGCCGCGGCGGGGATGGCGCGGTGACGTTGCCAGGCGCGGATCGATGGACCGTAGCGCGGGTGACGATACAGCCACCAGCGCAGCCGCGGCGAAGAGCGCGTCGCCGCCCAGGCGGCGACCAGCAGAAACGGTGTCGTCGGCAACAGGGGAACGACAACACCAGCGGCGCCAAACCCCACGCATCCATAGGCCAGCATCATGTACAGCAACTGGCTGGGTGTCCGCCGAACGGCCATCCGGGCTTCCCCGCAACTTAAAACATGTAATAAGAATACATGAATATGATCCAAGAGGCAATGATTCCCGCTTCTCACCGAAGCGATGAAACGAGTAAAATGACGACCGTCGCGACAACGACAAAACAGACCACCGCCGGCTTAGCTCAGTTGGTAGAGCGGCTGATTTGTAATCAGTAGGTCGGGAGTTCGAATCTCTCAGCCGGCACCAGATTCAGGAGATGCCCCATTGGTTAGTGGGGCATTTTCGTATCCGAGAGCCCCAATTCGAACTCCCGACAATCAACAAGAGAGTTCGAACCGAGCGCCGCAGGCGCGAGCTCGCTGAGCTGCAAAGCAGTTCAGGCCGAAGGCCAAGCCCGCGAAGCGGGCGCAGCAACCGAGCCGCAGGCGAGCTCGCTGAACTGCGCAGCAGTTCAGGCCGAAGGCCAAGCCCGCGAAGCGGGCGCAGCAATCTCTCAGCCGGCACCAGATTCAGGAGATGCCCCGTTGGTTAGTGGGGCATTTTCGTATCCGAGAGCCCCAATTCGAACTCCCGACAGAATTTCAATCGTTCCGCCGGAGCGTTTTTCACCGTAGGTGAAAGTAGTGCCGGTGGAACACCTCAGCGCTCGAACCGAGCGCCGAAGGCGCGATCTTCCGAGCATCCCGGTGGCGCCACCGTAACGGCATTCACATCGAGGGCGCAAAATTCGCGTCCGTTCTTGAATGGAAGTGCCGTCATGAGAATTCTGGCATCCCTGGTCATCTTGTCGATGCTGTCCGGCTGCGCCATGATGCGCGGCGGCGCCCCGCTGGAAACCGTGGAGTCGGTCGACCTCGAGCGCTACATGGGCCAGTGGTACGTGATTGCCAACATCCCCTACTTCGGCGAACGCGGCAATGTCGGCGGCTATGCAATTTACCGCATGCGCGAAGACGGCCGCATCGACGACATATACCGTTACCGGAAAGGCGATTTTGATGCACCTGAACAGGAGCTCGAGGGTGTTGCGTGGGTGGTGGACGAAGAAAGCAACGCCCGCTGGAAGGTGCAATTCTACTGGCCCGTTCGGTTCGACTATTTCATCATCGGCCTGGACGAGGACTACCGGTGGAGCGTGGTCGGGCATCCGTCGCGTCGCTATGCCTGGATCATGTCGCGTACAGCTGACATGCCCGAGGCGCGTTACCAGGCACTGCTTGACCTTCTCGAGGCCCACGACTTCGATGCCTCACGGCTCATGAAGGTGCCGCAACGACCCGACCAGGTCGGTGCACCGGGATTTCAGTGATCGACACGTCTTTGCCATCGCTATACTGAACCGAACTCAACGGCTTTGAATACAGCCCGGCCGGCGTCATGACCGATAACAACTACCTGATCGATCTCTACACCCGTTGTACACGCTGGCCGTTGGGCCGTGCCCTGTTCTCGCGCCTGTTCGCGCGCAAGGCGCCTTACTTCGCCACTATCTGTCCTCGCGTGACGGCGTTGCGACCCAATTTCTGCGAGGTGCGTTTCGCCAAGCGGCGCAAGGTCGAGAATCACATCGGTACCGTGCATGTCATTGCCATTTGCAACGCGCTGGAAATGGCCATGGGGGGACTGGCCGAGGCCACCATCCCGAAACACCTGCGCTGGATTCCGCGCGGCATGGAGGTCGAATATACGGCCAAGGCCGATTCGGACATCCGAGTGACAGCCGAGACCCGTCCCGAGGACTGGCAGCCCGGCGATCTGCCGGTGCAGGTGACGGCTTACCGTGCCGACGACACCGTGGTCGTCAAGGGCACCATCATGCTGTACGTGTCCGAAAAACCACCACGAACCTGAACGTCGTTACCCGGCTGTTTCAGGGAGCCAATCCGGTTCTCTGCGCCGCCGGCGCAGGATGAAACGTTCCGGGTGCAGGGCGTCGGCGATGCCGGTATCGACGGGTGGTGGCTGGCCACTGAGCTGGTCGGCGATCAGGTCGGCGCACAGCGGTGTATGGGTGAGTCCGCGCGAGCCGTGGGCGATGTTGAGCCAGATGCGGGTATCGATTCGGTGAGGGATCTCGGCGGGGTCGGGCAGGGGGCCGACCAGCGGCAGGTTGTCGGCTGACTGGCAGCGCACGCCGGCATGCTGACCAACAACCTCGATGTCCCTGCCGCCCAGTTCGGTCCAGAGGCCGGGGAGTCCGGCTTTCAGTTCGGCCAGGTTGGTGTGGTCATCGGCCGGGTCGATGACCGGCTCGTTGCGCTCCCGGTCGAACGTGGCGCCAACGCAGTGGACGCCGTCAATGGCCGGGGTGAGATAGCCGGAATGGCAATGCGGTCGGGTCCAGCCACTGGACGACTCGGTGGCTCGGCAGAAGGTGACCTGACCGCGCACGATGCGCAGGGGCAGCCAGGCCAGCCCCGGTAGTCCGAGGGTGTGGCCGGCGGTACACAGGATGGCGGCATCGCACTCCAGCGCACGGCCGTCTTGCAGCCGGACCAGCGGCCCGGATCTGACGGTCTCCAGCGCACCGGCCGATGGTTCGATGGCCGGGTGATCGAGCAACCGGCCGATCCAGGCAACCGGCTTGAGGTATCCGGCCCCTTCGAAACGCACGCTGTGTTCATCAAGGTGTCGCAGTAGCTCGCCCGGCCAGGCACCGCTGTCGATCGCGGCCAGGGTCTTGTCGCGGACACGTGGATCGACCAGGTGCTGCACTACTCCCTCGAGACGCCCCAGACCGGGGTCGTCGGGAAACGCCATCTTTTTAAGCCAGCGTTGTGCATGCACGAAGGCGGACTGGTAGAAGCGATTCTGTGGGTGGAGATGGGCGCTTGCCGTGGCATAGAGGACGGCGGCCAGATGTTGCGGTGGTTTCTGCGCGCTGCCGAAGACCGGGTCGATGATGGTGACACGCCAGCCGCGTTCTGCCAGGGCCCTGGCGGTGGTGGCGCCGGCGACACCTGCACCGGCCACCACGGCGTGGCCGCGTCGAATCCGGGCCGGTTGCCATGTGCCGGGCAGGCGGCCCACCACGCGATGACGCTTGCCGCCGAAACCGGGTCGGCGTTCGACTTCGAAGCCGGCATCGGCCAGGGCGCGGCGCACGTGTCCGGCGGCCGTGAACGTGCCCAGGGTGGCGCCGGGTCGAGACCGCTCGGCGATGGTCCTGAGCAATTGGGGGCTCCACATCCCCTCGTTGCGCGCCGGTGCGAAACCGTCCAGGAACCAGGCATCGGCACGCATCGGGAAATGGTCGAGCAGGGTGTGCGCATCGCCCAGCATCAGGCTCAGATCAATTTGAGGGCTCAGCCTCAGGCGATGGCAGCCGGGGGTGGGCGGTGGATATTCTTCCAGCAGTCGCTGGGCCAGTTCCCGGAGTGCGGGCCATTGTCGCAGGGCGCGCTCAAGGTCGGATCGCTCCAATGGGTGCAGCTCGGTCGAGACCAGGTGCAGGCGGGCGCCAGCCGGGGCGTGTTCCCGAAATGCCCGCGCCGCCAGCAGGCAGTTCAGGCCGGTACCGAAGCCGGTTTCTCCGATGACGAAGAGGTCGTCGGCGCTGAGCCGTGCAAAGCGTTCGGGCAGCGCATTGGCGGCAATGAAAACCAGTTCGCTCTCTTCAAGCCCCTGTCCGGCGCTGAAGTAGTGATCACCGAATCGCGGAGAGGCGGGTGTGCCGTGGGCCCATTCGAGGCGGGCGGGGTGGATCGGCGGCAGCGTCAACGTCATGGTGCGGCATGCCCGGGCAACAGCCGGTCATTGTAGCGGGCGTGACGACCAATGGTCCGTGTGTCGCGGCGAGATTCGTGCTGAAAGCGTACCGAAAATGTTATATCATATCTTTCTGATCGAATGATTGACCGTAATCCAATGGCCGTCGTATTCAAGTCCAATCCGCCAGCGAAAAGCGGTGCCGTGCTGGACCGCATGGCCATCTGTGTCTCGGCCGCCTGCCTTGCCCAGTGCCTGTTGCTGCCCGCACTGGTAGTGCTGACGCCGCTGGTATCGGTGGGCTTCCTCGCCGACGAGCTCTTCCACCTGTTCTTGCTGCTGGTCATCGTTCCGGTCAGCCTGCTGGCTTTTGCGCTGGGCTACCGCACGCACCGTAACGGCAGGATGCTGGTGCTCGGCGGGATCGGCCTGACCCTGGTGGTGGGCGCGGCCGTTCTCGAGGCAACTTTCCTGCACGGGCTGGCGGCCGCGCTGGTGACCTCTCTGGGCGGCTTGTTCCTGATCGCCGGTCACTGGATCAACCTGCGCCAACGTCGACGCGTTTGCCTGCAGCCTCCGCGCTGATTGCAAAGCGTGCGCGGGCCGAAGAACAGTCTCGGCAGCCGGCATCTTTGCTGATAGAATCTCCCAAACTTCCAAGGGATTGGTCATGAGCGAGATACCTTCAGATCTGCGCTTCGCGGATAGTCACGAGTGGGTCAGCCAGGAAGAGGACGGGGTGGTCAAGGTCGGCATCAGCGACCATGCCCAGGAACAGCTGGGAGACCTCGTTTTCGTCGAGCTGCCCGAGGAGGGCGCGACCTTCGGCAAGGGCGATGCCTGTGCAGTGGTCGAGTCGGTCAAGGCGGCATCTGACATTTACTGCCCCGTGGGTGGTGAAGTTGTGGTCGTCAACGAGGCACTGGCCGATACGCCGGAGCTCGTCAACAATGATCCCTATGGCGATGGCTGGCTGTTTTCGGTTCGGCTGGACAATACCGGCGAGCTCGATGAGCTGATGGACGCCGACGCTTACCGCGAGCACCTGGCCGAGGACTGAGCGGCCGCTCGATCGGCTGCCCGGATCGGTTCGGGCATCCGGTAACGGGTAGTGCAGGCCAGCACGAGTTCGACGGCCGTGTCGAGGTTTACTCGATGGCCCACTGACACGTAAAGTGGCCGCACGCTGGTTCGGGTACGTACCACCATTCCGATTTTCTCCCCCTGATCGATGAGCGACTCGGTGCTCCCCTTCTCGTGGCCCGGTTCCTTGTGCTCCCCGCACAGGCGCTTCTTGCCCACGCCCACGGTGGGCAGCCCGGTTTCCACTCCGAGATGACAGGCGACTCCGAAGCGGCGCGGGTGGGCGATGCCCTGGCCGTCGCATAGCACCACGTCGGGCGCTTCCGGCAAGGCGTCCAGTGCGTCGAGAATCGCCGGGAGCTCCCGAAACGACAGTAGTCCCGGTATGTAAGGCAGCACGGTGTCGCGCTCGGCTGTCGTCTCGGCCACGCATTCCAGTTGCGGGAAACGGTAGAGCACGGCTGCGGCACGTGTCCGTGCCCCACCTTCCGGGAAAGCACAGTCGACGCCGGCCACGAGGGCGGGTGGCCACTGCAAAAGCTCCCCGTGCTCCACGCGCCGGGCCATGTCACGCTGACGCTCGATCAGTTGTGCGGTTTCTCCGGGCCTGGTTTTCACGAGGTTTCGTCTTTCGGGAAATGCCGTCGCCAGGCCTCGTCAATGGCCTGGGCCACATCGTCCAGATCGGCCTCACGGAAATCACGCAGCAGCCAGCCACGGTGGCGCTGTTGCATCAGCTGCGACCAGGCCCGGTTCAGGCGATCGGCCAGTCGGGCATCCAGCCAACCGGTCTCGGACAGTGCGGCCAGTTGGTCGGGCGTGGCCCTGTGCTCGATCAGTCCGGGGTGGTCCGGTGCTTCCTGCAGCACCCCGAGTTCGGCCACGAACTGGAGGTCGGTCAGCAGGCGCTGGACCGGGGGTTCCTTGCGCTCGCGCGCCTGGCGTTTGCGCATGGCGGCGAGATCACTCGCGACCCGATCGCCGTCCCGGCGTGCGGTGAGCACGCGACGCCTCGTGGCTTCGAACGTGTCTTTCAGTTCCGGATCGCCGGCAATCCAGCAGGCCCGGATCAGGGCCTGGTGTTCCCAGGTCCATGCCTTGTTGAGCTGGTAATCGGCGAAACTGTCGAGGGTGCTGACAAGTAGGCCAGCACGGCCATTGGGGCGCAAGCGGGTATCGATCTCGAACAGTCGGCCGCCGGGCAGCGGCATCTGCATGGCACTGATCAGTCGCTGCACGGCACGTACCGGCGCCTCGCCTTCGCGGTGGAGAAACACCAGGTCGAGGTCGGAGCCATAGTGGAGTTGCCCGGCTCCCAGATTGCCGTAGGCGACGATGGCCGGGGGTGCATGATCCCCGGCCACCAGTTCCAGCACCTGGTCGAGGATGATTCCGGCAACCTCGGTCAGTTGTTGTCCGACGGACCGGACATCGAGACGCTCGTCGAGTTCGGCCAGGGCCGTGCGCAGGAAAGCCGCCTGGCGCCAGCGACCCAGCGCCCACAGGCTGGTTTCCTGGTCATTGTGGTCCAGGGTCGGGACCGCAGGCAGGTCGAGGCCGTGAACCGGATCGAGCAGGTCGTCGATCAGTTGTGGCGATTCGATGATCCAGTTGGCGACTTTCTCGCTGGCACGGAAGACCCGTACCAGTCGCTTGAGGGTTTGCGGACGCTCGTAAAGCAATGACAGGTAGGCCGAGCGGCGGGCGACCCGCTCGATCAGGTGCAGGATGTCGTCGAGCGCGAGATCGGGCGGCTCCTGACTGGAAATCTCGGAAAGCAGGCGAGGCATGAGACGGTCCAGGCGCTGGCGGCCCTCGGCACTGATCGGTCGTCGTGCAAGCGAGTCGTGCAGCTTTGCCAGTGCTGCCCCCGCGCGTTCGGCACTCTGGAAGCCGGCCTCTTCGAGTCGGTCGGTCGTCGACGCCCCGATCGGCCACAACCCGTCTTCGTGTTCGGCGGGGTGGTCCGGTTCTCGGAAGCGTTCGACGAACAGCCGGCGCATGGCCTGGCGATGGTGTTCGAGCTCATCGGCCAGTTCGCGCCACGTGGCTACCCCCATCAACCAGGCGAGGTCCTCACGCTGCCCGGGCTCGGAGGGCAGGTTATGGCCCTGACGACCGGTCATCGCCTGTAGCCGGTTTTCCAGGATGCGCATGAAGCCATAGGCCTCGCGAATTTGCTTGACCTCGTCGCCGGGCACCAGTCCCAGTTCCGAGCAGGCTGCCAGTGCCGGCAGGAATCCGGGTTGCCTCAGCGCCTGGTCGCGTCCGCCGCGCAGGATCTGCAGGCTCTGCACCAGGAACTCCATTTCGCGGATGCCACCGGGTCCGCGCTTGATGTCGTCATCGCGATCTCGGCTGTTGGCATCGATGCGCCGATGCAGGTCGCGCAGGCTTTCGAAGATGCCGTAGTCAAGGTAACGGCGGAAGATGAAGGGTTGCAGGGCATCAATGAGATGTTGCCCGACATCGCGGTCGCCAGCGATCGCCGAGGCCTTGAGCCAGGCGTAGCGCTCCCATGCCCGGCCTTCGCCGAGGAAATACTGTTCCATGGCCGACAGCGACCAGACCAGGGCGCCGGCATCGCCGAAAGGTCGCAGGCGCATGTCGACGATCCATGCCCGCCCCTGCGCGGTGACGTTGTCGAGCAGGCCGATCAGCTCCCTGGCCGTGCGCTTGAGCCAGTCGGCGGCATCGATGCGTTTCGGTCCGGTGCTGGAACCACTGCCGTCGCGCACGAAGACCAGGTCGATGTCGGAATTGAAGTTGAGCTCGTTGCCGCCGAGCTTGCCCAGGCCGATGATGGCCAGATGCAATGGCCGGTCCTGGTCGTCGACAAGTGGTCCGAAATGCTCCGCGACCCGTGCTTCGGCTGCCGCCAGCGCCAGTTCCAGGCACTGGCGAGCCAGGTCGGAAATGGCCTCGCCAGTGGTGGCGATGTCGTGATGCCCGGCGAGGTCTTGCCAGAGAATGTGAGTGGAGGCCAATTGGCGAAAGCGTCGGAGTGCGGCCGGCGCGTCGTCGGCCAGTGCCAGTTCATCGGGCGCTGCGACCGGCTCGGAGGGGTCGGGTGCATCCGGGTAGCGGCGCCGCGCCTCCGCGACGAACCGGCAGCGTTGTTCGATTTCGGCGATGGACAAAGACTTGATCGGGCGTTTCATGTCTTGACGGATTCGCGGTGTTCAGAGGTGGCGGCGGCATCGATCAGCGCCTGAAACAGGGCGCGTTGATTGCTGCGTTGTGGCAGGTATTCCGGATGCCACTGTACCCCGATGATGAAATGCCTGTCGCCGGATTCGATGGCCTGAACGATTCCGTTGGGTTCAACCGCGCTGATGCGCAGGGACTTTCCGAGGCGATCGATGGCCTGCGAATGCAGGGCGTTGACGTGCATCTCGTCGCGCCCGGTGATGGTCGCCAGGCGTGTGTGCGGTACCAGTTCGACGCGCTTGCGCGGTAGCACCGAGCGGATGGCGGGATACTCCTCGTAGAAGCCCTCGATGTCCTGGTACAGGCTGCCGCCGGCGACCACGTTGATCAACTGCATGCCGCGGCAGATGCCCATCAGCGGGACGCGCCGGTCGATGGCCTCGGTGATCAATCGCTTTTCCAGCTCGTCGCGATTGGTGTTGATGCCGCCGGTCTTGGTGGTCAGCATTCGGCGAATGATGAACAGCAGCGGAAACAGCACGATGCCCAGCACTCGCCGCCAGCCGCTGGCGCCGCGGTCCTTGAGCTCGTCGAGTTCCGGGCGTCGCTGCTGACCATACAGCCGGGGGCTGACGTCGGCGCCGCCGCCGATGATCAATCCATCCAGCCCGTCGATGGGATGCGGTTGCTGCGGCTGAATGCGCACCGGCCGGCCGCCGGCCCGACGCACCGCCCTGGCGGTGAACAGCCAGGCCGACAGTCCGCCCTTGTCGGGGCCGGTTACGCCGATGACGGGGCGGGGCCTCATGACCAGAAGCGTTGCAGCAGGCCGGCAAGCCAGCGCTTGACGCCGCCCGGTGTTTCCAGGTAGCGCCGGCACTCGGCTTCGAGTTCATCGGGGCTGTGAGCCAGTTGCTCGACGCTCATCCAGTGATTCCAGGGGACGGCCAGGGACCAGCCGGATTCGTCGATCAGGCAGTTGGGCAGACGGTAGTGCCAGGCCGGCCGTGGCTTGATCAACTCCTTTTCCACCGGCGCGGCCATGACTCGGTCCCGGTCGATGTGGGCGAGCAAGGGCAACAGGTCGAGTGGCCGGTTGCGCGTTGGCGTGAAACCGAGGAAATCGTCGATCAGTTGTCGTCGATTCGGGCGGTATTCGGGATCGAGCACATGGGCCACGTAGTTTTCGGGGTAGGGCTGCACGTAGGGGGTGATACGCCGCGAAAAATCGACATCCTCGACCTTCATCAGCCATTCGTAGCGCAGCAGAAATGCGCGCAGAACGGCCAGGATGTCGGCTGCCGCCAGGCTGGAGGCCTCGATGTTGAGATGAAGCCCGAAGGCGTAGAAGGGCGAGGAGTGAGTGCCGCGTGCGCCGGCTTCGTGCAGTTGGCGGCGAATCGCATCGAGCCGGGCCAGCTCCGTCCACGGCACCGGCGGGCCGACCAGCTCCAGTGGCACGACCAGCCCGGCAATCCTGGAGATGACCTGTTCGAGGTTGTCGCGAACCTCGCCCTCGCCGATGTCGATGCCCATTTCTTCGAGCCGCTTCTGGTAGCCCCGGTTCTTGAGCACGTCGGCATCGAGCTCGATTCGGAAATCGCCCAGCTCGGTGTTGGTGACAATGCTTTCGAACGGGCTGGTGCGTTTGACCTCGCCGCCGACCACGCCGGTTACGGCATCGGCCATCTGCTCGGGCGTGACGCCGCTCAACTCCAGTTCGACGCCGACTTTCCGGATCTTGCCCCGGGGGTTGTCGGCTCGCGGCGGTTCGATGAATCCGCGTTCGGCTTTGGTGGACTCTGGCAATGGATTGACCGCTGATGGAAGGTGCTGCCCAAGAGGATAGCCCAGAGACCGTGGCCAGGACTGAAAGATAAAAAAGAAAGCCCCGACGCAGGGCCGGGGCTTTCCAGGTGTTGCTCTAGACGTTGCTACGGGCAACGAGCGAGCGGGTGCAGCTCCCGGTTCAGGGTGGTGATGAGCCTTGAGGCGGAAGCGCAGCGTACCTTGATGGTACGTGAGCATTCCGACTCAAGGGGAAGCGCCGCCCTGGGCCGGGAGATGCGGCCGCGGCACTACATCATGCCGCCCATTCCGCCCATGCCACCCATGCCACCCATATCAGGTGCACCGCCGCCGGCGTCATCTTCCTTCGGCAGCTCGGCAATAGCACACTCGGTGGTGATCATCAGGCCGGCCACGGAAGCGGCGTTCTGCAGGGCTGTGCGGGTGACCTTGGTCGGGTCGAGAATGCCCGCCTCGATCATGTCGACGAACTCGCCGGTGGCGGCGTTATAGCCCTGGTTGCCCTTGCCGGCCTTGACTTCGGCCAGGATGACGGACGGCTCACCGCCGGAGTTGGAAACGATCTTCCGGAGCGGTTCTTCCATGGCGCGGCGGGCGAGCTTGATGCCGACGGTCTGATCGTCGTTGTCGCCGGTCAGGCCTTCGATCGCACCCAGGGCGCGAATCAGGGCCGTTCCGCCGCCAGGGACCACGCCTTCCTCGACGGCTGCACGGGTGGCGTGCAGGGCGTCCTCGACACGGGCCTTCTTTTCCTTCATCTCGACTTCGGTGGCGGCACCGACCTTGATCACGGCCACACCGCCGGCCAGCTTGGCCACGCGTTCCTGCAGCTTCTCGCGATCGTAGTCGGAGCTGGCATCCTCGATCTGGGCGCGGATCTGGCCGACACGGCTCTCGATAGCCGAGGCTTCGCCGGAACCGTCGATGATGGTGGTGTTTTCCTTGTCGATCTGGACCTTCTTGGCCGAACCGAGCTGGTCGATGGTGGTCTTTTCCAGGCTCAGGCCGATGTCCTCGGAGATGACCTGACCGCCGGTCAGCACCGCCATGTCTTCCAGCATGGCCTTGCGGCGATCGCCGAAGCCCGGGGCCTTGACGGCCGCGACCTTGACGGTGCCCCTGAGGTTGTTGACCACCAGCGTGGCCAGGGCTTCGCCCTCGATGTCCTCGGCACAGATCAGCAGGCTGCGCGACTGCTTGGCGACTTCCTCGAGCACCGGCAGCAGTTCACGCACGTTCGAGATCTTCTTGTCGTGCAGCAGGATGTAGGGGTTGTCCAGGTCGACCTGCATGGTCTGCTGGTCGGTCACGAAGTAGGGCGACAGGTAGCCGCGGTCGAACTGCATGCCCTCGACGACATCGAGTTCGTTATACAGCGACTGGCCTTCCTCGACCGTGATCACGCCTTCCTTGCCGACCTTGCCCATGGCCTCGGCGATGATTTTGCCGATTTCCTCGTCGGAGTTGGCCGAGATGGTACCGACCTGGGCGATGGCCTTGTCGGTATCGCACGGGGTCGACAGCTTCCGGAGTTCTTCGGTCGCGCTGCGGACTGCCTTGTCGATGCCGCGCTTGAGATCCATCGGGTTCATGCCGGCGGCGACCGACTTGACCCCTTCACGCAGCATGGCGTGGGCGAGCACGGTGGCGGTGGTGGTGCCGTCGCCGGCTTCGTCGGAGGTCTGGGAAGCGACTTCCTTGACCATCTGGGCACCCATGTTCTCGAACTTGTCTTCCAGTTCGATTTCCTTGGCCACGGACACGCCGTCCTTGGTCATGGTCGGGGCGCCGAAGCTCTTTTCGAGCACGACGT
>SKSJ01000161.1 GCA_007123055.1 Wenzhouxiangella sp. | reverse complement strand
TCGCCATCAACGATGCCAGCACCGACGATACCGGCGAGATTCTCGATGAACTGGCGGCGGAACACGAGCAGATCCGCGTCATTCACTTCAAGTCCAACCAGGGCAAGGCCATGGGCCTGCGTATGGCGGCCATGGCCTCGAAGCATGAGTTTCTGTTCTGCGTCGACGGCGATGCGGTGCTGCATCCCAGCGCCATCCAGTGGATGATGTGGCACTTCGTGACCGGCCCGCGTGTGGGCGCGGTCACCGGCAACCCGCGCATTCGCAATCGCTCGACCATGCTGGGCCGGCTTCAGGTCGGGGAGTTTTCCTCCATCATCGGCCTGATCAAGCGCGCCCAGCGCATCTATGGCCGCATCTTCACCGTCTCCGGCGTGGTCTCGGGGTTCCGCAAGGCAGCCCTGCATCGCAACCGCTACTGGAACACCGACATGGTCACCGAGGACATCGACGTGACCTGGCTATTACAGGCCGACCATTGGGACGTGCGCTACGAACCCAATGCAATGTGCTGGATTCTGATGCCCGAGACCTTCAAGGGGCTGTGGAAGCAACGCCTGCGCTGGGCCCAGGGTGGGGTCGAAGTGCTGCTGCGCTACGGCTTAAAGGCCCTCAAATGGCGGCAACGCAGGATGTGGGGCGTCGTCTTCGAGTACCTGCTCAGCGTGGTATGGGCCTACGTCATGGCGTTGATTTTCCTGCTGTATTTTATCGGGCAGGTGGTGCCGCTGCCGGATACCCTTACGGTCGATTCCATTCTGCCGCAGTGGAACGGCGTCATTCTCGGCCTGACCTGCCTGTTGCAGTTCGCGGTCAGCCTGGTCATCGACAGCCGCTACGAGAAAGGGTTGTGGCGCGTGTATTTCTGGGTCATCTGGTATCCGCTGGCCTTCTGGCTGATCAGCATGGCCACGACCGTCGCCGCGGTACCGCGTGCCCTGTTACGCCGGCGAGGTCAACCGGCCGTCTGGATCAGTCCCGACAGAGGAGTACGCCCGTGAGCCCGCGCAAGCACCCGGTCCATCCGGCGATCATCTACCGACCCGACCTTCAACCGCGTGGCCGCCGAGCGATATTTTCCGGCATCACGCTGATGGCCTGGCTGCTCTGGTTCTACCTGTTCGCGCCACTGCTCAGCCTGGGTGCATGGTGGTTCGGCATCGATGCCTTCCGCGAATACATGCTGCTGCCGGGTGCACGCAACTACCTGCTGACGCTGACCGGCTATGCCATCGTCATCGCGCTTACCTTCCTGGTCATTTTCGGTTGGTCCCGCTACAACCAGATTCGCTTTGGCGGGCCCGACCGCAGGCAGGGCCAACCGCCGGTCACCACCGAGATGATGGCCCAGCGTTTTCATGTCCGCCCTGTGTTTCTCGAGCAGCTGCAGGCGGCAAAGACCATCGACCTGAACTTCGATCCGAGCAGCAAGCTGGCCCATCCGGTTATTCGTGAGGCAACCGGCAACGCGGATCACACCACGCAAGTGGAGACTCACAGACCAGAAAGGAAATCAGGAACCTGACTCGTCCCTGTCGGCGCCCTCAACCCGGCTGCTTGCGACAATCGCAATCGACCGCCACCTGGTGGCGCTCGTCCCCCTCGACAACCAGGGCGGTGAGTTCGCCGCCCCACACGCAGCCAGTATCCAGGCACATCACCCGGCCATTGCTGAACGCGCCCAGCATTGACCAGTGACCGAACACCACGGTCCAGTCCTGCCAGTCCGGGTGCAGAAAGTCGAACCAGGGGCGAAACCCTTTCGGTGCCCGGTTCGGACTACCCTTGTAATCCAGGTCGAGCCGCCCGTCGCGGTCGCAGAAGCGCAGGCGGGTGAATACGTTGGTCATGGCGCGCAAACGCTTGTAATGCGGCTGCCGCGGTCGCCAGCGCCGAGGTCGGTTGCCGTACATGTGGGCGAAGAATTTGCCGGGCTCAGTCGCCAGTGCATGTTCGAGTTCACGCGCCCGTGCCCGCGCCGCCTTGGGACCCCAGCGCGGATCGAGGCCGGCGTGAACCAGCGCCAGTTTTCGCTTGCCGCTTGTCCACATCAGCGGCTGGGTCCGAAGCCAGTCGAGCAACTCGGTGCCGTCGCTCGCCGCCAGAATCGCTTCGAACTCGGGATTGTCACGCTTGCCCTTGCGCACCCCAAAAGCATAAGCAAGCAGGTGCAGGTCATGGTTGCCCAGCACGGTCATGGCGGACTGACCGAGTGACCGAACCAGGCGCAGTGTTTCCAGGGACTGCCCGCCACGGTTGACGAGGTCGCCGGCCATGCGCAACCGATCGGTAGCCGAATCGAACTTCAACTTGTCGAGCAGGCGCTCAAGCGCCTCGCAGTGGCCCTGCACATCGCCGACAAAAATCTGGCGTTTCATGCCTCGCGCCCGGTCTTGCGATACACGGCGATACCGACCACGACATCAGTGACCGCCGTCGACTGGTCGAGCAGACCGCGCCGCACCTTGGCGGCAATGGCGTCGGCCTCGACCAGCGGCAGACCGGGATCGAGCAGGACGGTGACGTCCATCACCACCCCGCTCCCCATTCGCCGCGTGCGCAGGTTGCGAAAGTCACGCACGCCGTCGACCGCCATGATGATGCGCTCGAGCTCACGGCGCTCACGCTCGGGGATGGCGGTATCGACCAGCTCGACCACGGCCGATGCCACGAACTGCCAGCCCATCCATCCAACCATGACCGCCACGACGATGGCGGCCACCGAATCCAGCCAGGCCACGCCGACCATGACGCCGGCAACACCGAATATCACCACGATGGAGGAAAAGGCATCCGAGCGATGATGCCAGGCATTGGCCTCGATCAGCTTCGAATCGGTGTTGCGGGCCACTCGCCGGGTGTAGTGAAACAGAGCTTCCTTGATCACCACCGACACCAGCGCAGCCCCCAGCGCCAATCCGCCCGGTTGCTGCAGTCGCTCAGGTTCGAGCAGGCGACCGACCGCGTCGATCAGAAAACCGGCTGCCACCCCCAGCAACAGGAAACCGACCAGTGCCGAGGCCATGGTTTCAATCCGGGCATGGCCGTACTGATGGTTGTGGTCGGCCTCCAGGGAACCCCAGCGCGCCGCGGCCAGTACCACCGCATCGCTGACCAGGTCTGAAAAGGAATGCACGCCGTCGACCACCAGCGCCTGCGACTGCCCCGCGATACCGGCGACAACCTTGCCGATACCCAGCAACAGGTTCCAGACCGCACCAACGGCCGTGACTCGACGCTTGGCGGGCCAGTGCTGGATCATGGGTGCTGGCTGTGCCGAAAGGAGCAGAAACTGAGCCGGAAGGGATTGGCATCGTCGGCGGCCCGCACATCCATGGTCTCGAGCTGCCACTGGTTAGGTGACCAGGCGGGGAACCAGGTGTCAGCCTCGACCTCGGCATCGATAAAGGTCAACTCCATGTGCGTGGCGACATTCAACGCCCGCGCATAGATCTCGCCGCCACCGATAACCATGATCCGCTCATGATCCCGACAAGCCGAAATCGCCTCGTCGAGACCGCCGGCCAGTACCACGCCCTCGGGCAGTGCCAGCCGGCCTCGGCTGATGACCACGTTGAGCCGCCCCGGCAAGGGCCGGCCGATCGACTCGAAAGTGCGCCGCCCCATCACCACCGGGTAACCCAGCGTGATCGCCTTGAAATGTTTCAGGTCGGCGGGCAAGTGCCAGGGCATGGCTCCGCCCTTGCCGATGGCGCGCCGACGGGCCATCGCAGCGACCAGTACGATGTCGGGACTCATGAAAAGCGGCAGGATGCATTCATCAAGTGCAGATGATAACCGCCCGCCACCCCGAGTGCCGCCGCGAATCCGGCTTTGATCTGTCGCCCGAGTGCAGTATGTTGGTTCCGGCCAGGGCAAATGGAGTACGGTCGTGTCGGTCGGCGAACATCTGCAGCAGCTTCAGGACACCGCAAGGCGCTTCGTTCGCAGCGTGGTGGACACCCCCATGCATCACCTCTTCGGACAGCCCGAGCGGACCCGCCAGCGCACGCCCGGCGCGCCGCCCGGCACGCTGTTCATCGCACCCGACGCCGCCGCTACCCGGGTGCGCCTGTGGCGCATCGATGAGCAGGGCGTGGAATTTCTCGACGACCCGGACGCCCACGCCATCGCCGAAGCCCGCCTCAAGGGCGGTCGGATCTGGGTGGATGTCGCCGGCTTCGCCGACGACGATCGCATCCGCACCCTCGGCGAATTGTTCGACCTTCATCCGATGGTGCTGGCCGACCTGGTCAACATCGACCGCCAGACCAAGGTCAACACGCTCGACGAGCAGGCGCTGATCCTTTTGCAGATGCTGCACCTGGAAAGCCAGGAGCGACTCCCGGGGCTGGGACAGCTCGGGCTCATCATCGACGACGACCTGTTGCTGAGCTTTCGCGAGCGTCCCGAGGAAATCTTCGCACCCGTGCTCGAGCGCCTGAAACGCCCGACCAGCCGGC
>SKSJ01000216.1 GCA_007123055.1 Wenzhouxiangella sp. | reverse complement strand
TCCGGAGCCCGAGGCGGTCACGTCGTACCCGGCGCTCGGCGAGATCGGCGGCTATCTGCTCGACGTGATCTTCATGGACCACCTCTCGCGTGATCTCGAACGCGTCGAGCGCGACAACCGCACCTGGGCCGCGATTCCCGAAGGCCACCGTGCGGCCGCCGGACTGCGACGCGTGGATACCCTGCTGCTGCGGCCGTCGGTCGATTTGCGCGAAGTCGCCGAACGGCATGTCCACCGACTGCCCGCCAGTGTGCGCGCCCTGCTCAAGGGGATCGGCGCCGGCCACGGTCGCCTCGTCGGTTACCTGCTGTTCGAGGCCGAGTTCTGTCGGGAACTGATCGACCTGGGTTTCGCCGATGCCATGGACCGACAAGACGAAATCGCCGAACTGATGGCGCCGGAGATGGAGTGACGACCGCCCCGGACTATGCGCCCGGGCCTGGTTTCGGATAGGCTACGATCACAATAAATCACCGAGGGATACCCGCCATGCTCGAATTGATCATCGCTGCCAACAGCTGGCTCAACAGCATTGTCTGGGGACCGCCGTTCATGATCCTGCTGGTGGGCACCGGCATCTACCTGACCGTCCGCCTGGGTTTCTTCCAGTTCCGCCACCTGGGCCATGCCTGGAAGCACAGTTTCGGCCAGGTGTTTCGCCGCCGCGCGAGTACCGAGGAGGGGGCGATCACGCCGTTCCAGGCGGTGACTTCGGCCATGGCAGCAACCATCGGCGTGGGCAATATCGCCGGCGTGGCCACGGCCATCGTGCTGGGCGGCCCCGGTGCGATTTTCTGGATGTGGATGGTCGCGCTGGTCGGCATGGCCACCAAGATGGCCGAGGCCACCCTGGGCCTGAAATACCGTCACGTCGATGCCGATGGTCATGTCTCCGGTGGCGTGTTCTACTACATCGAAAAGGGCCTGGGCAGCCAGTGGAAGTGGCTGGCCGTGCTCTACGCCTTCTTCGCCGGCCTGGCCGCTTTCGGCATCGGCAACATGGTTCAGTCCAATACCCTGGCCCAGTCGGCCGCGACCGGGTTTGGCATCCCCACCTGGGTGACCGGCGTGGTGCTGGTGTTTCTGGTCGGGGCGGTGACTCTGGGCGGCATCAGTCGGATCGCCGTGACCGCCGAGAAGATCGTGCCGGTGATGGCGGTGGCCTACCTGGCCGGGTCGCTCGGCATTCTTGCCATTCACGTCACCGAGATCTGGGGCGCGCTGACCATGATTGTGCAGCATGCTTTCCAGCCGGCTTCGGCCATGGGTGGTTTTGCCGGCGCCTCGGTGGCCATGGCGGTGCGCTACGGCATTGCCCGTGGCATCTTCTCCAACGAGGCGGGACTGGGATCGGCGTCCATCGTCCACGCCCAGGCGCGCAACCAGCCCTTCAGGCAGGGTTTCTGGGGTGTCTGGGAAGTGTTCATCGACACGCTGGTGGTCTGCACCATGACCGCACTGGTCATCCTGGTCACCGGCGTGCTCGGCACCACCGACGAGACCGGCGAGGTGGTCACCGGTGCCGTGCTGACCAGCCAGGCCTTTACGCAGGGTCTGCCGGGACTCGGCGGATACGTCGTGCTGATTGCCATCATCTTCTTTGCCTACACCACCATGCTGACCTGGAACTTCTACGGCGAGAAGAGTTGGGAGTACCTGTTCGGCCGCCGCGTGGTGATGCCTTACCGGATCCTTTTCCTGCTGTTCGTGTTTCTCGGCTCGGTCGGCGCGCTGGAGTTGATCTGGGATATCGCCGACACCTTCAACGGCCTGATGGCCGCACCCAACCTGGTCGCGTTGGTGCTGCTCGGCGGCGTGATGGCCAAGGAGAAGCTGGCTTACTTCAATCAGCTGCGCGACAAGGCGGCACGCGACCTTGATCGCGAGGACGAATGACATGCCTGAGGTACCTGATCATTGTCTTGCAGGGTCGGGGCCAGGCAAGGCGGAAAGCGGTGAGGCGAAGGACGCGAAGTGGACATGAAGGTCAGGAAGGGAAACACCTCATGCCCTTCGTGTCCTTCGTGTTGAATCTCCCGGCCGGACGCCTCAACCGCGCTTGAGGCGGAAGAGTGAAGAGATGTCACCCCCATTGCTTCCGCTTTCGATCAGGCGCGAGTAGTCCGTGATGGCCTGGTCGACCACGGTGGACTCGAAGCCCGCTTCGGTACACAGCGCGTGACAGATCTTCAGGTCCTTGAGTAACAGCCTGGGGTCGAAGCCGACGTCGAAGGAGTCGGCCAGCATCGTGGCGCCGCGCTTGTCGAGAAACCAGTTGCTGGCCGCGCCGCCGCCCAGCAGCTCGAGCATGGGCTCGCGCGGCAGCGACAGTTTTTCCATCAGCGCGAGCGATTCGCACACTGCCTCGGCAATGCCGGCGACCATCAGCTGGTTGACCGCCTTGCCTGCCTGGCCGCTGCCGGACGGACCCAGGTGGTGAATGACGCGGGCGTAGCGCGCCATGATCGGGCGAACCCGTTCGAGCGCGCGCTCATCGCCCCCGGCCATGACCGCGAGCCTGCCGCCAATGGCGCCTTCCACGCCGCCGGTGACCGGCGCGTCGATGAAGGCGACCCCCAGATCCTCGAGCGCATCGGACAGATCGCGCGCGGTCGCCGGCGCGACGGTGGAATGATCGACCACGATCTGGCCGGCGGCCAGACTTGGCTCCAGTTGGTCAACGATTCCGCGCAGATCGTCGTCGGCCGACACGCAGGTGAAGATGACGTCGGCATCGGCGGCTGCCTGGGCCGGGTTGTCGGCAACGCCGATGGCAGGGTGTTCGGCAATGAATCGCTCGCTGCGCGCCGCCGTCCGGTTCCATACGGTGGCGAGTTCTCCGCTTTCGGCCAGGTGGCCTGCCATGGGTGCGCCCATGGCGCCCAGTCCGATCCATGTTGCTTTCATTACTCAGCTCTCCAGGTAGGTGTAGGCCGAAAGGCCTTCGGCCAGCAGGCGCTCCATGGCCTCGGCTTCGGTCTTGTCCAGGCCGGCGGCGGCAACGCGGGCCCGGCAGGCGGTCATCAGTGCGCGTGGATCGTAGCCGACCAGCTCCAGCAGCATGTCGGCGGAATCGCCGCTGCGTGCCTGTTCGAGAAAAAAGTGGTCGCCGTCGAGACGCACATCGACGCTGTCGGTGTCGCCGAACAGGTTGTGTATGTCGCCGAGGGTTTCCTGATAGGCACCCGCCAGGAAAAATCCCAGCAGGTAGTTTTCGTCTGCGCCGATGCGATGCACCGGCAGCGTGGGTTCGAGCAGGCCACGGTCGACGTAGTGGTCGATGCGACCGTCGGAGTCGCAGGTTAGGTCCTCGAGCACGGCACGTTCGGTGGGTATCTCGTCGAGGCGTGAGAGCGGCACGATGGGAAAGACCTGGTCGATCGCCCAGATGTCGGGCAGCGACTGGAAGATCGACAGGTTGATGAAGTACTTGCTCGACAGCTGGTAGCGGACGCGGTCGCGCAATTCGCGGTGGCGACGATGATCGGGGTCGAGACGGTCGAACACTGCTTCGAGGATGGCATTGAACAGCGGCTCGAGCCGGGCGCGGTCGGCCAGCGCCAGGTCGCCGTAAAGAAACAGGTTGCGGCCTTCCTCGAGCAGGTGCTCGGCTTCGAGAAAGCTTTCCTCCGGTTCGCGCTGCCCGACCTGCTCCAGCACCTCGACCAGGTGCCGAATCAGGGGATGGTCCTCGCCGTTGGCGTGACCATCATCACGCGGCAGGGTTTCGGTGGCGGTGACATTGGCCACCAGCACGGCGTGGTGCGCTGTCAGTGCACGGCCGGATTCGGAGACCAGGTCGGGCATGGACAGTTCACGCTCGCGGCACAACTCGGCGATGCCGCCAACAATGGCCTGTGCGTAAGCTTCCAGCGAGTAGTTCATCGAGCAGTAACTGCGTGTGCCGCCGCCCTCGTAGTCGACACCCAGCCCGCCGCCGATATCGATCAGCCGGACTTCGACGTCGGCGGCACTGAGTTCGGCAAAGTAGCGGCCGGCCTCGCGCACGCCGCGCTGGATATCACGCAGGTTGGAGATCTGCGAGCCCATGTGAAAGTGCAGCAGGCCCAGCCAGGGCAGGCAGCCGGCCTGTCGCAGGTCCTCGACCAGGGTCTGTACCTGGCTGGCGGCCAGTCCGAACTTGGCGCGCTCGCCGCCGGTGTTCTGCCAATTGCCGGTTCCCAGCGAGGACAGGCGCAGGCGCACGCCCAGCAAGGGCTCGATACCCAGGCGCCGGGCTTCCCGCTCGATCAGCGGCCACTCGTTGGGTTTCTCGATGACGATGATGGGTTTGAGTCCCAGCTTCTGGCCGCTTAATGCCAGGCGGATGTAGGCGGCATCCTTGTAGCCGTTGCAGATGATGGTGGTGCCGGGACGGCTGACAGCCAGCGCGGTAATGAGTTCGGGTTTGGAGCCGACCTCCAGGCCCATGCGCTCCACGGCTGCCAGCGTTCGAACCACGCTGGACTGCTGGTTGACCTTGAT
>SKSJ01000246.1 GCA_007123055.1 Wenzhouxiangella sp. | reverse complement strand
CGGCATCGTGATGGCCCTGATCGGCATCTACCTGGGCATGCGCTCGGCGGCCCGGCGCAGGATCACCGAGGGATAGACGTCAACGTCGATTCAGGTCAGCCGCCAGTCGATGGGCGCAACGCCACGGCTTTCCAGCCACTCATTGGCCTTGGAGAAATGACGACAACCCAGGAAGCCGCGGTGGGCCGACAGCGGCGAGGGGTGCGGTGCCTTGAGGACGAGGTGGCGTCGGCTGTCGATGCCGGCGCCCTTGCGCTGGGCGTGACTGCCCCAGAGCAGGAAGACGACATTGTCGCGTCGGGTGTTGACCGCATCGACCACGGCATCGGTGAACTGCTCCCAGCCCTTGCCCTGGTGGGCCCCGGCGTTGCCGCGCTCGACGGTGAGCACGGCATTGAGCAGCAGCACGCCGCGCTCGGCCCAGGGCTGGAGATTGCCATGGCCGGGCATGCTGAAGCCCAGATCGGCTTCGATTTCCTTGTAGATATTGACCAGCGAAGGCGGAATCCGCACGCCCTTCTGCACCGAAAAGCACAGCCCGTGCGCCTGGCCGGGGCCATGGTAGGGATCCTGACCGAGAATCACGGCCTTGACCTGCGACAGCGGCGTTGAATCGAGTGCATTGAAAATGTGCTTGCCCGGCGGGTAAACCGTCGCCCCGGCCCGGCTACGCTCGAGCAGGAAGGCGCGCAGCGCTTTCATGTAGTCCTTGTCGAACTCCTCGCCGAGGACATCCAGCCATTCGGGGTGCAACTTGATCTCACGCTGGTCATTCATGATTTACGAGTTACGATTTTTGGTTTCCGGTTTCCGGCAGATGATACTCGCGCGTAAACCGTCTTTTCCCTGAATCCTGAAACCGGAATCCTGAAACCTGAATCCTGAATCCTGAATCCTGAAACCTGAATCCTGAAACCTTCAATCAGTCTGCCGGTTATCATATCGACACACCCCAATCCCCACGTCATCCGTGAGCGAAATCAACGCCCCAATCCAGACCGATGCGGTTATCGTCGGCGCCGGCCCCGTCGGCCTTTTCCAGGTGTTCGAACTCGGCCTGCTGGGCCTGAAGGCCGAAGTGGTCGATTCACTGCCGCAGGTCGGCGGGCAGTGTGCGGAGCTGTACCCGGAAAAACCCATCTACGATATCCCCGCATGGCCGGTGATCGGCGCGCAGGAACTGATCGACAAGCTGATGGAGCAGATCGCGCCGTTCGATGCCGGTTTTCATCTCGGCCAGCAGGTCACGCAATTCGAAAAGCGCGACGACGGACGGTTCACGGTGGTCACCTCGAAAGGCACCGAGTTCGATGCCGGCGCGGTCATCATCGCCGCCGGTCTGGGCGCATTCCAGCCTCGCCGGCTCAGGGCCAAGGGCATCGACAATGTCGACCCGTCGCGGATTCACTACAAGGTGACCGAGCGCGAGCACTTCCGCGGCAAGCGCTTGCTGATTCTCGGCGGCGGCGACTCGGCGCTGGATTGGACCATGGACCTGGCCGACATCGCCGCATCCATCGACCTCGTGCATCGACGCAAGGAATACCGCGGCCAGGTGGCCTCGGTGGCCAGGGTGCGTGAACTGGCCGGCGAAGGCCGGGTCAGCGAGCGCCAGGGCATCATCTCGCAGGCCGAACCCACCGAAAGCGGGGGCATTCGCCTGCACCTGATGGACCTGGAGCGCAACCGCTTCACCGTCGAGGGTGACGAGGTACTGGTGTTCTGGGGCCTGGCCCCGGATCTGGGCCCGATCGCCGAGTGGGGGCTGGAACTGGAGAAGAAACAGATCCAGGTCGACACCGAGAAATTCCAGACCTCGATCGAGGGCATCTTCGCCATCGGCGACATCAACTGGTATCCCGGCAAGAAGAAGTTCATCCTCTCGGGTTTTCACGAAGCCGCGCTGGCCGCCTTCGGCGTGCAGAAATACGTCTACCCAGAGGCGCGCCAGTTCGTGCAGTACACCACCACTTCACCCATCATGCACAAGCGCCTGGGGGTCAAGGGCGAGTAGCCTGAAGCCCCTCCAGCGCGCGCCCGTAGGCCTGCGGCGAGAAGCCGGCCATGCGCGTCTCGCCGATGAAGATCAGCGGCACGCCGCGGCCGTTGACTTCCTGGAACTGGCGGTTGTTGACCGTCGAGGCCTCGACATCGATTTCCAGGTAGTCCACACCGGTCTCATCAAGGTAATCGCGGGCCTGGTCGCAGTAGCCGCACCACGGCGCGGTGAAAAACACCACGTCGTGCTCGGCGCTGATATCACGCGCCTCGACCGAATCGACATCCACGGTCAGGAGCCGCCAGGCGACGATGGCCAGCAGGGCGAAGATCAACAGGCGGGTGAACGTCATCGATCAGTCCTCCGGGTGCAGTTCCAGCTCGAAGCGCAGGTCGACCCGGTTGCGGATGAAATCAGGGTCCTCGAATTCACCGGTTCCGACATCCCAGTCCAGGCGCTTGATCTCGGCGCCTCCGGACAACGTCCGTGTTTCACCATCGGTTTCGAGAGACAGCGTGACCGGCTGTGCCGACTCGAGCGACTTGATCGACAAGCTGCCTTCGGCACGGTAGTCATCCCCGTCGCGCGCGATCTCCGTGCTGACCCAGCGGGCCTCGGGAAACTGGTCGACGGCGAAGAATTCGTCGTCCTTCAATGCCTGGTTGCCGTCGCGGTTGCCGACATCGGCCGAGCCGGTCTTTACGGTCACTTCGATTCCCGCCGTGGTCAGGTCCTCGTCCGACAGGCACACGCGCACGGAGAACTCGCCGAACTTGCCCCGGAACGGGGTGCCTTCGGCCACGCCCGAGAAGCGCAGTTCACCGCTTTCCTGGTCGGCGGTGTAACAGGTCTCATCGGCCAGCACGACCGTCGTGGCCAGCATCGCAACGGCGGAAGTCATAACAGTGATTATTGTTTTCGCCATATCGGCAGCATCCTTTTCAGTACGTCATCCCTGACCCAGAAGTGGTGCCTGAGCGCGGCCAGCGCATGGCCAACGGCCACCACGCCCAGGGTGATGCCCAGCACCTGGTGGACCCGGGCCATCAAATCCTCCAGCGCTTCGTTCGAGTCGACCAGACTGGGGAAGTTCACCGGCCCCCACCAGTAATCGCCCAACCCCGCGGCCGAGGAATACAGCCAGCCCGACAGCGGCATGGCGAAGATCAGCACGTAGAGCAGCCAGTGCCCGGCGTGGGCACCCAGCCGCTCCCAGCGGGCCATGTGATCAGGCAGCGCCGGCGGCCGGTTGAACAGGCGCCACACCAGCCGCAGCACCGCCAGCCCGAGTACCACCATGCCGATGGTCTTGTGCTGGGTGACCAGCTCGAACCGGGCCCGGAACCCTTCCACGTTGGAAATTCTCCACGCCCAGGTGTACTGGAACAGGATCAGGGCAACGATCAGCCAGTGGAACAGCTGGCTGACCAGGCCGTAGGCGAAATCGGTATTTCGTAATGGAATCGTCAAGGTTGCAGCTCCCGAAGGATAGCGGCAACATTAGCAGGATGAGGGTCCAGATTGTGTCACTGATGCTGCTGGCGTTGCCCGTGCTGGTCGGCTGCCAGGCCGTTCCCCGGATACCGGATGCGGCAGATGCCGCATCGCGCCCGGCCGGCGAGGAAAGGACCGAGCTGCCCGAGGGGCGGCGCTACGTGGTGCTCGACGGTCAGTCCGAAGCGCGCTTCGTGGTCTACCCGGCCGGCCGGCTGGCACGACTGGGGCATCCGCACGTGGTCGGAGGGTCTGTCGTATCGGGCGAGATCGTCCTGGCCGACGAGTTTCACGACTCCGGACTGAAGCTCGAAATCTCGGTGATCGACTTCGAGATTGACCATCCCCGTTGGCGCGAAGACGAAGGCTTCGACCCCGACATGTCGGACTCGGCCATCAAGGACACACGCGAGAACCTGCTCGGCGAAGACCAGCTCGATGCCGCAAACCATCCGCTGATCACGATCGAGTCGCTGGGTGTCAGCGGACCCGTCTGGCAGCCCGACATCGAAGCGCGCATCACCCTGGCCGGCACGGCACGCGAGCTGACCGTGCCGGTCGCCCTGAACTTCACCGACCACGAGCTCAGCGCCATCGGGCGCTTCGTCATTCGCCAGAGCGACTTCGATATCGAGCCCTTCAGCGCCGCAGGCGGCAACCTGCAAGTGGCCGACGAAGTCCTGGTCCGCTTCCGGATCGTGGCCATGGGCATCGACGATTGATCAGTCGATCATCCCGGTCTCGCGCAACACGGTCTCCAGTCGCTGCTGACTGGCCTCGGTCAACGGCGCCAGCGGGCTGCGTACGCCGCCCACCGGAATTCCGCACAGGTTCATCATCGCCTTGATCGGCACCGGATTGGTCTCGATGAAGGTGGCCTTGAACAGCGGCAGCAGTTCGTAGAAGGTCTCCTGCGCCGAGGCCAGATCGCCGGCCGCGGCGGCATTGACCATCTGCACCATGCGCTCGGGCACCAGGTTGGACGCCACCGAT
>SKSJ01000036.1 GCA_007123055.1 Wenzhouxiangella sp. | reverse complement strand
TACACCGGCAGTTCATAATTGCGACGGTGGCGGAATATGAGCTGGGTTTCGATATGGGCGACCTCGGGGCGCTCGGTAAACGCCGACAGAGCCAGTTCGCGAAGGTGAGCCGAATCGCTGACCGCCACGTGAACCAGGTAGTCATTGGCCCCGGCGACATGAAATATCGTCACCACTTCGCTCAACGACTCGAGATGACGCTCGAACGACTCCACCCCCGCACGCGCATGACGCGCCAGACGCACCGCCACCATGGCCTGTAAACCGATACCGAGCGCATCCGGGTCGATATCGGCGTGGTAACCGGTCAACACCCGGGACATGCGCAACCGGCGCACCCGCTCCAGGCAACTCGACGGCGCCAGTCCGACTTCGGCTGCCAGTTCCTTGTTGGAGAGCCGAGCATTCTTCCGCAGCAAGCGGATAATCTCGACATCTTTTGCATCTAATTCTCTCATTTTCTGAATCCTAGAATTATATTCTGATTCATACATATTTGCCTAATATGATTCTAGAATGAGCCTCAAGTCAACCCCTTGAGGAGTCTTTCATGGACAAGCTCGATCACACGCTCGGCGTTCACGCCGGTCGGGAGGACCTCCGCGAACTGGGTGTTCACGCCCTGCCGCTGGACATGTCCACCACCTACCCCGTCACCAGTCTGGAACAGGGCACGCAAAGCCTCGATGACCTGGTCGCCGGCCGCGCCGAAGCCGACAACCCGGTCTACGCCAGGCTTTTCAACCCTGGCGTAGCGCGTTACGAGAAGGCGCTGGCCGCCACAGAGGGCGCGGAGGCCGCGGTGGCCTTCAGCTCCGGCATGGCCGCTCTAACCGCCGCGGTTCTGGCCACGCGCGAGCGCGGCAACCACATCGTGGCGGTGCGGCCGATCTATGGCACCACCGACCACCTGCTGACCAGCGAACTGCTGGGCAATGAAATCAGCTGGGTGGAACCGCACGCCATCGCCAACGCGATCAAGGCCGACACGGCATTCGTACTGATCGAGACCCCCGGCAATCCCACCCTCGAGTTGATCGACATCGCCGATGTCGTCGCCCAGGCCGGGGACGTGCCGGTCATCGTCGACTCGACTTTCGCGACCCCGGTCCTGCAACGTCCGATCGAGCACGGGGCGGCCATGGTGATGCACAGCGCGACCAAGTTTCTGGGCGGTCATGGAGACGTGATCGCCGGCATCATGGCCTGCTCCGAAGCGTGGGCAGCGAAACTGCGCCAGGTGCGTGTGGCGACCGGCGCCCTGCTCCACCCCTGGGCGGCCTACCTGCTGCACCGCAGCCTGCCCACACTCAAGCTCCGCATTGAGCGCGCCCAGACCGTGGCCGGCGAACTGGCCAGGCGGCTGAACGAGGATCCCCGAGTCGAGCGCGTGTATTACCCGGGCCTGGACGGCGAGAACGCCGACGGCCTGCTCGGGCGGCAGATGGATGGGCCGGGTTGTGTGTTGTCGTTCGATGTCGCCGGCGGCTACGCCAGTGCAGCCGAAGTCATCTCACGCGTCAAGCTGATGACACCGGCCGTCAGCCTGGGATCGGTTGATACGCTGATCCAGCACCCGGCAGGGCTGACCCACAGGGTGGTGAGTGAAAGCGATCGCAAGGGTTGCGGTATTCGGGAAGGATTGCTGCGCCTGTCGGTCGGGCTGGAAGAGGTCGAGGACCTGTGGTCCGATCTCGATCAGGCACTCGCATCGGCGCGTGGCGGCCGCTCAAAAGCCGCCTGATCACCCGGCCGGGAAAACAGGGGCGCCGGTCAGGGCAGACCGGCCGGCGCCCACTGATCCATCATGGTTCGCTGGGCCGACTCGAGTCGGGTTGCCATCAGGTAGGAGAACAGCTTGAACAGCGCGTAACCGAATGCCGGATCCTCCTCGCAGTGCTCGAGAATCGCCTTGCCGTCGAAATCCAGCACACGGGTCGACTCGAGCGCTCGTGCATTGAAATGCCATTTGTACGGCCGGATCAGCCATGACCAACCAAAAATCTGGCCCGGTCCGAGCTGCGTGACTTCCAGTTTCGGTCCGGCAATCGCCGGAATTTCCACCCCCAGGCTACCCTCCAGCAACAGAAAGAAACGATCGGCACGCTCACCCTGACGGGCGACGAGCTGATCGGCCTCGAAACGGGTCTCGACCGCCTGCCCAGCCAGCCACTCCATGTGTTTTTCCGACAGGTCGGAAAAGAAGTTCTGTTCCGACATGTGCCGAAGGATGTCCGATTGATTCATGGCTCGCTCCGCGTTCTCGCTTCAGATTGCTGGGAATTGTTGGTCAGGGGCACCAGCATATCATTGACTCCTGTCAAATCGGCAAGGACAGGGAACGTGTTATGCTACCCCATACGCACCCGTATGTTGAGACCGAGAGGACACCATTGCCATGACCGTTTACCAGGCACCGCTCAACGACTTCCAGTTCTTGTTGCACGATTATCTGAACCTGGACGAATACAGTGAATTGCCATCCTTTGCCGAAATCGACCGTGAAACCGTCGATGCCGTACTCGAAGAATCAGCCCGCTTCTGCGAAACCGTGCTCCACCCCCTGAACGGTCCGGGCGACCTGGAAGGCTGCCACTTCGCCGACGGAGAGGTCGCGACTCCCAAGGGATTTCGCGAGGCTTACAGGGATTACTGCGAATCGGGCTGGCCCGGACTGACCTCCAGTCCCGACTACGGTGGCCAGGGCCTGCCTTACGTGCTCGGTCTCGCCCTGGCCGAGATGATCACCGCCTCCAACACCTCATGGGGCATGTACCCGGCACTCTCGCACGGCGCCTGGGAAGCACTGAACAGACACGGCAGCCAGCAACAGAAAGACCTCTACCTGCCAAGAATGGTCTCGGGCGAGTGGACCGGTACCATGAACCTGACCGAGCCGCATTGCGGCACCGACCTGGGCCTGATCCGCACGCGCGCCGAGCCGGCCGACGATGGCAGCTACCGCATATCAGGCACCAAGATCTGGATCTCGGCCGGCGAGCATGACATGGCCGACAACATCATCCACATGGTGCTTGCCCGCCTGCCGGATGCCCCTGAGGGCACGCGAGGCATCAGCCTGTTCATCGTGCCGAAGTTCAATGTCAACGAGGACGGCAGCCTCGGTGAACGCAACGGTGTGCGCTGCGGCGGCATCGATCACAAGATGGGCATCAAGGCTTCGGCCACCTGCGAGATGATCTACGAGAATGCGACCGGTTACCTGGTCGGCGAACCACATCGCGGCCTGGCCTACATGTTCACCATGATGAATGCCGCCCGCCTCGAGACGGGCATCCAGGGCCTGGGTCTGGCCTCTGTGGCCTACCAGAACGCGGCCGAGTTCGCCCGTGAAAGACTTCAGGGGCGCAGCCTGGACGGGGTAAAGCAGCCGGACAAGCCCGCCGACCCCATCATCGTCCATCCGGACGTGCGCCGGATGCTGATGACCTCACGCGCCTTCATCGAGGGTGCCCGCGCCATCGGCCTGTACACTGCGCTACAACTGGAAGTACAACTCCACCACCCTGACGAAGCAGCCAGGGACAAAGCCGGACACTGGCTGGCCCTGATGACCCCGATCATCAAGGCCTATTACACCGACATGGGTTTCGAGGTCACCAGCCTCGGCGTGCAGGTGCACGGCGGCGCCGGTTACATCGTCGACACCGGAGTCGAGCAGTTCATGCGCGATGCCCGCATCACCCGGATCTACGAGGGCACCAACGGCATCCAGGCGCTGGACCTGGTCGGGCGCAAACTCGTCGCCGACAGCGGGAAGACCATCCAGTCCTTCTTCGAGACGGCCGGCAAGCTGGTTGCTGAAACATCCGGCGAGAAGGCCATGGTCGAGTTCGTCGAACCACTGACCGAAGCCCTGGAGCGGCTGAAGGAAACAACCGCCTGGGTCTACCAGAAGATGGCTGCCGATCCACTCGAAGCCGGCGCGGCCTCGGTCGACTACCTGCACCAGTTCGCACTGACCGCCATGGCCTGGTCCTGGGCTGGCCAGGCCCGCGCCGCGCTGAAGCGGCTTGAACACGGTGACGGCAACGAGCGTTTCTGCAAAGCCAAGCTCGATACCGCGCGCTTTTTCATGCAGCGCATGCTCCCCGACACCATCGCCCTGGACCGCAAGATTCGTGCCGGCGCAGCGCCCATCATGGCGCTGGACGCCGAAATCTTCTGATCAGTACCCACTTTGCTGCCGGCCGCTGGCCGGCGGCATGCATTCGCGGTCGCCTTCTGCCACAATAACGCGCCTCGGGGCGCGGCTCTGCCTGTCCACGTCCCGCCTGCGACCGGGTTTCGAGGGAGAACACGACACATGTCCAAGACGTTTCGCGTGCCGCACACGCTGGTACTGATGTTCGCCATGATGGTCGTGGCACTGGCCCTGACCTGGATCCTGCCGGCCGGCAGCTTCGATACCGAACTCACCGATACCGGCCGCGAGATGGTGGTGCCCGGCACCTTCGAGACCATGGACGAGGAGGCGCCCACGCTTTCGCCCTGGGCGCTGTTCACCGTGGTCCCCCGGGCGCTGGCCGATGCCCAGGGCATCATCTTCTTCGTGCTCATCATTGGCGGCGCACTGGCCGTGATCCGGCAGACCGGTGCCATCGATGCCCTGCTCGACCGCATTATCGCCCGTTTCGGCAACCTGCCCTCGGCGCTGATACTCGTCGGCATGCTCGCATTCGGCATCGCCTCGGCCACACTGGGCATGGCAGAGGAGTACATTCCCTTCGCGGCCATCCTCATCGCCCTGTGCGTGGCCATGCGAATGGATACCGTCACCGCCATCGGCATCATGGTGGTTGGCTACGGTATCGGCTATGGCGTGGCCGTGATCAATCCGTTCACCCTGCTGGTGGCCCAGGAGGTCGCCGAACTGCAGCCCGGTTCGGGCATGTGGTATCGACTCTCGCTGTGGGTTCCGTTCTTCGCCGTCGGCTTTCATCACGTCTGGCGCTATGCGCGCCGGGTGCAGGCCGACCCGGCCAACAGTCTGGTGGCGGATATCGAGGCTGCACAGCCACCGCAACCGACCGAACAACCCCCGCTCGACGGTCGCCGTCAACTCGTCCTGCTGGCCACGCTGGGTGCGTTGGTCGCACTGGTGATCGGCATTGCCCTATTCGACTGGTACCTGGTGGAACTGGGGGCCGTATTCCTGGTGCTGGCCATCATTGCCGGCCTGATCGGAGGGCTCAAGCTCGACGGTATTGCCGACTCCTTCACCCGCGGCGCGGCCGAGCTGGCCGGCACCGCCATCCTGATCGGTTTCGCCCGATCCATCGCGCTGCTGCTGGAAGATGGACTGGTACTGCACACCATCGTCAACGCGCTGGCCACGCCGCTATCGATGGTGCCGGCCGAACTCTCTGCCGTGGGCATGCTGTTCATCCAGAGCGTACTCAACCTGTTCATCCCCTCCGGCAGCGGGCAGGCCTTCGTCACCATGCCACTGATGGCGCCGATCGGCGACCTGGTAGGTGTGAGCCGCCAGGTCTCCGTGCTGGCCTTCCAGTTCGGAGACGGCTTCATGAACATGATCGTGCCGACCAACCCCGTACTGATGGGCATCATCGGCCTGGCCGGCATCCCCTACGATCGCTGGTTCCGCTTCATGTTTCCGCTGATCGTGAAGCTGTTCGCGCTGGGTGCACTGGCGCTGATGGTGGCGGTGTGGATTGGGTATGTGTAGAGCCGTGAAAGGTAAAAGGTGAAAGGAAAAAGGCGTTGCCCTCCTTTCACCTTTTACCTTTCCACCTTTTACGGTCGCGTCGTCAGACGCGACCCTTCAGTCGACATAAAGCGAACTGACCGATTCGCCTTCCGACATGCGGCGGATGGTTTCGGCCAGCATCTGGGCCACGGACAGCTGGCGGATGCGACCGCAATCTATGGCTTGCTGGCTCAGGGGAATGGTGTCGGTGACGACGATCTCGTCGATCCTGGAATTGCTGATGTTGTCGATGGCCGGACCCGACAGTACGGGATGCACGCAGTAGGCAACCACTTTGCGGGCGCCCTTGTCCTTCAGCGCGCCGGCTGCCGAACACAGGGTGCCGGCGGTATCGATCATGTCATCGACCAGCACGCAGATCTTGCCCTCCACGTCGCCGATGAGATTCATGACCGTGGCTTCATTGGCGCGCGGACGACGCTTGTCGATAATGGCGAGATCGGCATCGAGCCGCTTGGCGATGGCACGGGCGCGCACCACCCCGCCGACATCGGGCGAGACGACGATGATCTCGTCGGAGGTGTAGTGCTTCCAGATATCGGCTAGAGTCAACGGCGAGGCATAGACGTTATCAACCGGGATATCGAAGAAACCCTGAATCTGGTCGGCGTGAAGGTCGACGGTGACGACGCGGTCGGTCCCCGCAACGCTGATCATGCGGGCGGCCACCTTGGCCGTGATCGGCACCCGTGACGAACGCGGGCGACGGTCCTGACGGGCGTAGCCGAAGTACGGAATGATGGCGGTGACACGGGCGGCGGACGCACGCGCCAGCGCGTCGATCATCACCAGCAACTCCATGAAATTATCGGCCGTGGGCTGACAGGTCGGCTGAACCAGGTAAACGTCGCGTCCGCGGACGTTTTCCATGATCTCGACCATGACCTCGCCGTCGCTGAAGCGTCCGACGTTGGCACGTCCCATGGGGACACCGAGATTTTCAGCGATGGAGTGGGCAAGTTCCGGGTTGGCGTTCCCGGCGAAAACCATCAGCGAGGAGTGAGTCAAGAGTGCACCCGTTGTGGTCTGGTCGTGGCAAGAAAATGGCTGGGACGGCAGGACTCGAACCTGCGAATGCGGGGATCAAAACCCCGTGCCTTAACCAGCTTGGCGACGTCCCAGCAGAAATCGATCGGGCATCGAGGCGGCCGTTCATTCGGCCCGGCCGCTCCCGGGGCGGTAATTATAACGATTTTGTCACCGGACGCGAACCCTATGACCGAATCGATCAATCGAAATGGCCGTTGACCGATTGCCACTCCCAGGAACGCAGCACCAGACGCACGCGGTACGGCGGACTTTCGGCTTCCAGCCGTGCCGGCATCAGCTGGCCGTCGACTTCGTCGAATCGGTGGTAGGACAACTCCCACGGATCCAGGGAAACCCGCCTCACTGTACCGTCAGAGGCGAATTCAACCTCGCCATGCGTTTCGGCCACCAGCCCCCTGATCCAGTCGGACAATTCCACCACGGGTATGGCCCAACCGACCGCAGCCTCGACCAGTGCGTTTGGCTCAGGCCCGACAATACGGCCGACATCGGTTCCTTCCAGTTCGGCAAACCCCGGCTCGAATTCCAGCACCCACTGCCGACCCCCGGTGACTGTACGCAAGTGCACGCGATGAGAATCACCGCTGGCCTGCCAGTCGAAAGCGACCTGGCCACCTCGCTCGCCGTCACGAATTGCCGCCCGCCCGGTCACCGACCACACCGGGTGCACCGCAAACCAGGCCTGGCGTTCGTCCATCCAGGATCCTGCCGGCCTTTGTTCACGCACCGCGCAGGCACTGACAATGAGTGACAGCACAGCCAGCAGCGCAATGCGGATCGAGGTCGAACCGCTCACTCACCCAACTCCAGTCTTTCCAGGGTATCGATGAGGCGGTCGTCGTCAGGCCACTCCGCGACCGCACGGTCGCGCAGCTCCAGGGCCTCGGACTGGCGATCGAGCGCCCACAACACTTCGATCACGTGTGCGGCAATCTCCGGATTGTCTTCACCTTCCAGGGCACGCTCAAGATATGGCAACGCCCGTGCGGGTTGTCCCAGCCGGAAATACACCCAGCCCATGGAGTCGAGAACAGCGGGATCGTCGGGCTCCAGCTCCATGGCCCTGCGAATCAGACGATAGGCTTCCTGGTGACGGTTGGTGCGGTCGGTGAGCGTGTAGCCCAAGGCATTCAGTGCCATGGCATTGTCGCCGTCGATCTGGATGATGCGGCGGAAATCCTGCTCGGCCAGCTCGAGATCATCGGCATGTACGGCATTGATACCTCTCGCATACAGAAGCCGTATGCTGTTGGGCGACTCGCGCAATGCGCGACCGAGCAATTCGACGGCCTCATCCGCCCTGTCGGCTTCCCGCAGCAACTCGGCCTCGACCAGCCAGGCCTGCTCGAGCAACTGGCGATCATCCGATCCACGCACCATGTGCAGCTGGTCACGCGCCTCCTCGAGTTCACCGCGGCGTGCCTGCAGAACGGCCCGACGCAGGCGGGCACGGTCGCGATTGGGACCGGCATCGACCTTTCGATACCATTTCAAGGCCTCATCCTCGAGCTCAAGAAGTTCCGCAAGACGTGCAACCAGAAAGTAATGCTGGACCGGTTTTTCCGACGGCTCGTGAGCTGCCAACTTGTCCCATACTTCCCGGCCCTCGTCCTGACGTTCCATGTAGGCCAGGTAGACGCCAAGCGTGTAGAGCACATCGCTGTCGGACGGCATCTCCCGCAACAGTTCAATCGCCTCTTCGTCGCGCTCGAGCTGGCGCAACACCTCCGATTCCGACAATGCCAGCGGCACATACTCCGGTTCGTCGGCACGCGCCAGCCGGTAAAGCTCGAGTGCCAGTTCCAGCTGCTGCTGCTCGGCGGCAAGCTGTGCCGCCCAGACGCGATACTTGCGCTCCTCGCTCTCGTGCGCCGCTTCGAGCGCCAGCTCCAGTGCCCGTTCGGGATCGCCGATCTGCCAGAACAGGACGCTTTGCATGTGCAGCACACCGGGTGCCAACGCATCCCGGCCGGTTCGTTCGACCAGTCTTGACATCGCCTCGACGGCCAGTTCGTTGTCATCGGCCGCCGACAGCAAAACGGTCGCACGACGCCACCCTTGCTGCGTGTCATCGTGACTTTCAATCAGCTCCACCAGCCCGTCGACGGCCTCGTCCAGGCGGCCGGAATTGAGCCAGGACAGAAGGCGAATCTGGGTGGCGTCCATGCTTTCCGGAGCCAGGTCCAGCCAGCGCTCGGCGCCGACCAGGGCAATCTCCCATTCACCCAGCTGAGCGGCCAGTCGTGCGACCTGCCGGGCCAGTTCTTCGTCATCAGCGATGAGTGCCGCTTCGAGGTACTGGTCCAGGGCATCCCGGTACTCACCGAGGCCGGCCAGCCGCTCGGCAGCCATGACATGGAACATGACCTCCGAATCCAGGCCCGCCAGCCGATCCTCCTGCGTTGCTTCTACCTGTTCCGGCTCGACGGGTTCCGAGGCCTCCTGCCCTTGAGGCGAGACGGCGCAGCCCGCAAGTAGGGATAACAACAGCGCCGCGGCAAGAAGCTTGCACTGTGCGGCAGCCGGTAGGAAAATGGCGCGTTTGTCCATCAATTTTTCTCGCATGTCTCTCTTTGCCCTGGGAATCAGCCACCAGACCGCCCCGATCAGTATCCGGGAGCAGCTGGCATTTGCTGCCGAGTCTCTGCCTGAAGCGCTGGTCTCGCTGTCGGCGGTTCCCGGCATCGACGGATGCAGCATTCTCAGCACCTGCAACCGTACCGAACTGTATATATCGTCGGACCAGACTATCACGCGCGAGTTGATGGATTGGTTGCACGAATGGCATCAACTTCGGCCCGGCCAGGTACGCGAACACCTGTATCAACTCGACCATTCCTCCTGCGCCTATCACCTGATCAAGGTCATCTCGGGCATGGATTCGATGATCATCGGCGAACCACAAGTGGCCGGCCAGGCCAAGCAGGCCTGGCAAGCTGCACAACAGGCTGGCACTCTTGACAGCCGGCTCGACCGGATGTTCCAGCATGCATTCTCCGCCGCCAAGCGGGTTCGTACCGAAACGGGTATCGGGCGCAACCCGGTCACCCTGCCCTACGCATCGCTCAGGCTGGCTCGGCAGATCTTCGGCTCGCTCGATCGCCTCAACGCACTGTTGATCGGCGCTGGCGAAATGATCGAGGACTGCGCCACGCACTACCACGAGGCCGGAATAAACCGTCTGACCATTGCCAACCGAAGCGAGGACCGGGCGCGACAACTGGCCGACCGATTCGGGGCGGAGGCACACACCCTCGACGCTCTGCCCGAACTGCTCGGATCGCACGACCTGGTCATTGCCTGCACCGCCAGTCCGGCGGCGATCCTCACCGAGCCCATGTTCAAGGCCGCACTCGGGCGGCGCCGCCACCGGCCGATCTTTGCACTGGATCTATCGGTGCCACGCAACATCGATCCGGCCAGCGCCGACCTCGACGACCTGTTTCTCTATACAATCGACGATCTCCACGCCATCATCGAATCGGCACAGCAGGAACGACTCAAGGCATTGCAGCAGGCCTCGACCATCGTCGAGGCCGAGGTGACGGCCTTCGAACGCTGGTTGAGACTGCAGGGAACGACCAGCACACTCAAGTCACTCCGGCGTCGTGCCCACGCGCAACGCGACCAGCTTCTGGAGCAGGCACGCACCGACCTGGCCCATGGCCGTGACCCGGATGACGTACTCAAGCGTTTCAGCCATCGCCTTGTCAATCGACTGCTGCATGAGCCGAGTATTCGGCTGCGTCAGGCGGCGGAGAGTGCGGACGAAGACCTCTTGGCCGCGGCAAGGTATTACTTCCTGGACGAAGACTCATGAATTTCGGGATCCGCACACGTCTCGAAGAAGCCGGCGAGCGATTCGAGGAACTCGAGCAGCTGCTGGCCACTCCCGATGTGATTGCCGACCGTCGGCAGTTCGAACAACTGTCGAGAGAATACGGCGAACTCGAACCGATCATCCGGCTCTGGCGCCAGTTCCAGGCGAGCGAGGAAGCGGTCGACGAAGCGAGCCAACTGCTGCAGGAAGCCGACAGCGATCTCCGCGAAATGGCCAGGGAAGAAATCACGAGCGGTGAACGGGAACAGGCGCGCATGGCAAGCGAGCTGCAGAAGCTCCTGCTCCCTCGCGACCCCAACGACGAGCGCAACATCTTTCTCGAGATCCGTGCCGGCACCGGCGGCCAGGAAGCCGCACTGTTTGCCGGTGACCTGCTGCGCATGTATACCCGGTACGCTGAACGCAGGGGCTGGAAGGTCGAAGTCATGTCCGCACAGGACGGCGAAGCTGGCGGATTCCGCGAGGTCGTTGCCCGGTTGATCGGCAGCGGTGTCTATTCACGACTCAAGTTCGAATCCGGCACCCACCGGGTGCAGCGTATTCCGGCCACGGAATCACAGGGCCGCATCCATACGTCGGCATGCACGGTCGCCATCCTGCCGGAGATCGACGAGGTCGACAGCGTAGACATCAATTCCAACGATCTGCGCATCGACACCTACCGTTCGTCCGGCGCTGGCGGCCAGCATGTCAATACCACGGACTCGGCCATCCGCATCACCCACCTGCCTACCGGCATCGTGGTCGAATGCCAGGACGAGCGTTCGCAGCACAAGAACCGGGCGCGGGCCATGAGCCTGCTCGGTGCCCGTCTGCTCGAGTCGCAGGTCGAACAGCAGCGCTCCGAGCGTGCCGCCGAACGCAAGCTCCAGATCGGCTCGGGCGATCGTTCCGAACGTATTCGCACCTACAACTTTCCGCAGGGCCGGGTCACGGACCACCGCATCGGCCTGACGCTGTACGATCTCGACAACATCATGGACGGCGAGATCGACGCGGTGGTCGAACCGCTGATCGAGGCGCACCAGGCCGAACTGCTCGCCGAAATGACCAGCCAGGCTCACTGATGAGACAGACAACACTCAGCTTCCAGACCAGGGGCCGGGGACTCACGGAGATCACCCCGGATGTCGCTGCCTGCGTAGCCGACAGCGGACTTTCCCAAGGGCTGTGCCACGTCTTCATTCGCCACACGTCAGCTTCGCTGCTCATCAACGAGAATGCCGACCCTGACGTGCAGCACGACCTCGAGACCTTTCTCGGCGACCTGGTGCCCGACGGTGATCCACGTTACGTCCACACCGCCGAAGGCCCCGACGACATGCCGGCGCACGTGCGCAACCTGCTGACCCACACCGACCTGACCATCCCGATCACTGACGGTCGCTTGGCGCTGGGCACCTGGCAAGGAGTTTTCCTGTGGGAGCATCGTCACCGACCCCATCGACGCGACGTGGTGATCAGCGTCATTGCATGATTGACGCCATTACCAATTCAAATACACATGCCGTATTAGGATGATATGATATAACGCAGTCAGGCCCTATCAGGAGGTAGCCGATCATGGAACTGGACCCACTTCTCCTTTCCCGCTTCCAGTTTGCCTTCGTTGTTTCCTTTCACGCCATCTTTCCGGTCTTCACTATCGGGCTGGCGGCCTACATTGCCGTCCTCGAAACTCTCTACTACCGCACCGACAATCCAGCCTGGGAAAAACTGTCGAAGTTCTGGACCAAGGTGTTCGCCCTGGTGTTCGGCATGGGCGTGGTTTCGGGTATCGTCATGGCGTTCCAGTTCGGCACCAACTGGAGCAGTTTTTCCTACGCCTCGGCCAACTTCATGGGACCGATCCTCAGTTACGAGGTGGTGACTGCGTTCTTCCTCGAGGCGACCTTCCTCGGCGTGCTGCTTTTCGGCCGTGACAAAGTCCCCAAGGGTGCGCATCTGTTCTCGGCCTGCATGGTCGCGATTGGCACATTCATCTCCTCGTTCTGGATCCTGTCGGCCAACAGCTGGATGCAGACTCCGGCCGGCATTGAAATCAACGACGGCATCGTTCAGGTCACCTCCTGGACGCAGGCGATCTTCAATTCGTCACTGCCTTACCGCTTCGCCCATATGGCGCTGGCCTCGTTTATCACCGGCGGGTTCGTGGTGGCAGGAGTCAGTGCCTGGTACCTGCTGAAAGGCCGCAACATCGAGACCAGCCGCAAGGCGTTGAAGATGACCGTCATCATGCTGGCCATCGCCACGCCGTTGCAGTTGTTCGTCGGCGACCTGCACGGACTCAATACGTTCGAGGAGCAGCCCATCAAAGTAGCCGCCATGGAAGGTCATTGGGAAACCCGGCAAGGTGCCCCGCTGATCCTCTTCGCGATTCCCGACTCGCGCAACGAAACCAACCATTTCGAGATCGGCATTCCACGGCTTGGCAGCCTGATCCTGACCCACAGCCTTGATGGCGAAGTGACCGGCCTGACCTCCGTGCCAGCCGAGGACCGACCGCCGGTCGGCATTGTCTTCTGGAGCTTCCGCATAATGGTCGGCCTGGGCATCCTTTTCATCGTTCTTTCCCTGGCCGCGGCCTGGCAGCTCTGGCGCGGCCGGCTGGAACAATCACCGCGGCTGCTCAGGGCGCTGACCTGGATGATCCCGCTGCCGTTCGTTGCAGTCCTGGCCGGCTGGTTCGTTACAGAGGTCGGCCGCCAGCCATGGCTGATCCATGGTGTCATGCGCCTGAGCGAAGGCGTCACGCCCTCGCTGACCGGCGGTATGGTCTTGCTGACACTGATCGGCTACATCACGGTTTACGCAGTGGTCTTCACCGCTGGACTCTATTATCTCAAACGGGTCATTCTGGCCGGACCCGATCCAGTCGAATCGACCCCCGAAGACGAGAGTGCGCGCGCCAAGCGTCCGTGGTCGGCCGTGCCGGCCGGTCTTGACGACAACGCCGCCAAGGCAAGGAGCTAAGCCATGGAACTGATTGATCTGACCCTGATCTGGATCGTCGTCATCGGCATCGGCGTATTCATGTATGTCCTCATGGACGGCTTTGATCTCGGAGTCGGCATCCTCTTTCCGTTTGCACCCGACGATCGTGCTCGCGACGAAATGATGAACTCCGTCGCGCCGGTCTGGGACGGCAACGAGACCTGGCTGGTTCTCGGTGGCGCCGGCCTGTTGGCCGCGTTCCCCATGGTCTACGCCGTGTTCCTGCCCGCGCTCTATATTGGCGTGTTCCTTTTGCTGGCCGGCCTGATCTTTCGCGGCGTGGCATTCGAGTTCCGGTTCAAGGCCAGCGCCGACTCCCGCCACTGGTGGGACCGGGCCTTCTTCGGTGGCTCGACGGTGGCCGCATTTGCCCAGGGCGCGGTTGCCGGCGCTTATATCCAGGGCTTCGAGGTCGAGGGCTTCTCCTACGTCGGCGGGCCGCTGGACTGGCTCAGCGCTTTCACGGTCATGACCGGACTGGGCGTGGTTGCCGGGTATGCCCTGCTGGGTATCACCTGGACCATTCTCAAGACCGAAGGCAATACTCGTGACTGGGCCTACAACCTGGCCCCGAAGCTGCTGGCCGCGGTGATGGCCTTCTTCGTCATCGTCAGCATCTGGACGCCGCTGGCCAGCGAACATGTGCGTGATCGGTGGTTCGACCACCTCACGGCATTGTGGATCTTCCCGCTGTTGACCGTCCTGACGGCGGCCTGGGTCTTTGGCAAGCTCAGAAAACGTTCGGACGCCGCGCCATTCATCGGTTCGATGACGCTCTTTGCCCTGTTCTACATCGGCCTGCTGATTTCGATGTGGCCATACGCGGTGCCGCCCGAACACACCTTCTGGGATGCGGCCTCCGATCCGGGCAGCCAGTTGTTCCTGCTGTTGGGCGTGTTGTTCCTGATTCCCATCATCCTCGGCTATACCGCCTGGACCTACTGGGTCTTCCGCGGCAAGGTAAAGGCGGGCGAGGGCTACGCGGGTCACTGACCCGTCTTGCCCGTGCCGGCCGACCAGGGCGTCGTGGTCAACGGCGAGGACCAGCGCGGCGACGTTGTCGCAGGCCGCTGGTTGAAACAGCAGGCTCCCGGCTGGTTGCAGCCGGGGATGGCGGGGTTGGCGGCCATTCAAGCCACGATAATCATCGCCCAGTCCTGGTGGCTGGCCGATATCGTTCATCGTATTGCCATCGACGGGGCGACGATGAAGTCGCTATGGCCATCCCTGTGGCTGCTGGCTGGCATCCTGGCGCTGCGTGCCGGATTCGAAACACTCCGGGGAATTGTTGCCGCAGGCGCTTCCGCCAGGGTTCGTTCACTACTGGTGCCACAGTTGTTCCAGCGCCTGATCGATGCCGGACCCATGCTGCGCAGTCGACAAGGCAGCGGCGCACTGGCCACCACTCTGATCGAACAGGTCGACGCGCTCGACCCGTTCTACACTCGATTCCTGCCCCAGTTAATGCTGGTCGCCGTCGTCATCCCGGCCATTCTGGCCGCCGTGTTCCTGCACGACTGGCTCGCCGGTTTGTTCCTGCTGCTGGCCGCCCCGCTCATCCCGCTGTTCATGATCCTGATCGGCATGGGGACCGAGGCGCTCAGCCGTCGGCAACAGACCGCGCTGGCACGGCTCGGCGGCGTCTTTCTCGATCGCCTGGGCGGCATGGACGTGATTCGCCGATTCGGCGCCGAGCAGCGGGAATCGTCCCGTATCGCCGCCCTGATCGAAGACTTTCGCAACCGCACGATGTCCGTGCTGCGCGTGGCATTTCTTTCGACCGCGGTACTCGAGTTCTTCTCGGCAGTCGCCATCGCGGCAGTGGCCATTTACATTGGACTCGGTCTGCTCGGATACATCGAGTTCGGCCCGGCCCCGGCGCTGGACCTGAGAACCGGCTTGTTCGTTCTCCTGCTGGCCCCCGAGTTCTTCCTGCCGCTGCGCCAGCTTTCTCAGTTCTGGCATGATCGGGCCGGTTCCCTGGCCGCCGGCGATACCATCCGCCGGATTCTCGCAACGCCAGCCGCCCGACAGGAGCCCGGCAAGCCTGCCGACATCGAGATCGATCGGCCCATCGGCATCGAGGTCCGCGGGCTGACAATGGCCTGGGAGAAACGCGAGCCGGTTCTGTTGGCGGTCGACATCCGGGTCGAACCAGGGCAACGCGTCGTCATCGCCGGCCCCAGTGGCTGCGGCAAATCCACGCTGCTGAGACTGCTGGCCGGGTTCGTCGAGGCGGACCGGGGAAGCATTCGGTTCGGCAAGGTGCCTGTCGAGCACATTTCCAGCGCTGACCTGGCCCGCTTGCGCGGCTGGATGGGACAACAGGCCGGGCTGTTCAACGCCACTCTGGCCGACAATCTTCGCCTCGGCAATCCGGACGCCGACGACGACAGCCTGTGGCAGGCGCTGGAACTGGCGGGCCTGGCGCAAACCGTCCGCCGCCTTCCCTTGGGGCTGAACACGCCAATCACTCAGGACGGCGAAGGACTTTCCGGTGGCCAGGCGCGAAGGCTGACACTGGCGCGCGCGCTGACCCGGGACCGTCCCCTGCTGCTGCTCGACGAGCCGACTGCCAGTCTCGATCGCGAAAGCGCCGCTGGAATCTGGCAAACGCTGGCGCGGATCAATGAAGTGACCGGTTGCACCATGATCTGCGCCAGCCACGATCCCGATGCCCGCAACTGGGCCGATCGGACACTGCAACTGTCTGAAAGCCGGATCACGGAGGCGTCACGGTGAAGGTATTCCGGCTGCTCTGGCCCGGCTTCAGGCGCCAATCGCGCTGGATACTGCTTGGCATCGCCCTCATCCTCCTCAGCCTGTTCGCCGCCGCATTCCTGCTTGGATTGTCCGGCTGGTTCATCACTGCCAGCGCACTGGCCGGTGTCGGACTGATCATGGGACTCGACATCTTCACGCCCGGGGCCGGCATTCGCCTGGCCGCCATTACCCGCACCCTCGCGCGCTATGGAGAGCGCCTGGCCAGTCACGAGGCAACCTTTCGCCTGCTGGCCGAACTGCGTCAGCGCCTGTTCGACAGGCTGCTGACCCGGGATGAATTCTCTCTGCGGCAACTGCGGCGCGGCGATACGCTCGATCGACTGACTCGGGATGTGGACACGCTTGATCACCTGTTCATCGGCGTCCTGGGTCCCGTCATCGCGGCTCTGCTGCTGGGACTGGCCGTGGCCGGTGCCTTCACAGTGATGGGAGCGGCAAGCGCCGCGGCGGCCGTAGTCGTGATCCTGCTGCTGAACCTGCTGGCCACGCTGCTGGTCGCTCGAACCGGGCGTGCGCCCACCCGGCAACGATCGGCAATGGAACCCGACCAGCGCATGCTGGCCACCGAGGGACTGGAAGGCATGGAAGTACTCAAGGCTTTCGATCGTGCTGGTGAGTGGGGCCGAAGGCTGGGCGATCACAACCGGCGAATGATCGTGCTCGGACGCCGGGTGGCGCGCCTGGACGCCATCGGCCAGGGGGTGACCACGCTGATCGGACTCGGCGGACTCTGGATCGTCCTGGTTTTCGGCATCATGCTCACCGAGGCGGGTGGGATCTCGACACCGTTGCTGGTGCTGATGGTCCTGGTCATGCTTGCGCTCACCGAGGCCTGGCAGCCCTTGCCGGCCGCCTGGCGCCGCTTGGCCGCCTGCCGGACCGCCGCCGAACGTGCCGCAGAGCTGACGGATGCCGTACCGGCGCGCTCGATCCCCGCGGGCACTCGTCCCGTGCCGGCAACACACAGCATCGAAGCCAGCAGACTAGGCTTCGGCTACCATGAATTGCTGCCGCCGCTGCTCGACGATTTCAATCTGTTCATCGGGGCCGGTGAAAGAATCGTGCTGACCGGCCCCAGCGGTGGCGGCAAGACGACCCTTGGATTGTTGCTGATCGGGCAACTCTCTCCGGACAGCGGTCGGGTGCTCTACGGAGGGCGGGATCTCGAAAGCATCGAACCGGGGGCGCTTCGCCAGGCGATCGGCTATCTGCCACAACGCCCGGTGGTGTTCAGGGATACTCTGGCCAACAATTTGCGCCTGGCGTCACCGGACGCCAGCGACGCCCGACTGATCGAGGTCATCGAACAAGTCGGCCTCGAGCGCCTGCTGGAAGCCTTGCCGGAGGGTCTCGGTGCCTGGATCGGCGAAGGGGGTGCCGACGTCTCGGGCGGAGAACTCCGACGCATTGCGCTGGCCCGCCTGTTGCTCACCAATCCGCAAGTCGTCGTTCTCGACGAACCGACCACCGGACTTGACGCAGGCAGTGCCCGCGCCATGCAAGCCGGACTGGACGGCTGGCTGGGCGACAGGACAGTCATCATGATCAGCCACGAGCCTGAACTTCTACCGCGTTACGACCGCAGCATTCAGATCGGGAGTCAAAAGTCACCGACCTTGAACGGCTGAAAGACCGGATCGATCCATCGCCCAAAGTCGAGGGATTGACGAATTCCGTCTTGCCGGCGCTAAAGCAGGTTGACCGCTTCGGTCGATTCCCGCACCACGTAGATCCGGTCGTTATTGCTGTCGGGATCGGCCGGGGCCATGAAGAAACCGGGCCGATCGGGCGAATAACCCTGCGTGTATCCGACGATGCATTCACCATCGACGAACTTCACTTCCAGCCGGCGACCATAACCCTTGCGCTCAACGTCCTTGCGTTCGGTGTAGTCCTTGTTGCCCGTCAGATCCTTGACGAAGAAAACGCTCTTGAGTTCGTCGACATTCACTTCGACCTGCTCTCCGGAATCATCCAGCTGCATGTGGAAATTCCGACGCTCCGGTCTGAAATTCAATGTCACGCCCTTGAGAACGCGTCCGTCCAGAAACCGGGCAACGATCTTGTGCTGCATCATCCCATGCCTCCTGCAAGTTGTCCCCCGAACCTCCAGTGTAGTGAAAACGACGCGACAACGCCAGTAACAGGATTTCGCGACAGTATCAAGTGCCGCTGGAAGCTGAACCGGCAGGCCATGCGGTTCGCGCCGTCGACAGCATTGCCAGCGTCATGGGAAGAAGCCAGAGCAACAGGTCGGCCCGGTACTGCGGCCCATCAGGCAAGGCCAGCAGGACAGTGCCGGCGGCCAGGGCCGCCAGCAGCAGCCACCAGACAAGGGTTCGCAATGCGTGCCCAACAGGAAACAGGAACAGCAGCCACAACGGGTGCAGGATGAACAGCACCAGATTACCCGCCACGGGGTAATGGGCAGTCCCCAACCACATTGCCAGAATCACTGCTCCCATAAGCCCGTATGCGGCGACCGCCATCCGCCAAGGCAGCAGGGTCCAGACATTCGTCCGGAACCACTTCGGCAGAGAAACCAACGCGCCCCCGACCAGGCCAATCAACAGGTAGAACCACCACATGATGGTGTCGCTTTCAGGCGGCGAATGAACCTGCGCATCATGGATCAATCGGGTCTCGGCGACCAGCGGCTGGCCCTCCGGGGAAACGCGATCCACCCAATACGCCAGCGCTTCCGGCAAAAAGGCTTCGTCCCAGGCCGTGCGCTCGCGGTCGATCTCCGGCCCCAGCAGGGTCATCAGACCGGCGTGCAGCCATGGACGTTGCAGGTTGAGTCGGCTGGTGTGTTCCCGGAAGTTCTGAGTGGCGGGGTGCTGCAGCATCGTCTCGGCCAGTGCACCGCCGGTGACTTCATCCAGCAGGTCGCGAAGCCAGGTGGAGCAATTGGCGAAATAGTAATCGTAATCGTAGTACTGGGGAACCGGGAAGATGGCCTCGTTGAGGAGGCGATGCAGCCAGCGCACCTGGGCGGGAGTCAGGTCGAGCTTCTGGGCGCTGATGGAGCGGTCGCGACCACGGTAGAACTCGAACTCCCTGGCCGAGGTTGATGCGGAACCAAAATACCGCATGATCCCGCGCGCGAAATCAAAGTAAAAACCGGCACGATCCATCTCGAAGTAACCGAAGCTGAAAGTATGATCCAGCCCGGCCTCTTCGTCGATCAACCACAAGGCGTTGTGACCGAATCGCTCCCAGACCTCCTCTCCCGGGCCGTAGGTGACCAGCCAGGCCTCCTGGGCACTTGCATCGGTCGGCACATACACCAGCAGCGCCAGCAACATCGACAACAGCAACTTCATTCGCAGCGGTCCGGGACGAATACGTAGCGCATGTTACCCAATTCCACGGCATACTGGACTTCTTCAGCCGAATCCACACGAGAACTCGTTTCACGATGTCACGAATTCATTTTGAAAACCGTTCCGGCGTTCGCCTTGCAGGAACCCTTGAAACACCAACCGATGGCCCGGGGCACGCCTGCGCCTTGTTCGCCCATTGCTTTACCTGCGGACGCGATATTCGGGCCGCACGCGAGATCACTGAGCACCTGGCCGCGGCCGGATTCAGCGTTATGCGCTTCGATTTCACCGGTCTGGGCGAAAGCGAGGGGGACTTTGCCGACACTCACTTCTCCAGCAACCTGGATGATCTGGAGGACGCCGCCGCCTGGTTGGGCAAGGAGTTGTCACCGCCTCAGCTGCTGGTCGGACATTCCCTGGGCGGGGCCGCCTGTCTTGCCGTCAGCGAGAGGATCGAATCGGTACGTGCCGTTGCCACCATCGGTGCACCGTCGTCCCCCGACAACGTGATCGGGCATTTCGATGACCACGTCGACGAGATCATGCAGGAGGGCTCGGCCGAAGTGGACCTGGCCGGTCGTCGCTTTCGCATCCGGCGCGATTTCATCGAGGATGCACGCGATCACGACCTGTCCGAACGCCTGGACCGACTCGGACGCTCGCTGCTGGTCATGCACTCGCCGGTCGATACCGTCGTCTCGATCGATCATGCCCAGCGGATCTTCACCGCCGCCAGACATCCCAGGAGTTTCATCAGCCTGGATAACGCCGATCACCTGCTCAGCGACCCGGCCGATGCACGCTGGGCCGCCGCAATCATTGCTGCATGGGCGGCTCGATTCGTCGCTCCCGGACCCCTGGGCTGATCAGGGAGAACGAAAGACTTCCATGGCGTGCAGGCGCCGGTCGTCGGCACTGGTGACGACAAAAGTCCAGTCGCCGATCTCGACCGACTCCGCGGCCTCGGGCAGGCGTCCGAACTCGGCGACGACCAGGCCACCGATGGTGTCGTACTCATCGTCGGGGAACTCGGTGTCCAGGGCCTCGTTGAAATCGTCGATCGGGGTCAGCGCCTGGACCAGGTACTTGCCCTCTTCCAATCGCTGGATATCGGCGACGACGTCGGCGTCATGCTCGTCGTCGATGTCCCCGACGATCTCCTCGAGCACGTCTTCGATGGTCACCAGACCGGACACGCCACCGTACTCGTCGACAACGATCGCCATGTGATTCTTGCTGACGCGAAACTCGCGCAGCAACACGTTCAGGCGCTTGGACTCGGGAATGATGACCGGGGGGCGAACGAGGTCGGACAGTTCGACGTCGTCTCCATTGGCCACCAGCTTGAGCAGGTCCTTGGCCAGCAGGATGCCATTGACCTCGTCACGGTCCTCGCCCACCACCGGAAAACGCGAATGTCCGGAATCGATGATGATCGGCAGGATTTCGGTCAGGGAAGAGCCGGACGGAATGACCACCATGTGCGAACGCGGGATCATCACGTCGCGCACCTGCAATTCATCGACTTCGAGGGCCCCTTCGAGCATGGCCAGGGTATCGGCCTCGATCAGGCCCTGTTCGGCCACATCACGCAACAGCTCGATCAGGTCCTCGCGATTGCGCGGCTCACCACCGAATGCACGACCAAGGCGTTCCAGCCACCCCCGGGAAGTAGAGCCGTTACTGTCAGATATCTCGTCGTTCATGAAGTCTCGGCGCGGTTTCGGCAGACCATCCCGCCGTCATCCACGCGTGTGAACCAGGTGTCAGGTGACATAAGGATTGGCAATATCCAGTGTACGCAGTAACTCGATCTCGCGCGACTCCATGCGTGCCGCCTGATCGGGAGAAATATGGTCAAAGCCAAGCAGATGCAATATCCCGTGCACCACCAGATGCGCCCAGTGCCATTCCGGCGGCTTGCCCTGTTCCCGGGCCTCGCGGGCGATGACCGGTGCGCAAAGCACGATATCACCGAGAAACTGCAGCCCCGTGCCATCGGGCAAACTGGCCGGGAAACTGAGCACGTTGGTTGCGTAGTCGCGCTGACGCCACGTGCGGTTGAGCTCGCGACCTTCTACCTCGTCGACCAGTCGCACCACCAGCGACGCTTCGGGTCGCCCTGCCAGTGCCGTGTCGACCCATTGCTCGATCAGCGCGTCGGCGGGCAGATCGTCACGGTCACTGGCGCGCTGGATGACCAGACGCTCCAGGCCCGCTTCAGCGCTCTTGTTCATCGGCCTTTTCGTAAGCCTCGACGATCCGCCGGACAATGGGATGGCGCACCACGTCTCGCGCATCGAAAAAGGTCTGACTCACGCCCTCGACATCCTTGAGCAAACCGATCGCCTGCCTCAGCCCCGAACTGACCTTGGGCGGAAGGTCGATCTGGGTCATGTCGCCGGTAATCACCGCCTTGGAACCGAACCCGATGCGGGTCAGGAACATCTTCATCTGCTCGGACGTGGTGTTCTGCGCCTCGTCGAGAATGACGAAGGCGTCGTTGAGCGTGCGCCCGCGCATATAGGCCAATGGCGCCACTTCGATGACGTTGCGCTCGGTCAGTCGGGCAGCCCGCTCGAAGCCCAGCATCTCGTAGAGGGCATCGTGCAGGGGACGAAGGTACGGGTCGACCTTCTGGGCGAGATCGCCCGGCAGGAAGCCCAGGCGCTCGCCGGCCTCGACGGCTGGACGCACCAGCACGATACGCTGCACCCGGTCGGACTCCAGTGCGTCGACGGCGCAGGCCACTGCCAGGAAGGTCTTGCCGGTGCCGGCGGGCCCGACGCCGAAATTGACGTCGCAATCGTCAATCCGCTTGAGATAGCGGCGCTGGTTGGGGCCGCGCCCGCGGATCATGCCGCGCCGGGTACGAATGCCGACCTCGACCTCCTCGGGCTCCGGCTCGTCGAGCCCGGACTGCTGCAGATGCAGGTTGACCGTGGCCGGGGTCAGCACCTCGGATTCCGCCTGGCGGTAGAGCTGACGCAGCACGCGCCGGGCTGCCTGTGTGGCATCCGCCTCACCCTCGACGCTGAATATGTTGCCGCGCGCGGCGATGGACACGCCCAGGCGCCGCTCGATCAGACGCAAGTGGTCGTCGAGATGTCCGCAAAGATTGGCCAGTCGTTCGTTGTCGACCGGTTCGAGTTCCAGCGTGACCGCCGTTTCCGAAGCAGTACTCATTCAGGCCGCCGCTGTATCGGAGGTGGCCAGACGCCCGCGCAGGGAGTTGGCCAGCGCGGCGGTAATGCTCACCTCGGTCATGCGACCGATCAGTTCGGGAGGGCCGGGAAAGTTGACGACGCGGTTGTTCTCGGTCCGTCCGGCCAGTTCACCACCATCCTTCTTGCTCGCCCCCTCGACCACCACGCACTGGGTGGTGCCGACCATGGCCTCGGCATAGCCTTTCGCCTGCCGGTTGAGCTGGTCCTGCAAACGTTTCAGCCGGTCCTTCTTCTCTTCAAGCGAGACATTGTCCGGGAAAGAAGCCGCGGGTGTGCCGGGCCGTGCCGAGTAGATGAAGCTGAAGCTCTGATCGAACTCCAGTTCGCGGACCAGATCCAGAGTCTGCTGGAAATCGTGCTCGGTTTCCCCGGGAAAGCCGACGATGAAATCCGAGCTGAGCGCGATGTCCGGCCGAACCTTGCGCAGACGGCGAATCTTCTGCTTGTACTCGAGAATGGTATGCCCCCGCTTCATCAACGACAACACACGATCGGACCCGGACTGCACCGGCAGGTGCAAGTAGTTGGCCAGTTGCGGAACCTCGCCGAACACCTCGATCAGGCTGTCGGTGAACTCCACCGGGTGGGACGTCGTGAAGCGGATGCGCTCGACGCCCTCGATATGCGCGACGTAGCGAATGAGCAGGGCCAGGTCGGCGGTGCCGCCATCGTGCATCGGCCCGCGGTAGGCGTTGACGTTCTGGCCCAGCAGGTTGATCTCGCACACGCCCTGCCCGGCCAGTTCCGCAACCTCGGCGACCACATCGTCGAGCGGCCGGCTGACCTCCTCGCCGCGGGTATAGGGCACCACGCAGAACGAGCAGTACTTCGAGCATCCCTCCATGATGGAGACGAATGCCGTGGCACCTTTTGCGCCCGGGCTGGGCAGGTGATCGAATTTCTCGATTTCCGGGAAGCTGATGTCGATGGCCGACTCGCCACCCGATCGCGCCTGGTCCAGCAGTTTCGGCAGGCGATGAATCGTCTGCGGACCGAACACCATGTCGACGAAGGGCGCGCGGCGCACGATGCCCTCGCCTTCCTGGCTGGCCACGCAACCCGCCACGCCGATGACCACATCGGGACGCGCTTCCTTGAGCGGGCGCCAGCGGCCGAGCTGCGAGAACACCTTCTCCTGCGCCTTCTCGCGAATCGAGCAGGTATTGACCAGGATGACATCGGCCTCCTCGGGCCGGTCGGTCAATTCCATATCGTGCGAATGAGCGAGTACGTCGGCCATTTTCTCCGAGTCGTACTCGTTCATCTGGCAGCCGTGGGTCTGAATGTAGAGCTTGCCCGCCATGCGTGTCGAAACCATTTGAAAGACCGGCTATTTTACCTTACTGACCGCCACCGGCGCAGCCTGCGCCCGGTAACGGACGCGACGGGTAATCCGGCAGACCAGTTCGTAGGGAATGGTGTCGGCCGCACGCGCGATGTCTTCCACCGGCAGCACGCCACCCCACAGCACCACCGGGTCACCGATTTTCGCCTCCGGACAGCCGGCCAGGTCGATGGTGATCATGTCCATCGACACCCGCCCGGCCAGGCGGCAGTGCTGCCCGTTGACCAGCACCGGCGTACCGTCGGCAATGGATCGCGGGTAACCGTCGCCATAGCCGATGGCCGCCACGCCAACCAGCATGTCTTCGGAGGCGACGAAGCGTCCGCCGTAACCGATGTGTTCACCGGCCGGCACCCGGTTGACGGCCAGCAACTCGGAGGTCAGCGTCATCGCCGGCTGGAGCCCGAGATCGGTACCCGTTCCGGCATCCAACGGCGAAATGCCGTACAGGACGATGCCGGCCCGCACCCAGTCGCGATGAATCGCCGGCCAGTTGAAGATCGCGGCGGAATTGGCCAGGCAGTGTTCACCCTCGAGTCCGGCGACAGCCTGGTCGAATCGTGCCAGCTGGCGGGCATTGAGCCGATGATCGGGACGTTCGGCACAGGCCAGGTGGCTCATCAGGTTCACCCGCCGGACGCCCGGAAGTTCCAGCAGGCGAGCGTGAAGTTCCGCCGCTTCGGCAGCCTCGACTCCCAGCCGATGCATGCCCGAATCAATCTTGAGCCAGATCCGGGGGGTGACCGGGCGGCCGAACGCGGCCAGCGCCTTGACCTGCTGGCGGTGATGCACCGTCAACTCCAGTTCCAGGTCCGCGGCCACCGCAAGATCGCCGGGGTCGGTCACTCCTTCGAGCAGCAGCACCGGCAAGCCGTTTCCCAGTCGACGTATCGCCCGTGCTTCCTCGATCGTGGCCACCGCGAGCATGTCGGCACCGGCAAGCGCGGGCAGGCACAGATCCAGACGATGCCCGTAGGCATCGGCCTTGACCACGGCCATCACGCGGCTGCCTGGCGCGCTCTCGCGCACCCGGCCAAGATTGTGGGCGACGGCATCCGGATGGATGCGGGCGATGGTATTGCGTGCCATGAGGGTTACCCGGCCGGCAGTCCGGTGTCAGTCATCCTGGCTGTAATGATCGTAGGTGAAATCCCGGAACCTCACGTACTCTCCCTGGAATGCGAGGTCGATCTTGCCGGTCGCGCCGTTGCGGTGCTTGCCGATGATGATCTCGGCTTTTCCCTTGTCCGGCGAGTCCTCGTTATAGACTTCGTCGCGGTAGATGAACAGGATGAGGTCGGCATCCTGCTCGATGGCGCCGGATTCTCTGAGGTCGGCCATCTTGGGACGCTTGTCCGGGCGTTGCTCCAGCGCACGGTTGAGCTGTGACAACGCAATGACCGGCAGGTCGAGTTCCTTGGCCAGCGCCTTGAGGCTGCGGGAGATTTCGCTGATCTCGTTGGTGCGGTTCTCCGACAGGCCCGGTGCCTTCATCAACTGCAAGTAGTCAACCACGATCAGGCCGATGTCGTGCTCGCGCTTCATGCGCCGCGCACGGGCGCGCATGTCGGTGGGCGAGAGCGACGGCGTCTGGTCGATGAAGATCCCGGCCCCTTTCAGCATGCTCATCGCCGAGCGCAGGTTGACCCAGTCGTGGCCTTCCAGCTTGCCGGTGCGCAGCCGGTTCTGGTCGATCTGGCCGAGCGAGGAAAACAGGCGCATGACCAGCTGCACGTCTGACATTTCCATGGAGAAAATCGCCACCGGCACCTTGTAGCGAATGGCGGCGCGTTCGGCGATATTCATCGCGAAACTGGTCTTGCCCATGGAAGGACGGCCGGCAACGATGACCAGGTCGGTCTTCTGAAGACCCGACGTGTGACCGTCCAGGTCGGTGAAGCCGGTGGGCACGCCGGTCAGCTCGCCATCGTTCTCCTGCAAGTCATTGAGCACGTTCATGGCCTCGGCCATGACCTGCTGGATCGTGACGTAGCCCGAGGTCCGGTGCGCGCCCTGGTCGGCGATGGCGTAAATGCGCTGCTCGGCCTCTTCCAGCACTTCCTTGCTGCTGCGGCCCGCGGTATTGAGGGCCGTATCGGCGATATCGGTCCCGATCTCGATGAGCTGGCGCAGGATGGACTTCTCGCGAATGATCTGCGCGTACCCGGCCACGTTGGCCGGCCCCGGCGTCTCGTTGGCCAGCATGGTCAGGTAGGCCCCGGCATCGACCCGATCGAGCATGTCGTGGCGGGAAAACCACTCGCTGACGGTGATCGCGTCACAGGGCTGGCCGTCCTGGCTGAGCTCGGAAATGGCCCGGTAGATGAGGCGATGGGTCTCGCGGTAGAAATCAGTCTCGTCGATCTGGTCGGCGATCTTGTCCCAGGCCGTGGTCGAAAGCATCAGTGCGCCTAGCAGGGACTGCTCCGCCTCGTTGGAATGCGGCGGCGCCTTGACGTTGGTCAGTGTCGAGATTCTTGGTTCAGCCACTTCTGGAAAACACCGACATCACGAGTTGGGGGACGGCCGGTCAGTCTAACCCAGATGGAGTCAGGTTGACCATCGGAAAAGCACGGAGCGTGGCTTGAGCGGCCCGCAAACGAAGATGGCCCGGGAGGTCCCGGGCCATCGATAGTCCAGAATACCTGTTGCGGTCTCAGCCTTCGGCCGCGATGACCTTGATCTTGACCTCGGTCTGCACGTCGGCATGCAGGATCAGGCCAACCGTGAACTCACCAGGCTCGCGGATCGGCCCTTCCGGCATATCGACTTCCGCCTTTTCCACGGCAAACCCCATCTCGGTGAGCTTGCCGGCGATCTCGTTGGGATTGATCGAGCCGTAAAGGCGGCCTTCCGGGCTGACAGGCACGGCAAACAGCACTTCCTCGATGCCGTCGATGGCTTCGCGGCGCGCTTCGGCGGCGGCCTGCTTGTCCCGGGCCTGGCGCTGCAGCTCCTCGCGACGGGCCTCGAATGCCTCGATGTTGTCCTTCGTCGCCGGCACGGCCTTGCCGCGCGGCAGCAGGAAGTTGCGGCCATAACCCGGACGAACGGTAACCGTATCGCCCAGATCGCCGAGGTTGTAGATGTTCTCAAGAAGAATCAGCTTCATGACGTTACCCCGGTCCTCAGTGGTTGTCGGTGTACGGCAGCAGCGCCAGGTAGCGGGCGCGCTTGATCGCCGTGGCCAGCTGACGCTGGTACTTGGCCTTGGTGCCGGTGATGCGGCTGGGCACGACCTTGCCGGTCTCGCCGACAAAATCCTTGAGCAGATCGATATCCTTGTAATCGATCTCCTCGATGCCCTCCGCGGTAAAGCGGCAGTACTTGCGTCGTCTCATGAAACGTGCCATTGCTTAAGCCTCCGCCTTCTGCTGTTCATCATCGTCCGAAGCATCTTCGCTCTCGGACTTGTCTTCAGTATCTTCCGTACGATCCGAATCATCGTCACCGGACGTATCGCCGTCGCCGGACGACTCACTGTCGCTGTCCGAATCCCGCGGGGCACGCTTGCCTTCGCGCTCATCCTTGCTTTCCTTGCGCTTGAGCATGACCGACGGCTCCGTCTCGGCCTGGTCCTTGCGGACAATCAAGTGGCGCAGGATGGCGTCGTTGAAGCGGAAGATACCCTCAAGCTCGTCGAGGGCGTCCTTGTCGCACTCGATGTTGATCATGAGGTAGTGGGCCTTGTGCAACTTGGCTATCGTGAAGGCCAGCTGCAGGCGACCCCAGTCCTCGCTGCGGTGAACCTTGCCGCCGCGCTCCTCGACAACGCTCTGGTAGCGCTCGAGCATGCTGGGCACCTGCTCACTCTGGTCCGGATGGACCAGAAGAACAATCTCGTAGTGTCTCATTGTCTCTCCTTACGGTTTTGAACGGTCCGAACGTTCGGACCCCAAAGCCCCCGAACCGGCCAGATCTGACGACCGTCCGTGGAGCAAGGCGATTCTCGCAGTCCGCGAAAAATCAAGCCGGGCATTATACCCCTGCCGACGCGCATGACACAAGCGCAACCGGGCTCTGACTTGACAGGATTGGCCGGCCGCATATAATCCCGGGCAGTTTCACGCCCCGGGAGGCAGGTTTTGAGTCGTCACCGAACCCACGACGGTTGTTCGCTCGCGCGTCTTCGGTAGCCTGCCCCACCCTTCCCGAGGCAGTCCGGCGAAAGACTCGCACCGGACTGCCGTCCAGAGATCGTCCAACGCTTTGTCGCTGTCGCTCGCTGGCTCGTCGCCGGTCGGATGGCTTCCACCAGGAATGCAACAAGCGGCATCGATTCGGACCGTCTGTCGGTAACGCTGATCTGCCGTTGTTACATTCAGTAGGGAACACAGCGAGAGTCGACATGACAAAGCGCGTACTGCTACTGATCGCCCTGCTTCTTCTGCCGCTTGCCGGCTGGTGCGCTGGTGGCCACTATCCCGTGGACGATGCCGATATCGTGGCACCGAGTGACTTCCAGATCGAGTCCTGGTATTCGCATTTCGATGGCCGTAATGCCGAGTTCGGTTTTCTTCCCGCGGTAACGGTCCGCGACCGACTGGAGCTCACGGCCGGCTATTACCGGCTTGAAGCCGGTGGTGGCAACCTCGATCGCTTCGAACTGGCCGCGAAATGGCAGTTCGCCCCGATCGAGGACGGTGCAATCGCCTCGGCTCTGGCAGTGACCGTGGGCCATGAAGACGGCGAATGGTCCGACTGGCTGGTCAACCTGCCGGTCAGCTATGCCATGGCTCACGCACCGGTTGTCTTTCATCTCAACGCGGGATGGATCCATGAACGCGACGACAGCTCGGACCACCTGTTCACCGGCGCGGCCGTGGAATGGTCCGCCACTGAACAGTTCGACCTGATCGGGCAACTCTACCGTGAAGGCTCGGACGAGGACGCCGAAGCGCAGATCGGCATTCGCACGGGGATCGGCGATGTCGTCGAGCACCTGGATGTCGCGGTCGGGAGAAACCTGAGCAGCGATGCGGACTGGTTTGTCACCGCAGGGCTGACCCTGGCTTTCTGAACTCGCAGGGTAGCGCAGGCGCAACTACAACACGGGGCGGAGAATCTGCCCATGCATCGAGAACGACTTGAGGAGATCCCAAATGGCGGAAAAAGGCTCCATCATCGAATTGCTGGCATTGGTCAATCTCGAGCGCGACCATGACCTGGCTGAAAAACTCGAGGAAATGGCCGTCCAGGATATCGCTGAGGCGATGTCTCAAGCCGAGTTACCTGATCGCACCAAGATATTGCGATCGCTGCCGGAAGAACGCCGAACCGACACCTTCTCCTACCTGAGCCACGGGCAGCAACGGGAAATCATAGGCGAACTTTCTCCCGCCGAATCTCGTCGGATCCTTCACGAACTCGTCCCTGACGACCGTACGGGCTTTCTGGAAAGCCTCGACCCCGAGGATCTGGAAGGTTACCTGAAGCTGCTGGGGCCGGATGATCTCAAGCAATCTCTGAAACTGCTGGGATACCCCGATGAGTCGGTGGGACGACTCATGACCACCCATTTCGTGTCGGTTCGACCGAACTGGACAGTTGCAAGGGCTCTCGATCACATCCGCCACGAAGCCCATCGCGGGGAAACAATCAACTTCGTGTTCGTCACCGATGAGCGCGGCAAGCTTCTCGACGCCATCCGGCTCAAGGACTTCATCCTGGCCCGTCAGGATGCCCGAGTCGAGAAGCTGATGGATGACGACGTCATCAGTATCCAGGCCGCAGCCGACCGAGAAGAGGCCGTTCAGACCATTCAGCACTACGACATCAACACCCTGCCAGTCACCGACCGCAACGGCATGATGCTCGGGATCGTCACGGTCGACGACATAATGGACGTGGCCGAGCAGGAATTCACGGAAGATTTCCACAAGCTGGGCGGCACGGGCAGCCTCACCATCTCGGTACGCGAGGCCAGTCCGGGCTTTCTTTACCGAAAGCGCATCGGCTGGCTGATGATTCTGGTCGTCGTCAACCTGGTCAGCGGACTGGCCATCGCGTTGTTCGAAGATGCCATCGAAGCGGTCATTGCACTTGTGTTCTTCCTGCCGCTGATCATTGCCAGCAGTGGTAATGCGGGCAGTCAGTCCGCGACCCTGATGGTGCGCGCCCTGGCCACGGGCGACGTCGAAGCCTCCGACTGGTTCAAACTCTGGGGCAAGGAACTGTCAGTCGCCCTCCTGCTGGGCGTCACGATGGGCATCGCTGTCTCCCTTGTCGGCATTTGGCGCGGTGGTCCCGAACTCGGAATGGAACTTGCGATGGTCGTCGGCCTGGCAATGCTGGCTGTCGTAGTGATGGGAGCAATGCTGGGCATGCTGCTGCCATTCATCCTTCAGCGACTCAACATGGACCCAGCCACCGCGAGTACTCCACTGATCACCTCGGTGGCCGACGTGCTGGGGATCCTGATTTATTTTTCCATCGCGAGCGCCATCCTGACGCTCCCCAGCCCGGTCACTTGATCAAGCCGAGGCCGAGGGTCGGCTCCAGCGGTAAAAGCGCATCGGCGGGACGTTGAGCAGTTCCAGCTCGACCTCGGGCTCGCCCAGGATGGGCCGCCCCATGCGTCCGACATGGCCGCGAAACTGGTAAGCGACGAATCGCCCGCCAGGCGCGAGGCTGTCGCGCACGGCCTCGATTACGGCATTGCCGATCTCGCGCGGCATGGTCGAAAACGGAATGCCCGATATGACCACATCCGGGGCCGGCAGGCCGTATTGGCGCAGGATTTCAGGGAGATCGGCCGCGCTGCCGGTGTGAGGAAACAGGCGCGGATCACCGAAACTTTCGAGAATGCTGGAAAATTGCGGATCGAGCTCGATGGTCAGCAGCTGACCTTCCGGGCGCATGGCCTCGAGAATCGCCCGGGTCGTTCCGCCGGTTCCGGGCCCCAGCTCCACGACCGTCGTGGCGTCGGCCAGGCCCGACAGATTGACGATCCGCCGCTCCAGGAAGCGGGAACTGGGTATGATCGAGCCGACCTGCTCCGGGCTCCTGAGAAAACCACGAAAAAAATCGATACCGCGCGTCGTGCGCCGTGTGTTGCCCTTTCCCGTCTCTTCCAACTGCTGCTCCTCGAAAATCCGGCGCCGGACTCATTGCGATGGGGCCGCGCCATGCCAAAACCGCCCCTGATTCTATCAGTCGGGGACTTTACCCGAAACAGGATCGGGGTTATCCTTGCGCGCCTTGATTGCAACGGCATGACGGTTTCCACCGGGTTACAATGCCGCGACCAATGCAAGGACGCGTGAAATTCTCGGCAGCAGCCACCAACCACGCCATCCGGAATTGTACGGAGGGCGGGCTGAAGCAGATGGAATTTGACGGCTACAATACGGTTTAACGGAGAGGTGGCCGAGTGGCTGAAGGCGCTCCCTCAGCTCAAGGGAGTATACGGCTTATACCCGTATCGAGGGCTCGAACCGAGCCGAAGGCGAGCTCGCTGAAGTGCAAAGCACTTCAGTCCGGAGGACAAGCCCGCTGAAAGCGGGCGCAGCCATCCCTCCCTCTCGCGGCTCGCAAGAGCCGCCCGGGTAAAAAAAGCGAAGTCCCCGCCAGCGTATGGCGGCTACAATCAGGTTTAACGGAGAGGTGGCCGAGTGGCTGAAGGCGCTCCCCTGCTAAGGGAGTATACGGCTTATACCCGTATCGAGGGTTCGAATCCCTCCCTCTCCGCCATCATTAAAAGACCCGCCCCTGTGGCGGGTTTTTTAATGATCGTGGTGAGGGGGATCACGGATGAGAACCCCGGTTCGAACCGAACCGCGCGTAGCGCGGTGAGCTCGCTGAAGTGCGCAGCACTTCAGTCCGAAGGACAAGCCCGCGAAGCGGGCGCAGCAATCCCTCCCTCTCCGCCATCATTGAAAAACCCCGCCTCGTGCGGGGGTTTTTACTCCCCCTCCCTCTCATTCCTCCAACGCAATCGTATTCTCGGGCTCCTGGATCATGTTGCCCTGCATGAAATCGGCCCCGGTGCGCCACATGCTGGCGGCAGTCTCCTGATCCTCGATCATCGGCATGATGATGCGCACGCCTCGTTCCCGCACCGGCTCGCTAAGCTCGAGAAAACGCCTCTCCAGATCAGGCTCGGTCGACAGGCGGGCGACGAAACCGGGAGACATGCGCAGGAAATCGCAGTTCAGATCACCAGCAAGCAGGTCCCATCGACTGTGTTCGTCCACCATGCTGAAGCAGACACCACCGCCGTATTCCCGAGTCCCCTCGATCAGCCGGGCCGAGTGCTTCATGTGGGACATCGCATCGTCCAGCGGCAACTCGACGACAATCCTGCCAGCCATTTCCGACATTCTGGCCAGGGCCTCCAACAGCCAATTCATTCGTTCGGAGTCTGTCAACAAGGCATTGGACTGATTGATGAACAGCCTCACGGGCTGGGCCTTGAGTGGTCCCCGAAACAACTTCACCGCATGGGTCACCATCCAGCGATCAAGCACTGGCAGCAGGCGGGCCGCTCTTGCCACCGGGATGAACTCGGCAGCCGTGATCAACTCGCCGTCACTTGTCTCGAGCCGGGGAAGCATCTGGAAGGATCGCTTCGGCTCGTTATCCCGCGTCGCCAGCAAGGGCTGGAAAACCACCTTGACGCGATTGTGCCGCAATGCCTCCATCAGCAACCCGAGCATGTGATCCTCGGAGTCCATCGCCAACGTGGCGCTGACGCCCGGCTCCACGAAGCTGAGCTCATTACCGCCACCGGACAGGACCTTCTCCAGGCGCTCGCTCAGCGCGACGAGCATGCGATCAGCCCCCGCAAACCGATGATCGAAGCGCGCCAGCGCCATGCTGACGCTGATAGCCATGCTTTCATCATTGACGTCAAAATTCTGCCGGGACAAGCCGTTGAACAATTGACCGGCAAGATCCTGCAGTTCATCGGCGGCAGCCTGCGGCACCACGATAACGAACCTGGACAAGCCGAAGCGAAACACCTCGCCGCGCTCTCCGACACCATCCGCAAGCCGGGCACGAACCTTGCGGATCAGTGCAAACAGCAGGCGAAAGCCGAGCTGACCTCGCAATTGCCGAAAACGATCGACTTGCACCAGCAATACGCCCCCGGGCAATTGCTCCGAGGCCGCTTCCTCGAAACGAGCGATGCGCGAGATCAGGTTCTCCGGTGTCATGCATACCCCCGATACGTCAGCCGTGTTCCAGCATATACGATAAACCCGGGCTGGCCATGACAGGTTGTCGTTACCAGTCTTCATGTGGCCGCGTGCGCGGGTTTTCGGTATGCTTGGGCCGAAAGGTCCTCTCGCATGCCAGGAGCCGCATCGATGAAGCCGACAGAGACCGGCGACAGTGAGTACTTCCACCGCGTGGTGGACTGCCAGTGGGCCTGCCCCGCCCATACCGACATCCCCGAATACATCCGCCTGATCGCACAGGGTCGTTTTACCGACGCCTACATGGTCAATCGCGAGTCCAATATCTTTCCCGGCATACTTGGCCGGGTCTGCGACCGTCCCTGCGAACCAGCCTGCCGCCGGGCGCGCGTGGACGAAAAACCGGTCGCCATCTGCCGCCTCAAGCGCGTGGCCGCCGACCACAAGGACGACATCCGCGAACGTCTGCCCAAGGTCCCGGAGAAAAAGAACGGCAAGCGCATCGCCCTGGTCGGCGCCGGCTGCGCCAGCCTGGCAGTGTGCAACGACCTGATGCCGCTGGGCTACGAATGCACCATTTTCGAGCGTCTGTCGGTTCCCGGTGGACTGATGCGCTACAACATTCCGGCCTTCCGATTGCCGGCCGAGGTTCTCGACGAGGAGATCGGCTACATCATCGACATGGGCGTGGATCTACGGCTGAATGCGCCGGTCGCGAGCATGAAGGCACTGCTGGATGAGGGATACGACGCCGTTTTCGTCGGCTCCGGCGCACCGAAGGGCAAGGAACTGAACCTGCCCGGCCGCGAGGAAGGCGATGCCCGCATCCACATCGGCATCGAGTGGCTGGAATCGGTGGCATTCGGCCATACCAAAGGCATCGGCGAGAAGGTCCTGATCATCGGTGTGGGCAATACGGCCATGGACTGCTGCCGCACCAGCCTGCGCGTGGGTGCGGAAAGCGTCAAGGTCATGGCACGCAAGCCACGCCAGTTCTTCAAGGCCTCCGACTGGGAACTCGAGGACGCCGAAGAGGAACAGGTCGAAATCATCATCAACCACTCACCCAAGGAGTTCGTCGTCGAGGATGGCCAGCTCAAGGGCATGGTCTTCGAGGTCATGGAATACGACATCGAGGATGGTCGAATCACTGACAGCCGGGTGGTCGAGGAAACATTCATCGAGGCAGACGATGTGATTCTCGCCATCGGACAGGAAACCGCGTTCCCATGGATCGAGCGCGACATCGGCATCGAGTTCAACGAGTGGGATGAACCGGTGGTCGATCGTGAGACCTACCAGTCCACCCTGTCCGGCGTTTTCTTCGGCGGCGACGCCGCGTTCGGACCCGAGAACATCATCTGGGCAGTGGAACACGGCCACCAGGCCGCCATCTCGATACACAATTTCGTCCATGACAAGCCGGTCACCGAGCGACTGCCGCGCACGGTCAAGCTGTCGACGCGCAAAATGGGCATCCACGAGTGGAGCTACTCCAACGACTTCGATCCCGCTGCCCGGCGCCAGATGGAGCATGTGCCCCTGGCCGAGCGCTTCCGCGAAATCGACACCGAGGTCGAACTGGGATTCACCGCCGAGCAGACCGCCTGCGAAGTCGAACGATGCCTCAACTGCGACATCCAGACGGTGTTTTTCGACAAACTGTGCATCGAGTGCGATGCCTGCATCGACATCTGCCCGACGCAGTGCCTGACCATTACACCGGGAGCCGACAACGAGGATGCCTTGCGGCAAGAGTTGACCGCACCGGCGGAGAATACTGATCAACCCCTGTATATTTCCGAGCAGCTTGAACAGACCGGCCGCCTGATGGTCAAGGACGAAAACGTCTGCCTGCACTGTGGCCTGTGCGCGGAGCGCTGCCCGACCGCGGCCTGGGACATGCAGAAATCCTTCGTCGACATTCCCTATGCCCGCGACCACGACGTCATGCCCTGCCGGCAACGCAAAACCGGCTGAATGAACACCGCCATCCACCCAAACTCCTGCATCCGACACTTCAGAGGAAGAGACCACCATCGTGCCCGGAGCTGACTCAACCCCACGCTGCATCAACGATTTCGTCATCAAGATCGGCACCGTCAACGGCACCGGCTCGGCCTCGGCCAATGCCTTGCTGATGAAAGCCCTGTTCCGCATGGGCATCCCGGTGACCGGCAAGAACCTGTTTCCCTCGAATATCCAGGGGCTTCCCACCTGGTACGAGATTCGTGCCAGCCGCGAGGGATACAACTCGCGCACCGGTCGCGTCGACATGATGGTGGCGATGAATGCCCAGACCTACGAGCAGGACCTGACCGAAGTCAGTCCCGGCGGCTACCTGCTCTACGATTCGAGCTGGCCGCGCGACCGTCAACTCGCCCGCGAAGACGTCCACCTCATCGGCATTCCGCTGGCCGACATGGTCAACCGCCATTTCACGCCGGCTCGCGTGCGCATCCTGATGAAGAACATCGCCTACGTCGGCGCCTTGTGCGCACTGATGGACATCGACCGCGACGTGGTGCGGGCACTCATCGAGGAAACCTTTGCCGCAAAGAAAAAACTGATCGAGCCCAACATGCAGGCCATCACGCTGGGCCACGATTACGCGAGAAAGCACTTCGACTGCCCGCTGCCGGTCCGGGCCGAGACAATGAACGGCACCGACGATCATGTCCTGATCGACGGCAACCAGGCCGCCGCCCTGGGCTGCCTCTATGCCGGCGCCACCGTGGGTGCCTGGTACCCGATCACACCCTCGACGTCCCTGATGGACGCCTTCGAGTCGCTGTGCAAGCGTTACCGGACCGATCCGGACACTGGCGAGAAGCGCTACTGCGTCATCCAGGCGGAGGACGAACTGGCCGCTGCCGGCATGGTTGTCGGTGCCAGCTGGGCTGGCGCACGTGCCTTCACCCCCACCTCCGGACCGGGCATCTCGCTGATGGGCGAGTTCATCGGATTCGCCTATTACACCGAGATACCGGCCGTGTTCTTCGATGTGCAGCGCGTCGGCCCCTCGACCGGCATGCCCACACGAACCCAGCAGGGTGACCTCATGGCCGCCGCCTACTGTTCGCACGGCGACACCCGACACCCGGTGCTCCTGCCCGCCGATCCGCGCGAATGCTTCGAACTGTCGGTTGCGGCCTTCGACCTGGCCGACCGGCTGCAGACCCCCGTATTCGTCCTGTCGGATCTGGATATCGGCATGAACGACTGGATGATCCCGAAGATGACCTGGGACGATGAATACAGCCCCGACCGCGGCAAGGTGCTCAGCGCGGCTGAACTCGAAGAGCTGGATGCTTTTCATCGCTTCGATGACGTCGACGGCGACGGCATCCCTTACCGCACCCTGCCCGGCTCCCATCGCAAGGGTGCCTATTTCGTGCGCGGCTCCGGCCACAATCGCCTGGGCGGTTACACCGAAGACGCCGTCGAATACCAGGAAGTCGTCGACCGCCTGCTGGGCAAGTGGGAAACGGCTCGCAGCATGGTGCCGGCACCGATTCGCACAGACAGCGGCCACCATACCGACATCGGCATCATCGCCTACGGTTCATCCCATGGAGCGGTGGTGGAGGCACTCGAGCGGCTGGCCGAGCGCGGCATCCACGCCAATTACCTGCGACTGCGGGCATTTCCATTCAGTGACGAGGTGCAGGCCTTTCTCGACGAACACGCGACGATTTTCGTGGTCGAGCAGAACCGTGACGGGCAGATGCGCTCGCTGCTCAAACTGGAAACGCACGCCGATCCGGACAAGCTGGTGTCAATCCTGCACTACAGCGGGCTGCCCATCCCGTCCGATGCCGTCAGCGAGCGCATCCGGAGGTACATTCGCAAGGAGGCGGTGGCATGAGTTTCATCACCAAGCCAAAAGTGGAGTGGTCCGGCCAGCGACGCAACCCCCTGGGCCTGACGATCCGTGATTACGAGGGGGGAATGTCCACGCTCTGCGCCGGCTGCGGTCACGATTCGGTCACCGCCGCCCTGGTGCAGGCATTCTGGGAACTGGCCATCAAGCCCGAACAGGTCATCAAGATGTCGGGCATCGGCTGTTCGTCCAAGACACCCGCTTATTTCCTCAACGGCGCCCACGGCTTCAACTCCGTGCACGGCCGCATGCCGTCGGTGGCAACCGGTGCCCTGGCGGCGCATCGCGACCTGATCGCCGTCGGTATCTCCGGTGACGGCGATTCACTATCCATCGGCATGGGGCAATTCGCCCATGCGGTCAGGCGCAACATCAACCTGCTCTACATCATCGAAAACAATGGTGTCTACGGCTTGACCAAGGGCCAGTTCTCGGCCTCGGCCGATCCAGGCAGCAAGAGCAAGGCCGGCATCGAGAATCGCCAGCAGGCCATCGACCCGGTAGCCGCCGCCATCTCTCTGGGTGGCAGCTTCGCCGCGCGCAGCTTCTCCGGCGACAAGAAGCAACTGGTGCCGCTGATCAAGGCCGGCCTGGCCCACCCGGGCTGCGCGGTGCTCGACGTGATCAGCCCCTGCGTGACCTTCAACGACCACGAAGGCTCGACCAAGAGCTATGCCTGGACACGTGAACACCACGAGTCAGTCACCGTCGCCGATCTGGTCGAACCGGCCGAAGCCATCGAGGCGAACTACGACGAGGGCGAGGAACTGCCAGTCAAACTGCATGACGATTCGGTGATCCGGTTCCGCAAGCTGGAAGCCGATTACGATCCGGGCGACCGGGCACATGCACTCGAGTATCTCGAGCGCCATCGCGCCCTCGGCAAGGTCGTCACCGGCCTGCTCTACCGGGATTCCGATCTGCCGGAATTTCATCAACTGTCCGGCACGGCATTGCAGCCGCTTCGCGACATCGAGTTCGATTGCCTCAACCCGGGTGCCGATGCACTGGAAGACCTGCAGAGAAAAATGCGCTAGCCAGGCGAGTGCTCCCCACCCGCCATAGCCGCCGCTACCCCTTTACTCGCCTGCCCCTTGGTCGGGCGTGGTGCGAGGCCATCGAGCTGTCCGACGGGCGTCGCTTCATCCTGCGCCCGATGCAACCTTCCGACGCCCCCGTGCTCAGGCGCAGTTTCCTGGAATTGACTCCCGACGAAGTACGCATGCGCTTCATGCATCCGATCAAGGAACTCACGCCACAATACGCCGCGCGGCTGGCGACGCTCGATCCCGAGCGGGAGTTTGCCCTGGTGCTGGTGGAGGCCAGGCCACCGGATGTCGCCCTGATCGGTGCCGTGGTCCGGGTCGCCCTGGATACCGACGGCGAACAGGCCGAGTTTGCCATCATCGTCGGCGGTGATCTCAAGCGCCAGCGACTGGGACGCTACCTGCTCACCCGGGCCATTGAATGGGCTCGCAAGAAAGGCGTCGCTGTACTCTACGGGCTGGTGCTGGAGGACAATCAGGCCATGCTGGCGCTGGCCCGCAGCCTGGGGTTCAGCCGCCACCCCAGTCGGGACGGCAGCGGTGTCGTCGAGGTTCGCAAGGAGCTCTAAAGAGCCTCTGAATAACTCTACAGCGCGACAGGAAACCCCTGCCCCTGGGCCAGGCCCTTCAGACGCGCCAGCTCCAACTCCTCTCGGCGCAGGCGATCGTCGAGCACGGCGAGCCGGTCGCGTGCATCGGCAATCGCTTCGCCGTCGCGGGGACGCTCTCCCCGGAGTTCCGCCAGCCTGTCGCGGACACGTTCGATTTCCGCGGCCGTACGGTCGATACGTTCGCTGTACTGGTAAATGGCGTAGCCGGTTTCGTAGCCGTCGAGAAAGTCCTGTTCGATGTGGCCGGGACAAATCTGATCGTAGCGGTATCCGTCAAGACCCTGCCGGAAACCATTGTTGCGTGTGCAAAACCAGGTAATGCCAACGTCCCAGCCGCGCGTCCAGGCAGACTGGTCGGCCGGGTAACCGGCCTCCGCGCAGTCGCTGGCGCGACGGGCGAAATAGCTCATGCCCTGCCC
>SKSJ01000089.1 GCA_007123055.1 Wenzhouxiangella sp. | reverse complement strand
TTACCTTTCACCTTTTACCTTTTACCTATTTCCCCTCCAGATACTCGTCCTTCAGGCGCACGTAGTTGGCAGCCGAGTAGCGCAGCATCTCCAGCTCTTGCCCGGTCAGTTCCCGGGCCGGCCGCGCCGGTTGACCGCGATACAACCAGCCCGATTCCAGCCGCTTGCCGGGGCTGACCAGACTGCCGGCTGCCAGCATGACGTCATCCTCGATGACGGCGCCGTCGAGTACCAGCGCGCCCATGCCGATCAGACAACGGTCGCCGATCGTGCAGGCGTGCAGGATGGCGCCGTGACCGACCGTGATGTCCTCGCCCAGGATGAGCGGTTTCCCGCCCGGCGTGTAAGGTCCATCGTGGGTGACGTGACAGATGGTGCCGTCCTGGATATTGGTGCGCGCACCCACCTCGATGTAGTTGACGTCGCCGCGCAGGACGGCACCCGGCCAGATCGAGACGTCGTCGCCGAGTTGGACGCGTCCGATGACAACCGCCGCGGGATCGATCCAGACCCGTTCGCCGCACTCCGGTTGGTATTGCTGAAAGTCTCTCGTGTGCATCTTGATCGTCCTTGCCGTGACATGTTATTCACATCCGGGGCCGGGGACGGTGAAACAGCCCCTTAGCGGCCCGAGCGGCTGCTTCTGTGTAGAAAAGATCTCTAACCCACTGATTTGTTGCGTTTTTCAAAAGTGGCAGATTCTGTTCAATTTGCTCCCGCGACAGCGGCTGCGGGCGTTGCGCCTGGTCTTCCCAAGACTGTTCACACAGTTATCCACAGCTTGTGTGGATAACTGGCGGCTCGCCAGGAAGCCTCCCGCAAAGATCCGCCGTGCCCGCGCAGAGTTGTTCAGGGACTCCCTGAGGGCGCGGGCGCCGTTACAATACCCGCTGTTTCGTCCCATTGGCAAAACATGCGTGCCCATATCGAGGAATTGATCAGTCAGGCGCTGGGTTATCTCAAGCGCGAGGGCGAGTTGCCCGCCGACCTGGAACCCGAGTTCGAGGTCGAGAGCACCCGTGACCGTGCGCACGGCGATTATGCCTGCAACGTCGCCATGCGACTGGCAAAGACAGCCCGCATGAATCCGCGCGCCCTGGCCGAACGAGTCATCGAACGGCTGCCGGCGTCCAAGCGTGTCGAGCGTGTCGAAGTCGCCGGCCCCGGTTTCCTCAATTTCTTCGCCAGCGCCCACTACTTCCGGGTCGTGCTGCGCTCGGCGCTTGCCGACGGCGATCAATACGGCAGCGAGCGGCCGGGCACGCGTGGTCAGGTGCTGGTGGAGTTCGTCAGCGCCAATCCTACCGGCCCGCTGCATGTCGGGCACGGGCGCGGTGCGGCTTACGGGGCCAGCCTCAGTGCCATTCTCGAGGCCGCCGGGCACCGGGTGCATCGCGAATACTACGTCAACGACCATGGCCGGCAGATGGATATTCTCGCGGTGTCGGTCTGGATGCGCTACCTGGAGCTCAGCGGCGAGTCCGTCCGCTTCCCGGACAACGGTTACCGCGGCGACTACATCTACGACATCGCGCGTGAAGTGCGCAAGCGGCACGGAGACGATCTCAGGTACTCGCAATCGGCGGTCCTCGACAACCTGCCCCCGGACGAGTCCGACGGTGGCGATCCCGAACGGCATATCGATGCCCTCATCCGACGCGCGCGGGAACTGCTCGGCGAGAATGGCTACGAGGCCTGTTTCGGGATTGCCCTGGAAATCATGCTCGACGACATCCGCAACGACCTGTCCGCATTCGGTGTGGAGTTCGACCAGTGGTATTCCGAACGCAGTCTGGAGCGCAGCGGTGCCCTGTCACGCGCGCTGGAGCGCCTCGATGAAGAGGGATGGATTTACGAAAAAGACGGCGCCAGGTGGTTTCGTGCCACGGAGCTGGGCGATGACAAGGATCGCGTGGTGGTACGTGACGATGGTCGAACCACGTATTTCGCTTCCGATGTCGCCTACCTGCTCGACAAGCTCGACCGCTGCCGCGGGACCTCGCTCTACATCTTCGGAGCCGATCACCACGGTTACGTCCCGCGTCTCAAGGCCGCTGCTCGGGGGCTGGACGAGGATCCCGAACGACTCGAGTTCCAGCTCGTGCAGTTCGCCGTGCTCTACCGCGCCGGTCGCAAGGTTCAGATGTCGACGCGCTCGGGCAGTTTCGTCACCCTGCGCGAACTGCGCGAGGAGGTCGGTAACGACGCGGCGCGTTATTTCTACGTCATGCGCTCGCACGAGCAGCATCTGGACTTCGATCTCGACCTGGCCAAGTCACGTGCCAACGAGAACCCGGTCTACTACATTCAGTACGCGCATGCACGCATCTCCAGCGTGTTCCGCGAGCTCGACAGCCGTGGTCAGCGACACAACCAGGCCATCGGCGAAGCCTCCATCGACCGTCTCGACAGCGACCACGAGCAGGAGCTTCTGCGAGCCGTCGGCCGTTACCCGGAGGTGATCGAGAGTGCCGCGCGCCAGCGCTGCCCGCATATCCTCGCGCACTTCCTGCACGAACTCGCCTCGCGCTTTCACACCTATTACAACGCCAGCGTCTTCCTCGTTGACGACGATGACCTGCGCAATGCGCGCCTCAATCTCGTGGCGGCCGTGGGCCAGGTGCTTCGCAATGGACTGAAGCTGATCGGTGTTTCGGCACCGAGGGAAATGTAGGTGGCCAGGCGACAGGCAAGACGAGGCGGCGGCGCTCCGGCACTCAACGGCCTGATGCTGTTCGGGGCGGGCGTGATCTGTGGGCTGGGTGTGGCGACCCTGGCATGGGTCGGTGGCTACCTGCCCAGCGGCAGTGATACGCCGCCCGGCCTTCCCGCCGGTCATGACGAGCCGGCCATCGCCGAGCCCGGCGAGGATGCGCGCAGCCGCCAATACGATTTCTTCACGGTGCTGCCCGAGATCGAGGTGGTCGTGCCGCGCGAGGAATTCGAGGAACGCGCGCGCGAGCGCCCCGAGCCGGCCGAGCAGGATTCCTATCTGTTGCAGGTCGGGTCGTTTCGCTCTTCGGCCGATGCCGATGGCCTGAGAGCCGAATTGACCCTTCTCGGCCTGGATGCGCAGGTGCAGACGGTGACCGTCAACGACGTGACCTGGCACCGCGTGCGTGTGGGGCCGTTCGACAGTGCCCGTGAGGCCAACAGCGCCAGGCGGCGGCTGCTCGACAACGGTCACGAAGCCATGGTGCTCAGCGGCGGCTGATGGAATCTGCCGGCCGCCGCGATCAGGGGCGATAGGGGAATGGCGGCCTCGCGGCGAGATTGCGTCCAGGCGCCACCGGCAGTGATCCTGCCCGGCGGCGGAGCGCGCGGGGCCTACCAGGTCGGCGTCCTCAAGGCGCTGTCCGAACTCCTACCGGGTCGGGCCCTGCCGTTTCCCGTGATTGCCGGCGTCTCGGCCGGTGCGATCAACGCCGGTGTGCTGGCCAGCCATGCCGGCGACTTCCGCCACGCGGTCGAACGTCTCGAACACTTCTGGGGTAGCCTGCGCTGCGAACGGGTCTACCGCACGGGTTGGGGCCACAACCTGGTCAGCGGGCTGCACTGGCTTGCGGCCATGACCCTGGGCGGGTTGGGCGTGGCCAATCCGCGTTCCCTGCTCGACAATCGCCCGCTGGCGCAGTTGCTCGAGCGCGAGCTGCAGCCGGAGGGCATTGCCCGGTCGATCAAGCAGGGATCTCTTCGCGCGCTGTTTGTCACCGCTTCCGGATACGCCACCAATCGTGCCGTCACCTTCTGCCAGGCAGGCGGCGACTTTCGTCCCTGGCGGGCCACGCGCCAGGCCGGTCTCGCCACACGCATCGATCACCGTCACCTGCTGGCCAGCGCCGCGTTGCCGTTGTTGTTCCCGGCGCAATGCATCGGCAACGAGTACTACGGCGACGGCGGCATGCGCCAGACCGCACCACTGGAACCGGCCCTGCGCGCCGGATCCGATCGGCTGCTGGTCATCGGTACCCGCGACGAGCGTCCCGATCCGGAGCCCGAGGCGGTCACGTCGTACCCCGCGCTCGGCGAGATCGGCGGCTATCTGCTCGACGTGATCTTCATGGATCACCTCTCGCGCGACCTCGAGCGCGTTGAACGCGACAACCGCACCTGGGCCGCGATTCCCGAAGATCACCGCGCGGCCACCGGCTTGCGGCGCGTCGATACACTGTTGCTGCGACCGTCTGTTGATCTGCGCGAGGTCGCCGAACGTCATATGCATCGCCTGCCCGCCAGTGTGCGTGCGCTGCTCAAGGGGATCGGCGCCGGTCACGGTCGCCTCGTCGGTTACCTGCTGTTCGAGGCCGAGTTCTGCCGCGAACTGATCGATCTGGGTTTCGCCGATGCCATGGACCGACGAGACGAAATGGCCGAACTGATGGCGCCGGAGATGGAGTGACGACCGCCCCGGACTATGCGCCCGGGCCTGGTTTCGGATAGGCTACGACCACAACAAATCACCGAGGGATACCCGCCATGCTCGAATTGATCATCGCTGCCAACAGCTGGCTCAACA
>SKSJ01000043.1 GCA_007123055.1 Wenzhouxiangella sp. | reverse complement strand
CCGGTCTGGTAACGAATCAACCATTCAACGAAACAACCGAATGAACGAACCAACGAACCAACGAACCAACCGAATAAACGAACTAACGGTCCGCCACCTCGGCCGCCGGTCCTACGAGCCGGTTTGGGCGGCAATGCGCGATTTCACCGATGCGCGCGACGAATCCACGCCCGACGAGCTGTGGCTGGTCGAGCACGATCCGGTGTTCACTCAGGGGCTGGCCGGCAAGCCGGAGCATCTCATCAATCCCGGCAACATTCCGGTTGTGCAGACCGACCGCGGTGGCCAGGTGACCTACCACGGGCCCGGCCAGGTCGTGGCCTATCCGCTGCTCGACCTGGAACGCACCGGGACCAGTGTGCGCTGCCTGGTCGACCGGCTCGAGCAGGCGGTGATCGACGTGCTGGCCGATTGCTCCGTAGGCGGCATTCGCCGCGAGGGCGCGCCCGGGGTCTTCATCAACGAGGCCAAGGTCGCCTCCATCGGCCTGAAGGTGCGACGGGGTCACACCTACCACGGGCTGGCGTTCAATATCGACATGGACCTGACGCCATTTTCGTGGATCAACCCCTGCGGTTTTGCCGGCCTGGCGATGACTCAGGTCGTCGACCATGTCGAGGGCGCGCAGTGGGATGACATGGCCGGGCGACTGGTGAAAGCGTTTTGCCACCTGATGGGTTACCATCCGAAAGACACCCGTTCACCGGCGCCGGGGTTGCGGCGAACCGAAAGCCTTCGGGCCGGTCATAGCTGACATGAAAATGAACCTGATTCGCTTCTCGATCATTGCCCTGGTGGCGCTGGTATCCATACCGGCGATGATGGGGTGGCTGACGCCGACGTCCGTGCCGGCCGCGATTGCCGACGAGCCGGCAGCGGCCCTGTCGGCCGAACCGCATCACCATTACGCCAGCCGACTGGCCTCGCGGTTCATCACGAGCTATCACTACCATCGTCAGGAACTCGACGACGACATGTCGTCGCGGATCTTCGACCAGTACCTCAGGCAGCTCGATCCCAATCGCTCTTTCTTCACCGCGGCCGATGTGAGCGACATGGAGCGCTACCGGGACTACCTGTCGGATGCTATTCGCCAGGCTGATCTCGAACCGGCTTTCGACATGTTCAACCGCTATACCCGGCGGGTCGACGAGCGCATCGAGCATGCGCTGTTGCTGCTTGATGAAGGCTTCGATTTCACCGCCGACGAGGACTACCAGTTTGATCGTCGCGAGGCAGGCTGGGCCGAGAGCCGCGAAGCGCTTGAAGAGATCTGGCGCAAGCGCGTCAAGAACGACTGGCTCAGGCTCCGCCTGGCCGAACAGGAAGACGATGAAATCATCGAAACGCTGACCGAGCGCTATAGCGGTCTCAAGCGCCGCGTCGGCGAGCTCAACAGCGAAGACGTGTTCTCGCTGTTCATGAATGCCTTCGCCCGCTCGGTGGAGCCGCATTCGGCCTACATGTCGCCGCGCCGTTCGGAGGATTTCGAAATCTCCATGCGCCTGTCGCTCGACGGCATCGGTGCCCTGCTGCAGCGTGAAACCGAGTACACCACGGTATCGGAAGTGGTGCCGGGCGGTCCGGCCGATCTCGATGGCCGCCTCCAGCCGGGTGATCGCATCATCGGCGTTGCCCAGGGCGAGGACGGCGAGATGGTCGATGTCGTGGGCTGGCGGCTCGATCACGTGGTCGACCTCATCCGCGGCGAGCGCGACACCATCGTGCGCCTGGAGATCCTGCCGGCCGACACCGGCCTGAGCGGCCCGTCGACCGTGCTCGAACTGACGCGCAACGAGGTCAAGCTCGAGGAACAGGCGGCCAGCAAGGACATCATCGAAGTGCCCGCCGGCAACCAGACCCGTCGTGTCGGCGTGGTGCGCGTTCCCGTGTTCTACGTCGACTTCCAGGGCAGGGCACGCAACGAACCCAATTACCGCTCGAGCACCCGCGATGTCCGGCGGCTGATCAACGAACTGAAGGACGAGGGCATCGATGCGCTCGTCGTCGATCTGCGCGGCAACGGCGGGGGTGCGCTGGTCGAGGCAACCACCATGACCGGACTGTTCATCGACACCGGTCCGGTCGTCCAGGTGCGCGATTCGCGCGGCCAGGTCAGCCTCGAGGAAGACCGCGAGCCCGGCATGGCCTGGGAAGGTCCGCTGGGCGTGCTGGTTGACCGCCGCAGTGCCTCGGCCTCCGAGATCTTCGCCGCCGCCATCCAGGATTACGGGCGCGGTGTGGTCATCGGCGAGCCGACTTTCGGAAAGGGTACGGTGCAAAACCTCATCGACCTGGACAACATGTCGCGCAGCGAGGATGCGCGCCTGGGCCAGATCAAGCTGACCATGGCGCAGTTCTACCGCATCGCCGGCGGATCGACCCAGGCAAAGGGTGTGGTGCCCGACATTGCCCTGCCATCGGCCGGTGATCCCGACGAGTGGGGTGAAAGTGCGCTGGACTTCGCCATGCCATGGGCGGAGATCGAGCCGACCGAATATCAGACCTATGCCGACCTGTCGGGCCTGATCGAGTTGGCCCGCCATCGCCACGAACAGCGCCTCGACAGTGACGAGGAACTCAGGGAGTTGCTGGCTGACGTGGCCGAGTGGGAAAAGCAGTCCGACCGTGAAATCGTCTCGCTCAACGAAGAGATCCGGCGAAAGGAAATGGAAGAGGTCGAGGCACGACGCGCCAAGCGCTATGCGCGCGGTGGCGGCGATCCGGAAGAAGGCCTGCTTGATGAGACGGCCGCCGTCGACGATGACGATGATGAAGAAGCGGATGACGACAAGCCCGACCTGTTCCTGACCGAATCGGCCCGCATCCTGTCGGATCTCATCGAGTTCGACGGCGACACCCACCTGCTGGCCCATCGCGAATCCGGTTCCTCCGGTATCGACATCGACTAGTTCGTGTCAGGCGCCGCTGCGGTCACCGCCCGCGTCCTCGTTCCGGTCCCGCTGCCGCGGCCGTTCGACTACCTGCCGCCGCCGGGCGGGAACCTGCCTGGAGTTGGCAGTCGCGTGCTCGTCCCCTTTGGTCGCCGGCAACTGGTCGGTATCGTCGTTGCACAAGGCTCTCCGCCAACAGACGCTTCGGTCAGGCTCAAGCCGGTCGCGCGCGTGCTCGACGAGGCCTTGATCGACGAGCCCCTGTTGCAACTGGCCGACTGGTGCTGTCGTTACTACGGCGCGGCCCCCGGCGAGGCCACCAACCTGCTTCTGCCCGGTGCCCTGCGCCGTGTCCGGGACTTTCGCCCGCCGCCAAAGCCCTTTATCGAACTGTCGCCGGAGGGCCGTGAGGCCGAGTTGTCGCGCGCACCGCGGCAGGTCGAGCTTCGCGACCGGCTCGCCGACGGGCCGCTGTCTCGTCGCGAACTGGCCGAGCTCGGTTTCGGCGCCGACGTGCTAAGGCGCATGCTCGATGCCGGCCTGGTGCGTGCCATCGACACCCCCGATGTCATCGAGCCAACGCCGGGCCCGGCGCTCAATGTCGAGCAGCGCCATGCCGTTGCCGCCATTCTCGCTGCCCGTCACCGCTTCGAGGCCTTGCTGCTGGCCGGCATCACCGGAAGTGGCAAGACCGAGGTCTATCTGAGTGCGGCCCGCCGCATGCTCGCACGCGATCGCCAGGTCCTGATCCTGATTCCCGAGATCGGCCTGACCGCGCAATTGGTCCGACGTATCGAATCGCGCCTGGGTGCCCCGGCCCACGTCTATCACTCCAGCCTCAGTGAAGGCGAGCGCCTGGCCTGCTGGCGGGCGGCGCGTTCCGGGCGGGCCCGCGTCATCGTCGGCACCCGTTCCGCGGTCTTCCTGCCACTGAAAAATCCCGGCCTGATCGTCATCGATGAGGAGCACGACAGCTCCTTCAAGCAGGCCGAGGGGGCGCGCTACCACGGCCGCGATGTCGCCGTAATGCGCGCACGCAAGCTGGGTATTCCCGTGGTGCTGGGCTCGGCCACGCCCTCGCTGGAAAGCCTGCACAACGCCGGGCAGGGGCGTTACCGCCTGCTCGAGTTGACCGAACGGGCGGGGGCGGCGAACCTGCCGCGCTGGCGCATCATCGACGCTCGTGGCCGTTCCGGGCGGCTTGATCCGGAACTGGTGCGCAGCGTGCGCCGGCATCTGGAAGCGGGCGGGCAGGTGCTGATCTATCGCAACCGGCGTGGCTACGCGCCGGTGCTGATGTGCGCCGAGTGCGGCTGGTCGGCCGACTGCCATCGTTGCGACGCCCACATGACCTGGCACCAGGTCAACTCAAGTCTTCAATGCCACCACTGCGGCGTTCACCATCGCGCCCCGCCCAGGTGTCCCGAGTGCGGCTCACCTGAACTGCTCGCCCTGGGGGCGGGCACCGAGCGCCTGGAAGACCAGTTGAAGGCAGAGTTTGGCGAGGTGCCGGTCCGTCGCGTCGACCGCGACAGCATGACCGGCCGCCACGATTTCGACCAGCTGCTGGAGAAAGTGCGCGGCGGCGAGCCCTGCATCCTGGTCGGCACCCAGATGCTGGCCAAGGGGCATCACCTGCCCGGTGTGACCCTG
>SKSJ01000052.1 GCA_007123055.1 Wenzhouxiangella sp. | reverse complement strand
TGGGCCTGTCGGTCGACCAGGTCTCGACCTCCGAATCCAACGTTACACTGACCCTGGATCCCGGCGCCAATGTCACCGATGCGAAAACGTTCGATGAACTCGAGCGCCGCCTCTCAAGGCTTTGCCGGGTCGAGATCCTGCCCGATTGCGCCACCGTCAGCCTGGTCGGACTGGGTATCCGCACCATCCTGCATCGGTTGGGCCCGGCACTGGAAGTCTTCGAGCAGCGCCGCATCTACCAGGTCAGCCAGGCCGCCAACGACCTCAACCTGACCTTCGTGGTCGAATCGCGCCATGCCGACCGCCTGGTCCAGCAACTGCACCAGCAGGTCATCCCCGGCGGCGTGGGCGGCGACTCGATCTTCGGACCGACATGGGAACAACTGTTCCGCCGCGATGCCGAGGTGCAGCCGACGCGCCCTTGGTGGGCCGAGCAGCGCGAGGAGCTGCTCGAACGCCTTGTCGGTCAAGACAGCGCTTACGTGTACTCGCTCGATTGCGTCCGCGCCGCCTGCTCGCGCCTGAAGTCCATGCGGTCGGTCGACCGCGTGCTCTATTCGATGAAAGCCAACTCGCACCCCGATATCCTGCGCACCGTCGTCGAGGCCGGGCTGGGGATCGAATGCGTGTCGACGGCCGAGGCCGAGCATGCCCTGGCCAGCGTCGACAGCCTGGATCCTTCTGCCATGCTGCTCACGCCCAATTTCATTCCCCGCAGTGAGTACCGCCGGGCGCTGGAACTGGGCATGCGCCTGACCATCGACAACCTGCACATCCTCGAGCAGTGGGGCAGCGACTTTTCCGGCTGTGAGCTGTTTCTGCGCCTCGACCCCGGCTCCGGCCTGGGTCATCACAAGCTGGTGCGCACGGCCGGCTCGCATTCCAAGTTCGGCATCCCCCTGTCCGAACTCGATCGCGTGCGGCGCCTGGCCGACGCCCACGACATCCGCATCGTCGGCCTGCATGCCCACACCGGCTCGGGCATCCTGCACGCCGACAACTGGCACCGCAGCCTGGAAACGCTGGGTGAAGCGGCACGCCAGCTCGGCGAGGTCGAGGTCATCAACCTTGGCGGTGGCCTGGGCGTACCCGACCGCTCCGACGGCCAGCCACTGGACATCACCGCGCTGGACGGCGGCCTGGCCCGGCTCCGGCAGCAACTCAGCCAGCCGGTCGAGATCTGGATCGAACCCGGCCGCTACGTGGTCTCCGAGGCCGGTGTCCTGCTGGCCCGGGTCACCCAGACCAAGGGCAAGGGCGATGTGCGCTATATCGGCGTCGCCACCGGCATGAACTCGCTGATCCGACCGGCGCTCTACGGCGCCTGGCACGAGATCGTCAATCTGACTCGTATAGACGAGGCCGGCGACCATGTCTACAACATCGTCGGTCCGATCTGCGAGACCGGCGACATTCTCGGCCTGGACCGACTTCTGCCCGAAAGCCGCGAAGGCGATGTCATGCTGATTGCCAACACCGGCGCCTACGGCGCGGCCATGGCCTCGCGCTACAACCTGCGTGAACCGGCCACGGAGCTGGTGATCGGCTGACCTGCAGGGCTGGGCAAGTGGCCACGGGAAAGGCCACTCGCCATCCGGCCACCCTACGGCGCAACGCACACCGGCAGGCGGATGCGTTCGAGCAGGCGTGCGCCCACCGGATCGCTCAACAGCCTGCCGCGACGACTCAGGACCAACTCGACGGCCCGCGTCTGGCCCAGCGCGTGGAGCAGGCTGGCGGGATTGGCGGCGGTGAGCGAGCGCAATTCATGCGGGACTTCGACGGGATCGAGCGTGGTTGCCGTCTGGCGCTGGACGGTCTCGACCTGTTCCGGTGCCAGTCCCGGCGGCAACAACACGCTGACCGCGCACTGATGTAGCTTTGCCCGCTCGCCGGCCACGGCAAGCGCCGAGGCCAGCGTCGATCCGTTCTCGGCCAGCACTGCGATCTGTCCCCCCGGCCGCGGTGGTGCCGAGGCCCAGATCAGTACCGAACCCGGCGCCGAGCGGGCCAGGGCCAGCGGTACCGAGCCCATGCTTCGGCCCAGCCGGCGCGACCAGCCGACCCGACCGACGATGAGCAGGTCACCCGGATTGCTGAAGGCGAGGATTTCCTCCACCACCCGGCCGCGGCGCACGATCAGTTCGTGTTCGATGCCACTGGCCATGGCCGCCTGTTCCAGTGCCGTGCGCACCTGTCGCAGGCGTCGCTTGATGGCGGCATCCATGCGCTCGGGCGCACGTTGACGCACCTGGCCCGACATCGCGCCGATCTCGCCGGCGAAGGCAAAACCTGCGCTTCGCACCAGGTCGAGCTCCTCGACGAACAGCCCCAGAAGCGTGCCCTGGCGACGGCGGACCACGCCGGCGGCCGTCTCCAGCGCACGCAGGGATTCCGGGGAGTCATCGAGCAGAACGATGACCCGCTCGTCGGCGGGCGGCAGCGACTCACGGCGATCGGCCGATTCGTCCGACATCGTCAATCGTCCCCGTTGCCGCTGTCGTCGTTGCCGTTATTGTTCTTGTTGTTCTTGTTCCGATCGCTGCGCCGGGCCGACCGGGCAAAGGTCTTGAGCCGATCGCTGACCCGGCGGTTTAAACTGCCTTCCGGGAACTCGCCCTCTGCATCGATTTCACCGGCTTCCATTCCGGTCGTCAGGCCAATGGCCTCATCGATATGGGTGATCGGGTAGACGAAGAACCGACCCTCGGCAATGGCGTCACGCACATCCTCGCGCAGCATCAGGTGTTCGACGTTGCTGGCCGGCATCAGCACGCCTTGGCCGTCGAGACCGCCGGATTCCAGGCAGGCATCGAAGAATCCCTCGATCTTCTCGTTGACACCTCCGACGGCCTGAACCTCGCCATGCTGGTTCATCGAGCCGGTGATCGCCAGCGACTGCTTGAGCGGCACATCGGCAATGGCCGACAGCAGCGCCAGGGTCTCGGCCACCGAGGCCGAATCACCATCCACGCCGCCGTAGGACTGCTCGAAGGCCAGGCTGGCCGATAGCGACAGCTCACCCTCGGGCGCATAGCGGCCGGCGATGAAGCGCGACAGGATCATCACGCCCTTGCTGTGAATCGGACCACCCAGTTCCACCGAGCGCTCGATGTCCACGACCTGCCCCTTGCCGGGGCGGGCGGTAGCGGTGATGCGCGAGGGGCGGCCGAATCGGAAGCCGCCCAGCTGCAGCACCGACAGACCGTTGACCTGTGCCGCACGTTCGCCGCGGGTGGTCAGCAATACTGTGCCGCGACGAATCTGTTCCAGGCTTCGGCGCCGCAACCGGCCGGCCCGGTCCAGCCTTTCGTCAATGGCACACTGGACGTGGGCGGCGGAAATCACGGCACAGCCCTCGTCACCCGCCCAGTGCCCGGCCTCCATGAGGATGTCGCGCAGCACACGGTCGCTGGCAGTGAGCTTGAGCTGGTCGTCGGCCAACCGGCTGGCCTGTTCGATCAGGCGGGCCACGGCAGCACGATCCAGCGGCGGCAGCCCGGCCTCGCGGGCCATGGTGGCGAGCATCCGCGCATACAACATCAGGCTGTCGTCATCGCGTTCCAGCTCGTCTTCCAGGTCAACCTCGACCTTGAACAGCTCGAGGAAGTCGGGATCGTAGTGGGCCAGCAGGTAATAGAGCATCCGCTCGCCGACCAGCACCACCTTGATCGACAAGGGGATGGGATCGGGCTGCAGACTGGCAGTGCTGACCAGCCCGTAGAGCCTTTCCAGTGACTCGATCTGCACCGAGCCGGAAAACAGCACCCGCTTGAGGCTTTCCCAGGCCATGGGATGGGTCAGCACCCGGCGCGCGTCGAGCACCAGGTAGCCGCCATTGGCCCGGTGTAACGCACCGGACCGGATCAGCGAGAACTCGGTGTAGAGAGCCCCGTTGCGTACCTGGTGTTCGATCCGGCCAACCAGGTGATGGTGGTTGGGCAGGTCCTCGTAGACCATCGGCGCACCATCGAGCTCGGCGTTGTCGATGAGCAGATTGACCCGGTAGCGGTCGAGCAATTCGTCGGGTGGTCCACCGCCGCGACCACCGCGAAAGGCAGCGGCGTTTTCGACCACGTCCTCGCGCACGCGGTCGAGGTGTTCGATGACGGTCGGGGCGTGCGACCAGCGTTCCTTGAGCTCGCGCATCGGCCCGCCCAGCGCGAACAGGATCATTTCCTCGTTGAGCGCACGCACGCGGGAGGCCAACTCCTTGCGAAGACGCGGAATGCGCTGGACCGCCTGCTGCAGTTTCTTCTGCAACTCGGCGACCTTCTTCTCGATACGCTGGCGCTTGTCCTCCGGAAGCTTCTCGTACTCTTCCGGCTCCATGACCTCGCCATCGCGCATCGGCGCCAGGGTGAAACCCGACGGCGTGCTGATTAGCGCAATGTCATGTTCGCTGGCTTCCCGACCGATCTCGGCAATGCCTTCCTGCTGACGCTGTTCGATGTCCTCCTGCAATTCCTGCATGCGCGACTGGTACTCTTCGCTTTCGAAGACCGCCGGCATGCTGGTGCGCAACTCGTCGACGAATTCGTCCATGTCGCGGTGGAAACGGCGGCCGTCACCGGCCT
>SKSJ01000032.1 GCA_007123055.1 Wenzhouxiangella sp. | reverse complement strand
CGCCACAACGTCTACCTGCACGACACGCCGGCACGCAATCTGTTCAAGCAGGACGAACGAGCCTTCAGTTCGGGCTGCATCCGGCTGGAAGACGCCGAAGAACTGACCCGTTGGCTGCTTGCCCGGCGCTCGGACCTGATGAGCGAGGAACGCATCGAATCGGTCTGGGAGCATGGCCGGGAAACGACGATACGATTTGACCGCCACCTCCCCGTCTACCTGCTCTACTGGACCGCCTGGGTCGGTGATGACGAACAAATTCATTTCCGCCGTGATATTTACCAGCGCGACCAGCGCCTGATCGAAGCACTGAATACACCACCACCAATCTCCGAAACCCCCAACACCGACCTCACGAGAGAATTCGACGCTTGAAGATTTTCATTACCTTACTGGCCGGCGGCCTGCTCGCCGCCGGCATCCAGGCGGCCGGGCCCGCTTTCGACCCGGGCAGGCTGGATTACGACATCAGTTTCAACGGCAAGCGCATCGACTGGCAGGAATTCGCCTTCTTCGTCATGCCCGGGCAGGAGCGCGAGCTGACCCTGCACTTGCCCGACGGTGCCAGGGCCGACGTCATCGCCGGCGGCGGCGAACTGCAACGTCGCGGACCGGCCCGGTGGTTGTGGACGGCACCGGACGAACCCGGCCTGGTCCACTTCGATATACAGCCCGAACAGGCGCAGCCGGCTCGCCTGAACGTCATCGTCATGGTGCCGCTCGCGCAGGTCGAGAATGGCTACCTCAACGGTTACCGGATCGGCCAGTACCCGGACAAGCCACTGAGAGGCAACCCGGCCTACCTGCCACCGCCCGGGCTGATCGAGGTGTCGCCGGAGCTGGCTGACCTGCCGGTTTCGCCGCACTTCACCCTCGGGCAGTTCCTGTGCAAGCAACAGCCCGATCACTGGCCCAAGTACCTGGTCCTGCGCGAGGCACTGCTGGCCAAGCTCGAGATCATCCTTGCCGAGGTCAACGAGCGCGGCATTCGCACCGACAGCTTTCACGTCATGAGCGGCTATCGCACGCCCTGGTACAACCAGGCCATCGGCAACGGTCGCTATTCGCGCCATGTCTGGGGCGGGGCCGCCGATATCTTCATCGACACCAACGGCGACGGCCGCATGGACGACCTCAATGGCGATGGCCGCAGCGGCTTACGGGACGCTCGCCTGCTGCTGTCGATCATCGACGACCTTTACGAGTCGAAACGCTACGAGCGTCTGCACGGCGGCCTGGGACTGTACGGTCCGCGTCCACACCGTGGCCCGTTCGTGCATGTCGACGCTCGCGGACACGAGGCGCGCTGGGCGCTGCCCTGACCAATTGCGCCGACCAGCGTCACCTCGTTGTCCCCCATCGAGGCGGGCAGCTGCGAGTACCGGCGACCCGGCGCTGATTCAGCTCCGCGCTTCTTGAATGGCGGCAATCTCTCCCCACTACTGGCGCGGAAATTGCATTTATCGTGGCATGAACGCCGTAACCCACGAGAACGTCCTTCCGCGCGCCCGGATTCTCTTCGTCGACGACAGCCGGCTCATGCGCATGTGTGCCCGCAAGATCCTCGGCAGCACTCACGACCTGGTGCTGGCCGAATCGGCCGAGGAAGCATGGCAATTGCTCGAAGAAGACGAACGTATCCAGGTACTGTTCACCGATTTGCAGATGCCCGGCCGAAGCGGCTTCGACCTGCTCGACCAGGTGCGTGCCAGTGCGTCCCGGCGCCTGGCCGAACTGCCGGTGGTGCTGGTCACCGGTACCGAGGAGCGGGAAGAAATGCGCAAGGTGGCCCTGGAACGTGGCGCTACCGATTTCATCACCAAGCCTTTCCAGGCCTCGGAGTTGACCGCACGGGCCAAGGCCCATGTCGACTCCGGGCGTTCGCGCCGCGAGTTGCGGGTCCTCGAGCGTGATCACCACCTCGATCGCACCACGGGCCTGGGCAATCGAGCATATTGCGAGCAGCGCCTGGCCCAGGCCATCAGTTTTGCGGCGCGGCACGAGCAGTCACTGACGCTGATGCACCTTCGACTGGATGGACTGGCACAACTGCTAGCCGACCTGGGCGATCCCTATGCCGGGCGGGCGCAACGGCGCATTGGCCAGACGCTGGCCCGCAGCATCCGCAAGGAGGATACCGTTTTCCGCACCGGCGAGGAAAGCTTCACCTTCCTGCTGCCGGCCACCGATCGAACCGGCGCCGGCACACTGCAGGATCGCTTCCTGCCCGATCTCGATGCCCTGGGGCTGTCGGGCAACGGTCACTCCCTGGAAGTGACCTGTCGCTTCCATGTCCAGCCCATCCCCCTCGATGGCCCAAACGACGCTGCAAGCCTGTTGAACGAAGGCCTGTCTGGCAAGGTCGATGCCGAAGCGATCGCACCCGATGAGGTCCGTCCTCCAGAGACACCGGTTCCGGGCATCGAGGAAGCCCTGCAGATGATCGAACGCGGGGAGAGCGAGCGTCTGCACCCCCACCTGCCGCAATTGCGGGAACGTCTGCAGCCTTTACTGGCATTGCTCGACGCCCGGTAGATCGCGTCAATTGCCTCGCGGCTGACGTCCGCGGGGGACAGAAAACCGGTCACGCCAACCGTCCAGCTCTGCCGTCGCTTCATTACCGGCACTCAGCACCCAGCCGTTGATATCGGCAAACAGTCCGGCCATCGCTTCCTCGAAAGCGATCACGAGCGCATCGAGCGAACGACCCTCCACGGAACGGCTTTCCTGGAATGATCGGGTCGCCATGACGCGACCAGTCGGCTGATGCACCAGGTTGATGCGCATGCCCAGTTCCACGGTCAGGCGACCGCTGCCGTCGTCGACGGCCTCGAAACTTCGAATTTCACTGGCCAGTCCGAAGCGCGAGCGCATGCCACCGGCCCGCCCCACTCCGGAGAATCGACCGGAGTCCTCCAGCGACTGGATCAGAAGACCATGGACCATGTCCGGCATACTGTCCAGCCAGGCCGCTTCCGGCCAGGGCTGCAGGCGCGAGCGCGACACCCGCACCAGGACACGGTCTGAATTGCGCATCTGGTCGGCCACCGGTCGCTGCACGAGCACCGCCCAGTCGACCTCGGGCCAGTCGGCTTCGACGACAGTCTCCAGTTGCGGCGCGATGATGCTCACCGACCCGGGTGAACGCGCCAGCATGCAGCCGCCGATCAGGGGAATGACAAGCGCCAGCGACAGCAGGCGCATCCATTGAAAACGGGATCGGGGGGAAGTCACTGCGGTCGGTACTCCTCTGGCTGGTCGCCTCCGAGCAGGAAGCGGGTCGGGTGGCGCTCGAACCGGGTCGTCAGCCGGGACAGCTCGCGCACCAGTTGACGGAACTCCTGGACTGCAGGCCCCATCGGGCTCAGCACCTCGAAGCCGAACTCGCTCATGGCCGCCTCGTTGTCGGCCAGTACGCGATCGATTCGGCTCGAGGCGGTCGCCAGGGAATCCATGGTGCGCGCCAGGTCATCGGACAACTCCGGCAAGCCGGAAATCACGTGCTCATCGATACTGGCCAACGCCTCGCTCATCTCGTCGATGAGTCGTTGCGAGCGTCCCAGTACACCGGCCAGGCTTTCACTGCCGTCGTGCAGGTTGCGAATAGTTTCGGCGATCAGGTCGCTTTCGGCCAGAATGGCCTCGGACAGCCGGTCGAAGTTGTCCAGGGTGTGCGAGACGCGCTCGGCGTTATCCTCGCTCAGGAAATCAAGCAGGCGCAGCATCACCTCGCTGGCCATGGAGGCAATGTCCTCGGACGCATCGATGAGTTTCTGCAGGCCCGATTCCTCGGCCAGGATCCGCGGTGGCTCCCCGTCGGGTCCGGGCTCGAGCGGCGGGCTGCCCGGACTGCCTCCGCGCAGCTGGATGAAAGCCACGCCGGTCAGACCCGACACCGTCAGGCGCGCCACGGTATCCTCGCGCACCGGAGCGTCGGCTTCCAGACGGATGCGGGCAAGAACCATGCTGGGATCGTCCGGCGCCAGGTTTAGCTCGCGCACGCTGCCCATGTTGATGCCGTTGTACTGGACGGTCGACCCGACCGACAGGCCGCTGACGGGATGCTCGAAAACGACCATGTATTCCTTCCAGGTGTCGTCGGCCGCATAGCGGGCCGCCCAGAGGCCGATTGCCAGCACCATGAACAGCCCGGCCACGGTAAAAACACCGATGAGGACGTGGTTGGCTCGCGTTTCCATATCGTTCAACTCCCGGCCCGGCCGGCCTGATTGGCGGCACGCGCGCGCGGCCCGTGAAAGTAGTCCCGGACCCACTCGTGCTCGAAGTGTTCCACTTCGGACAACGGGCCACTGACAAGAATCCTGCCGTCGCCGATGACCGCCACGCGATCACAGATGGCATAAAGCGTATCAAGATCATGGGTGATGAGGAATACGGTCAGCCCCAGTGCCTGGCGCAGAGTCACCAGCAACTCGTCGAAGGCCGCCGCCCCGATCGGATCCAGGCCGGCGGTCGGCTCGTCAAGAAACAGCAGTTCCGGGTCCACGGCCAATGCGCGAGCCAGACCGGCACGTTTGCGCATGCCCCCGGACAGCTCTGAAGGCAGCTTCGCCCCGGCCGTGGCCGACAGGCCGACCATGCGGATCTTGAGCCT